>VBIC01000212.1:0-1298 GCA_005881425.1 Chloroflexota bacterium | reverse complement strand
GCTCATCGAGAAGACCGCAGCGGTACGAGAGGGCCGCTCCGAACGCGAGTGGGGCGAAGGCTTCATCGGGCGCCCCGGCGATCAGCACACGACGCAGCTCTCGGTGGAGGTCGCTCCGCTGAAGGGCGCGGACGGCGACACGTCCGGGCTCATCTACCTGGTGCACGACGTGACCGCCTTCCGCGAGATGGAGGGAGAGCTGCGCCGTGCCAACGAGGAGCGCCAGTCGGCCTACGAGGAGCTGCAGACCATCAACGAGGAGATGCAGTCCTCCAACGAGGAGCTGGAGACCACGAACGAGGAGCTGCAGTCCGCCAACGAGGAGCTGCAGACAACCAACGAGGAGCTGCAGTCGACCAACGAGGAGCTGGAGACCACCAACGAGGAGCTCCAATCCACCAACGAGGAGCTGGAGACCACCAACGAAGAGCTTCAGTCCACCAACGAGGAGCTGGAGACGATGAATGAGGAGCTCCAGTCCAGCAACGAGGAGCTGGAGACGATGAACGACGAGCTCCGGCACCGCACGCTGGAGCTCGACGACGTGAACACCTTCCTGGAGACGATCTTGACCACGATCGGAATGGCGGTCCTGGTCATCGACCGCCGTCAGCAGGTGAGGGTCTGGAATGGCCAGGCTAAGGAGATGTGGGGCCTTACCCCTCAGGAGGCCGAGGGGCAGCACGTCCTGTCACTGGACATCGGGTTACCGCTCGAGCGGCTTCGGTCTCAGCTCCGGGGCGTGCTGAGCGGTGACACGGATCGCGAACAGGTTGTGCTCGAAGCCACGAACCGCCGGGGTCGCAGCTTCAGGTGTCGGGTGACGATGCTCTCGTTCGGCGCCGGGTCGCTGGACGGGGCCGACGGGTCAAGAGACGGCGCCGGGTCAAAGGATGGCGCCGGGTCAAAGGACGGCGCCGTCTCGCCCGACGGCGCCGGCGGCGTCATCATGATGATGGAGGCTGGCGGTGATTGAGGCGCTCGCGCTGCCTGCGGCGCCGGCTGGTCTGCACCTGCTTGCGTGAGCTCTCCAGCTGCCTCAAGGTCCTGCGGAACTGGGTCTTGTCCCGTTCGTGGCGGCGGCGTAGCCGTGACACGGTCGCGCTGAGCTCGGCGCAGGCGGCGCTGAGGTGCTCGAATTCGCTGGAAGCGGCGTGGTTCGTGGCACCAGCGGTCGGTTCCGGGCTGGGAACCGGCGCCAACGTGGGCATCCGCACCTCGGTCGTGGACTTGCCGCCCCCGGGGGGCCCCTCGACCAGCAGCCAGCCCTGATCCTGGCTGACCAGCGCGCCGCGTTT
>VBIC01000061.1:3877-4169 GCA_005881425.1 Chloroflexota bacterium | reverse complement strand
CTGCTGCGAGCGCGAACCGGAGACCATCTTGCCGGTGCGATCGTCGACCTTGTAGTCGGCGGCAGCCGCGTCGATCCGTACGGTGATGGAGTCGAAGTTCGCGTCCGTGTGGACCTCGACCACCCGGATTCCACCCACCACCAGATTGTCGAGCATGTTGCGCTGCTGGGCGGCGACCATCTGGTCGATCTGCATCTTCCAGCGATGGTAGATCGCGTCCGACAGGTAGACGCGAGCCGGCTCGAGGTTGCGCTCCATCCACGCCTTCTGGAGGGCGAAGAAGGTGGTCTGC
>VBIC01000061.1:0-3767 GCA_005881425.1 Chloroflexota bacterium | reverse complement strand
ACCGGTGGCGGTCATGGGCCGGTTGAAGGCGCTCCAGCGCCGGTACCCGTTGTAGAGGGCGAACAGGATGAAAAGGAAGAAGATGAAGGTGCCGATTCCTCCCCCGCCACCGAAGAAGATCGGGATGGGGAAGTAACCGCCGCCACCGCTGTAGGAGCCGCCCCCGAAACCGCCCCCGCTGAAGCCGCCGCCGCCAAAGTCGCCGCCCCCGCCGAAACCCTCGCCGCCCCCCGCTCGAAGGAGCACGGAGACCAGGATCATGGCCGGATCAGGGAGCGGGCGCCGGCGGCGCGGATGCGGACCCCGGCTGGGCGCCACCCTGCAGCCCCTGCCCGCAGCTGGTGCAGAAGCGCGCCGTGGCCGCGTTCTGAGCCTTGCAGTGCGGACACGCGATCGTCGCCCCGACCGGTGCCGGAGCGGGCTCCAGGCTCTGGCCGCAGCTGTTGCAGAAGCGGGAGCTCTCGGCGTTCAGCGCGTGGCATTGGGGACAGCGCACCTGGATCTGGCCGCCAGCCGCGACCGTTTGGCCCATCTGGCCCGCGACCAGCCCGCCCATGCCGACCCCAACCCCCAGAAAGGCCGGATTCCCACCGCCCTGGCCGGGACCCTGGGCCAAACCCTGGCCGGCGCCGAGCATGGCCTCACCGGCGGCGTACTGCTGGAAGCCGCCGGCCAGCTTGGTGTACTGCACGTCCTTGAGGAAGCCCTTGAGCTTGTCCTCGTCTTCGGGCTTGAGGGTGATCGTGAAGTTCCCGAGGCGTACGATCTGGAGCCCGTATGAGTTGACGTTGCGCTGCACCTGGGCGATCGTCTCCGCCTCTACCTGGTCGGTGTGGGCCGCGATCCCGAGCAGAGCCCAGCCGTTGCTGACCACGTGCGTGACCACGTCGGTCCGGAGAGTTTTGAGCAGCTGCTCGCGCATCCAATCGGTGATCTCGTCGTTGGTCGAGAGATTCTGAGTGCCGACAAGGTTGACGATCAGCGACTGGGGCTCGATCACCTTGAGCGAGTACTCGCCGAAGACGCGCAGGCCGACGCCCAGGTTGGTCTGCGGATCGACCACGTTGTCGATCGCTCCCCCGAAGGGCAGGTTGGGAAACTCACGAGTGCTGATGAAATAGAGCTCGGTGCGGAACAGGTTGCCGCCAGTCACGGCATCGACCAGGGCGCCGAGGAAGGGGATCTCCGAGGAATCGAGCGTTACCCGCCCCGGCTGGATCGTCCCCTGCACCCGACCGTCTCGGAAGAAGACGGCGAGCTCGTCCTGTTCGACCGTGAGCTGGGTGAACTTGCGGATGTTCTGGTCGGGCCATTTGTAGAGGATCTGCCCCTTGGCCGGATCGGGCCGGGCGATGAACTGGCGCTGGACCTGTCCGAAGATGCCCATCAGAGACCTCCGATAACAGTGGTACCCGGTTGCGGCCCGGGCAAACGCAGGGCAGGCCGCCGATCGCCACGCCCCGTCAGGTATAGCAGATCGTCGGGCGCCAGGATCGCTCCGAGAAGGCTGGCGAGGAGCGGCAGCGGGGTGGCGAGCAGGATGGCCGCGGCCATGCCCACAGCCATCGGCACCCGTTCCCACGCCGGCGGCGCGGTGCGCATCCACATCCAGGCGGCGGGCAGGAGCACCGCCAGGTCGTCGGAGTGATAGAAGGGCGTGAACAGCAGGCTGCCGACCACGCCGATCGCGATCGTCCACATCGGTCCACGCCCGCGACGCCGCCAGGCCGCGACCACCACCGCCGCCACGACCATGGCCTGGGCCAGGGTGGCCGGCAACCCGTGGCCGAGGAGCCCGGGGAGGGTCAGCCCGGCCGGGACCTGGTAGGCGCCGAGCGCTCCGTTGGCGTCGCGCAGCCGATGCGCGTAGGCAATGAGACCGTCGAGCCCGAGGCTCCACCAGGCGAGCAGGAGCAGGCCGCCCGAGGCCACGCCCCAGGTGAGGAAGACACGCAGCCGGCCGGCGGCGAGCAGTGCCACCGGCACCAGGAGGGCGAGCTGCGGCTTGACCGCGATCAGGCAGAGGGTGAGCCCCGCCGCCGTGGCCGAGCCTCTCACGAGCAGGCGCGCCGCCAGCGCCAGGGCGAAGGCGACGATCAGCACGACCTGCCCCAGCAGGAGGGAGAAGGCGACCACGGGCAGGGCCAGCGCGAGTGCCAACTGCAGGGCACGCAGCGATCGGCCGCCGGGAGCGAGGAGCAACCAGGTCCCGACCAGGGCTGCGGCCAGAATGACATTCCATAGCCCGTAGGCCAGCGGAAACGGGAGCAGCGCGAAGGGCGCGACCAGCCAGGCGAGAAAGGGCGGGTAGGGCGCTGGATACCAGAGCAGCGGACCGAGCGCATCCCACTCGCGCCGCTGCGCCGCAAGGTCGTAGAGCTCGTGAAAGCCGTGATGCAGGCCGATGCGGGCGAAGGCGTAGTAGAGGCCGAAGTCACCTTCGAAGGCTCGGCCCAGCGCGAACTTTGCCCAGGCCAGCAGGTTGTGAATCGCGATCAGGCCCAGGCCGGCGGTGAAGAGCAGCGTCGTCATCGTTCGCCAGCGTGCGGCGCGGCCGAGCATAGCCGTAGAACGGCCGCCTCCCGCATCCCCGGCGGCCTGGAAGGTTGGCCCGAGCCAGGGCGTTGCAGAGTCATCGTCCAGCGCCTTCACGAATCCGCCCCTGTCCGCGACCGCGGCCGCGCTCTCGCGGCGGCGGCAGCCTACCTGGCGCTGGCCGCGGCCCTCTTCTGGTCGTCCTGGCGCTCGCCGGGTACGCTGGCCATCGGCGGCGGCGCCGACGTGCCCTACACGCTCTGGTTCATGCGCTGGGTGGCCTTTGCCCTGAGCCACGGCTACAACCCACTGCTGGCCGACTACATCGACTACCCGGGCGGCGTCAACCTGATGTGGAACGGCCTCTTCCCCCTGCCCGCCATCCTCCTCAGCCCGGTGACGCTCTCCCTGGGCCCGGTGGTGGCGCGCAACCTGCTCATGACCCTCGCCCTGGGCGCCTCCAGCTTCACCGCCTTCCTGGCCTGTTCGCGTTACGTCGCGCATCGTGGCGGCGCCTTTCTGGGCGGCCTGCTCTACGGGTTCTCTCCCTACATGCTCGCCCACTCCCTCGGCCACCTGCACCTGACGATCGCCTTCATTCCGCCGCTCCTGCTGCTGGCGCTCGACGACGCCATCCGCCGCCAACGACGATCCTGGGTATGGACCGGCTGCCTGGTAGGCGTCCTCATGGCGCTCCAGCTCTGGACCGGTGAGGAGATGCTGGCCACCGAGGGGCTGGTCGCGGTCCTGGCGATTGCCATAGTGATCGCTCTCCATCCGGCCCGGGTGCGGGAGAAGGCCCCCTACGCGCTCCGGGCCCTGGCAGCGGCCGGCCTCACCGCGCTCGTCCTGGGCGCTTTTCCGCTCGCGGTCCAGTTCCTCGGCCCCCAGCGCGTGAGCGGTACCCTGCAGCCGCTCAACGTCTATGCCAGCGACCTGCTCAATTTCGTCCTGCCGACGCGGATGCAGGCCTTCGCCCCAGCCCCCGCGCTGCAGGTGACCGACCAGCTCACCGGAAACCTGACGGAATGGGACGCCTACCTCGGAATTCCGCTGATCGCGCTGCTGGTCGGGGCCGTGGTCCGCGGCTGGAAGAACTCGGCCCTGATGCGCACCTGCGCTCTCGTGGGCCTTGCCGTCGCCATCCTCTCGATGGGGATCACGGTGCACGTGGGCGGCACGATGACCGCCCTTCCCGTCCCCATGCTGGCGCTGGCGCTGCCGCGGCTGCG
>VBIC01000093.1 GCA_005881425.1 Chloroflexota bacterium | reverse complement strand
TGCTGCGGGCGCTGGCCGAGGTGGCGACCGAGCCCCTCAGCGCGCTCGGCGCCGGGCGCCCCGAGGGCGTACTGCCCCAGGTCTGAAGCCGGCCGCCCGGTTAGACTCGGGTCGTGCTGCAAACCGAGCGGACGGCCCGGCTGGAACCGCTGCGCCGCCGCCTGGCGGAGCTGGAGCTCGACGCCCTCCTGGTCACGGGCGCGGCCAACGTCCGCTACCTGTCGGGGTTCACCGGCTCCCTGGCCTACCTGGTCATCGGCCCCGAGGCGGCCGAGATCCTGGGCGACAGCCGCTACTGGATCCAGATGGAGCAGGAGGCGGCCGGCTTCGAGCTGGTCCGGCCGGCGGCCTCCGCCGACCTCTTGAGCCTGGTTCCGGAGCGCCTGGCCTCGATCGGCCGGCGCCGGGTCGGATTCGAGGCCCAGCACCTGACGGTCAGCGCCTTCGACCGCCTCCGCCGGGGGATCACGGAGGCCGTGGCGCTGGAGCCGACCACGGGCCTGGTCGAGGAGATGCGCATGCGCAAGACCGAGGAGGAGATCGCGCGGATGCGGGCGGCCGCCTCCATCTCCAGCCGCGCCTTCGACCGGATCCGCCGGACCATCCGCCCCGGCCTGCGCGAGCGCGACCTCGCCTTCCTCCTGGACCAGTCCTTCCGCGAGCTGGGCGCCGACTCGCCGGCCTTCGAGACGATAGTGGCCAGCGGCGAGAACGGCGCGCGGCCACACGCCCACCCGACCGAGCGGATGATCGAGCGGGGCGACATGATCGTCTTCGATTTCGGGGCCAGGGTGGCAGGTTACTGCTCCGACATCAGCCGCACCGTGGTCGTGGGCGAGCTGAGCGCCGAGCAGCGGCGGGTGATCGAGGCGGTGCAGCAGGCCCAGGCGGCGGCGCTGGAAGCCATGCGTCCGGGTATCAGCGCCGACGCTGTCGAGCGTGTCGCACGCCGATCCATCGCGCAGACCATCGGCCCGGAACACGCTTTCGGACACCCGCTCGGCCACGGCGTCGGTCTCGAGATCCACGAGCGGCCACTGCTGGCTGCGCGCGATCGAACCGAGCTGGCGCCCGGCATGGTGATCACCAACGAGCCGGGCGTCTACGTCCCCGGCTGGGGAGGCGCGCGCATCGAGGACATGGTCCTGATCACGGAATCGGGCCACGAGGTGCTCACCGCCGCCTCGCGCGAGGTGCCGGTCGCGCCGTGACGCCGGCTCAGGCTCTGCGCGAGAAGATAGTCCTCTCCGTCTTCCAGGACGAGCTGTTCGGGCAGAACTGCTACGTGCTCGCCCGGCGTGACACGGACCGGGCGCTGGTCATCGACCCCGGCCTCCAGGCGCGCCAGGTGACGGCCTTCCTGGAGCGGGAGGGGCTGGCGGTCGAGGCGCTCCTCCTCACCCACGGCCACGTCGACCACCTCGCGGGCGTGCCGGCGCTGCGCACCGCGACCGGTGCGCCGGTCTCGATGCACCCGCAGGACCTGGCCATCGTCGACTTCGAGACGTTCGCCCAGTACCCGTTCATGCCCCCGGGCTTCGCTCCCTTCGAGATCGACCGAGAGCTCGAGGACGGTCTCGAGTTCAGCCTGCAGGACCTGCGGCTGCGGACCCTCCACACTCCGGGCCACACCCAGGGCTCGGTCAGCTTTCTGGTCGGCCTGGACTGTTTTTCCGGCGACACGCTCTTCGAGCGCGGCATCGGACGGACGGATCTTCCCGGCGGCAGCATGGAGAAGATCGTCTTCAGCATTCGCAACCGGCTCTACGCGCTGCCGCCGCAGACGGTGGTCCATCCCGGCCACGGAGCGACGACCACGATCGAGGCCGAGATGCTGCTCAACCCCTTCGTCCCGGCACGCTGACCTGCCATGCGGATCGCCTCGCTGCTGCCGAGCGCGACGGAGATCGTCTGCGCGCTCGGCCTCGAGGCGGAGCTGGTGGCGGTGACCCACGAGTGCGATCACCCGCCCAGCGTCCGGGGCAAGCCGGTAGTCACCGCGAGCGTGCTGGAGGCTGGATCGAGCAGCGCTGAGATCGACCGCCACATCCGATCCCTCGTGCACGCTGGGAGCAGTGTCTACAGTCTGGATGCGGACCGGCTCGCGGCGCTTCAACCGGACCTGATCCTGACCCAGGAGCTGTGCGAAGTGTGCGCCGTCTCCTATCCGGTGGTCGAGCGCGCGGCCCGCCGCCTCGAGGCGGGAGTCCAGCTGGTGTCGCTCGAGCCCGAACGTCTGGAGGACGTATTCGATCATCTGGCGCTGGTGGGACGCATCACGGGACGTGAGCGGCAGGCGGAGCAGGTGGTGGCCGGGCTGCGCGGACGGCTCGCCCGCCTGGCCCGGCGCCTCCAGGACCGGCCGCGGCTCAGCGTGGTCTGCCTGGAATGGCTCGATCCACTCTTCAACTGCGGCCACTGGACGCCGGAGCTGGTCCGCCTGGCCGGTGGGCGCGATCTCCTGGGGGTCGAGGCGGGACCGGCTCACCCGATCGCATGGGAGGACGTGGTCCAGGCGAACCCGCAGGCGCTGGTGGTCATGGCCTGCGGCTTCAGCCTCGAGCGCAGCCTCGAGCTGATGCCGGCGCTGACCGCGCGGCCGGGCTTCGAGGACCTGCGCGCCGTCAGCGAGGGCCGGGTCTTCGTGGTCGATGGCAGCGCCTATTTCAGCCGCCCCGGCCCGCGGCTCATCGACAGCGTCGAGATACTGGCGGGCCTGCTGCACCCGGACATGGGCGAGCCGGCCCCGGTCAGCGCCGGGGCAGCTGCCGCCGTGCCTCTTCGAAGCCGGCAGCGGTCTGCTCGCGGCTCCAGCTGAGGTAGGGCCCGCGGGCCGGACCGAGGTCGTCCTCTCGCCAGCCGTCGATCAGGCTCAGGCCGGCATCCAGCTGCTGGCGCAAGACCAGGTGGTCGGCGCGGCGGTCCCAGGCGGCGATCTTCTGGGAGCGCAGCCGGCGGCTGCGCGCATTGAAGTCGTCGATCCACCAGACAGCGCTCAGGTCGAGGACGTGTCCGGTCCGCTCCCTCAAGCTCAGTACCAGGGCCGCCTCACCGCCCAGCTCTCGCGCGAAGCGCAGCTCCCAGGCCGCCCGGCCCTGGCGATAGCGCTCGATCATCAACCCCTGCTCTCGGGCGAATGCCTCCACACCGGCGCTACCGCGCGGAAGGCTTCGAGCGCCGCGTCGGGAACGCGTCCCGGCCGCCGGTCGAGCCGGAATGCCATCGACCGATTCTAGAGCCGCCCGCTAGAGTGGCTGGATGCGACGCTCAGCGCCAGACGATGCGATCGAGCGCATCCTGGAACAGACGCGCACGGTCGCCGTGGTTGGTTTGAGTCCCAGCCCGATGCGGCCGAGCCATGCCGTGGCCCGCTATCTGCAGCGGGTCGGTTATCGCATCGTCCCGGTCAATCCGACCATCGGCGAGGTGCTGGGCGAGCGCGCCTACCCGAGCCTGCGCGCCGTTCCCGACGCGATCGACCTGGTCGACGTCTTCCGTCGAGCGGAGCACGTGCCGGCCATCGTCGAGGAGGCGATCGCGGTCGGGGCCAGGGCGATCTGGCTCCAGGACGGCGTGGTCCACGAGACGGCGGCGCAGCGTGCCCGCTCCGCCGGGCTGGCGGTGGTAATGGACGACTGCATCATGCGGCGGCACGTGGCCCGCGCCCGGCGCTAAGCTTCGCGCCTGCTCAGCCGCGCCTGGGCGATCTGCTCCGCGGCCGCGCGGGTTCCGATACCGTCCGAGCCTGCGTGCTGCAGCATCTCGCGGGTGATCCCGCGCAGCTGCCCGCTGGTGACGCTGAAGATGGAGTCGAGCGACGGCTCGAGGCGGCGCTCCAGCAGGCCGCAGAAGAGGAAGGCAGCCGCGGCGTTGGCCACGAAGTCAGGCAGGATGGTGATCCCGCGCGCCTCCAGTGCCCGTTCCGCGTCCGGGGTCACCGGGTTGTTGGCGGCCTCGGCCAGAAGGCGGCAGCGGACCCGGTCCTGGTTGTGGGACGTGATGGCGCCGCCGATCGCCGCTGGGACCAGGAGGTCGCAGGGCTCCTCGAGCCAGGCGTCCTCGGGGCCGGTACGGGTGCCGGCGGGCAGACGGCTGCGGTCCATGCGCCCGAAGCGATCGCGGGCCGCGAGCATCGCCGCCACGTCCAGGCCGTCCCGATTGGCCACAGTGCCCAGGACGTCGGCGATGGCAACGAATCGCGCGCCGGCCGCCTCCAGGTAGCGCGCCACGGCGCCGCCGACGTTGCCGAAGCCCTGCAGGCAGACACGCATCCCCGGGACCTGCAGGCCCAGGAAGGCCGCGGCTTCCAGGGCGCATTCCGCGACCCCGAAGCCAGCGATCAGCTCGGTGATCGCCATGCCGTCACTGCGGAGAGCCAGCGCCTGCCGGACGCGGCTCAGCCCGGCGCCGCCCTCACTCTTGAATCCGGCCTGGAGAGGGTGGACCAGCCCGACCAGCTGGCAGGCGGCGATGATCTCCTCCTCACGGGTTCCCAGGTCGGCCCCGGTAGCGTAGCGCTCGGCGATGAAGGGCCGGATCGCCTGCAGGAAACGGCGCAGCACCTCGCCGGCGTCGTCGGCCAGGGGATCGTAGTCGATCCCGGACTTGGCGCCGCCATAGGGAATGTCGAGGACCGCCATCTTGTAGGACATGGTGCGTGCGAGCTCGCGCACCTCTTCCTCGCTCACCCCGCGACGCATCCGGATACCGCCCGAGCACATGTCGCCGATCAACCGGTCGATCACGAAGTAGCCGGTCGCGCCGGTCGGAGGGTCATGCCACTGGCTCACCAGGTACGGCGGGCGGGCGTCGACCGGGGATCTGTCCAATAACCTTAGTGTAGTGTCCATGGCGTGACCTTCTGGGCGCGCCTCAAGCGTGAGCTGGGACGCGAGACGCAGCCCATCGATACCGTGGTCCGGCTGATCATCCTGGAGCGGGGGCTGCGCGGCTTCCTGCTCTTTCTCTTGGGGCTGGCGCTCCTGACCCGGAGCCGGGTCATCCTGGATCTGGTGCGCCACTGGGTTGCCGAGCTCGATCTCAATGGGGGGCGCGGCATCATCGACCGGGTCCTCCTGACCATTCTCCGGCCGATCGGTGTGCTGCCCAGGCGAACCGTGGTCCTGATCGGGATCGGGACCCTGGCCTTTGCCGCGCTGGAGCTGACCGAAGCCGTCGGCCTGGCGCGCCGCCGGCGCTGGGCCGAGTATCTGACCGTGATCGCCGGCACCATCGGGATCCCCTTCGAGGTGCACGAGGTGATGGTGCGGCAGAGCCCGCTGCGCATCAGCTTCCTGGTGATCAACATCGCCATCGTCGTCTACCTGGCCTGGCAGAAGCGCCTCTTCGGCCTGCGCGGGGGACCGAACCGGGCGATCGAGCAGGGGGGCTAGGCCCGGAGGGGGATCCCCACGCCGGAGACACCGAGTGGGGTGGCGTGGCGGGTCAGGAGCCCGACCAGGAAGCCGAGCACCCGGTCGGAGGAGGGACCGTCGGAGATGGTGGCGACCAGGGTCGGCGGAGGGTTGGCGAAGGCGCCCAGCTCACGAGTGCCGGCCCGGCTGGCGCCGCCTGCCTTGCCGAAGGTAACCCGCACCTTGGCGTACCGCTCACCCGAGTGGACCAGCGTCAGCGGGCTCTGCCGTCGCAGCTCCCAGGCGCGGATCTCCTCTCGGTCGATGCGCCGTTTCAAGGTGGTCAGAAACCTCTTGCCGTCGGGGTCGTTGGTTACGTAGATCGCCACCTGCATGCCGAGATCATACGAGATCAACGGGGTGAATTGCGGCTCGACCGGTCCGGCTCAGATCAGCCAGGTCTCGAAGAATCGGCGCATGGCAGTCCGCACCGGCCGCGCCCGTTCAGGTGCCGGGCTCGGGGCCGCCGGGCTGGCCTCGGACCGCGCGGCCCGCAGCTCGGCCCGGTTCTGCTGCCAGACCACCCAGACCCGCTGGATGGCGGTCAGGTTGGTCCCGATGGCCAGGATCCAGAGCGCGAGCGTGAGCGTGGTGAAGTGCCAGCCGGGGACGTGGATACGCTCCAGGAGCAGGCCGGCGACGATGATCACCACCCGCTCCGGCCGGGCCAGGATGCCTGCGTCGCAGCTGAATCCCAGGCTCTGGGCCCGGGCCCGGACGTAGCTGACCAGGAAGGAGCCGGCGAGGGCGATCAGCACCAGGACCGGCTCCAGGGTGCTGTGCCGTGCCAGGAAGTAGACCAGCAGGCCCAGGTATACGGCGCTCTCCGAGTACCGGTCGACGGTGGAATCGAAGAACGCGCCGTAGCGGTAGACCCGCCCCGAGGCGCGGGCCAGCGCCCCGTCGAAGATGTCGAACAGGCCCGCGAACCAGAGCACCAGGCCGCCGGTGAACAGGTGGTTCAGCCCGACCGAGGCCGCGCCCACTCCGGTGATCAGGAGCCCGAACAGGGTCAGCATGTTGGGAGTGATGGGCGAGTCCCTGAAGATGCCGACGCCGCGCTCCGCCCAGCGGCGTACCCAGGCCTGGAATCTCTGGGTGAACATCAGCGCGGACTCATGGTCGGCTCGAGCCGGAGCTTCAGAACCGGCGCAGCGGAGGGGGCCTCCCGGTAGATGGCGATCACCTCGTCGAGGACCCGCTCCCAGTCGTACCGGCGCGCGGTTTCGGCGCCGCGACTGCCCATCTCGCGGCGCAGCTCGGGATCCTGCAGCAGCGTTTGCAGCGCCCGGGCCAGGCCACGAGCGCTCTTTCGTTCGACCAGCAAGCCCTCCCGCCCGGGGCTGATGACGGTCCGGAATCCGTCGATGTCGGTGGCCACGATCGGCTTGCCCGAGGCCATCGCCTCGAGCAGGACGATCCCGAAGCTCTCATCCCCGGTGTTGGGGGCGCAGAAGACGTCGCAGCTGGCGTAGTAGCGGGGCAGTTCGCCGGGCGCCACGTAGCCGGCCATGACCACGTCCTCCAGGTCGTGGCGGGCGGTGAAGCTCGAGTACCAACGACGCATTGGACCGTCGCCCACGATGACCAGGCGCAGGTCTTCGATCTGAGCCTTGAGCTCGATGAACGCCCGCAGCAGATAGCCCAGCCCCTTGCGCCGTTCCAGGCGGCCCACGAAGAGGATGGTGGGCCGGCCGTCATTCAGCTCGGGAAGGGGCGTCAACCGGTCGAAACGGGCCAGGTCGATGCCGTTGGGAACGATCCGGTACTGTCCGGGAAAGTAGTGCTGGACGAAGTCGCGCGCCGCCGGCGAGACGGCTATCCGGACGTTGAGCCGGCGCACGTAGCGCTTGAGCAGCGGCTTGCCGTAGTAGTACCCGACGTTGGATCGCGCGAAGGCATGGAAGGTGCCCACGTTGAAGCTCTCCGAGTGGCGCAGCGCGGTGACCGGGAGGACCGGCATCAGCGGCTCGTGGAAGTGGACCACGTCGTAGCCGCCCTCACGAATGTAGTGCTTGATGCGATTGGTCAGGTGAAAGCTGACCGTGATGCGGGCCACCGAGCCGTGAGCCGGGATGGGCACGGGGCGTCCCACCCGGACCAGGTCGGCATTCTCCCGGGCGACGTCCTGGTCGGAGCAGGGCGCGAAGATCGTGGTCCGGTGGCCGCGGCGTTTGAGGCCGGCGTTCAGATGCCGCACGTGCTCGGTGACCCCGCCCGGATGCGCGTAGTCGTAGGCGGAGACGAGCGCGATCTTCATTCCGGCGGGGGGCCTGGGTCCAGCGCCGCCATGCGGCTAGCCGACCACCGCGCGAACCGCGGAACGGCCCAGCCGGGCCCAGTTCCTGCCGATCCGCTGGAACTTCAGCTGGGCGATCCGGCGATGGGTCCGCAGGTCCCAGTACTCGCCCAGCGCCGCCGTCTGGTTGGCCACGATCGCCATCTTCAGCTCGGCCGCGGTCGAGCCGGGGAAGGTGGTGTAGCCGGTGCCGATTCCCTGCAGGTGGTGGCTGTCCGAGCAGCCGACCTCCGGCAGGTGGAACCGCGCCCGGTTCAGGCGCTGGATCTTGGCGGCGCAGGTGCGGCCCGCGACCGAGGGGTTGAAGGTCTCCACCGCGTCGAAGTAGATCTCGGCCGAGTGGTGCTTCATGATGCCGTCGAAGGAACGGAAGCCGATGCTTCGTGTGAGCATGGAGAACGGATGCACGGCGATGGCCAGACCTCCCTGCTCGTGGATCTTGCCGATGGTCCAGTCGAGCGGGCGCCACATGGGCACGGGCCGGTCGATGAACAGGGCGAGGAGATGACCGTGCAGGGTGGTGATCTCGGCGCCGGTGAAGATCTCGAAGGGATAGCCGCCGGACAGCTCCCGAGCCTCCAGGCTGCCGGTGAGGCGGTCGTGGTCGGTGATGGCGATCACGTCGAGGTCGGTGTGGTCCCGAGCGTAGTCCAGCACCTCCCGAACCGTTGCGGTGCCGTCATTCAAAGACGTGTGCATGTGGAAATCGGCCTTTCCCACAATTCCTCCTTATTCGCCCACAGCGGCCTGCGCCGGCGGTGACGGAAATGTGACGCTTGCATGGACGGGTTCGCCGGTCCAGATCGGCTCGAGCACGTGCCACTGGTCGGGGAACCTCCGTATGAACCCTTCAAACGTAGCCAGGATCTGTTCCATGGCACGTTGGACGTCCGCCTCGTGGTCGCTGGTCGGGGTCAGGAAGATGGGCGTGTCGCCGACGGCGACGTAGCGGTCGTGGGGATCCCGGACGCAGAAGGCCGGCAGGATCGGCGCCCCGGTCTTGAGCGCCAGCTCCACCGGCCCGGTCGGAAACCGGCTGACCTCACCGAAGAAGGGCAGCGGTCGCCCGGTGCCCAGGATGTCGCGATCCATGGCCAGCACCACCATCCGGCCTTCTCCCAACAGGCGCAGGATATCGCGTGCGGCGGTCCGGCTGAGCGGGATGACCTTGATCCCCATCCGGGATCGCACCTGGAAGACGTGCTCGAAGAGCCGGCGGGGCTCGATCTGCTCGGCCATCACCCCGATCGGCCCGTAGCGGGCCGCCCAGCTGGCTAAGGCCAGCTCCCAGGAGCCCATGTGAGGCGCGACCACGATCACGCCCCTGCCCAGGGCGGTGGCCGCGTCCAGGTGTTCGGTGCCGATCGGTACCAGCAGACCGCTCAGCTTGCGGCGATCCATACGGGGGATCTTGAAGAAGTCGATCCAGGCCTTGGTGTGGCCGAGCCAGTTGCGCCAGGCGAGCTTGCGCAGGGCGGGCTGGCTGAGATCAGGTCGGACCCGGCGCAGGTTCGCCTCCAGTGCCCGCCGCTGGCGGCCGAGCAGCGGAAAGGCGGCCGTGCCGATCAGCAGCCCGAGGGCATAGGCCAGGCGCCGGGGGAGGCGGGCGATGACGCCCTCGATCAGCCTGAAGCCGGCGTAGGTGATCATGATGGATCGAGCACCGCCTGCCTCGGCGGCTCGGGCGTGACCGGCTGAGCCTGGGGCCGCCAGACGGGGAGGAAGACCAGCCACTGGTCGGGCTCCCGCCGGATGATGCGTTCGAAGAACTGGACGATTCGCTCGGTCGTGACCTGGATGTCGCGCGCCATATCGCCTGTCCGGCTGACCTCGAGTGGAGCCTCGACCTCGGCCACGTAGACGTTGTTCGGTTCGCGCCGGACCCATACCGGGATGATGGGCGCGCCCGTCCTCAACGCGATCGAGGCCGGCCCGGGCGGGAACAGCGCCGGCCGGTTGAAGAACGGCACCGAGACTCCGCGCTCGCCGGCGAAGAGGTCGCAGGCCAGGGCCACGAGTTCGTTGCGGCTCAGAGCCTTCATGATGTTGCGCAGGCTGGAGGCGCCGAGCGGGATCATCTTCATTCCGATCCGCGCCCTGGAGGCGACCACCAGCCGGTTGAGTCCGCCGCTGGGCAGCTCGTTGGTGACGGCGTTGGTCGGGTAGCCGTAGACGGCGGCGGCCGCCGCCAGCATGTCCCAGTTCGAGACGTGGGCCGTGACCACGACGGCTCCACGGTGCTGGGCGAGCGCCTGGTCCAGGTGCTCACGTCCCACCGGCCGCACCATCTTCCGGATCTCGTCGGGCCGCAGGGAGTCCATCAGGATGAAGTCGGCGATCATCTTGAAGTAATTGCCGAAAGCCCGCTGGGCGGTGCGCCGGGTCAGGGGATGGTTCCAGGGCAAGCCCAGCACCTGCCCGTAGTTCTCGAAGGCGATCCGCCGCCGCCGGCGCATGACCAGGAACGCCGATCGTCCGACCAGCGCCGCCAGCGGGTAGCGAGCCCGCGGCGGCAGCGCCCCGATGACGACGTTCCCCAGCCGGAAGAGCGGCGGGAGGATCATCGCGATCTGGCGGCTTCCCTGGCGGCAGGCGCGGTCCGGGCGGCCGGTCGCGCCGGCTCGCCGTTGGGGCTCGTGCCGGCGATGAACTCCTCGGTCAGGCGGTGGGCCACAGCGTCAGTGTATTGCCGCGGAGGTGACTTCATGAAGTAGGAGGAGGGCGCCTCCAGGCCGCCGGCGATCTTCCGGTCCAGGGCCAGCTTGCAGCAGCGGACGGCGTCGATCACCACCCCGGCCGAGTTGGGAGAGTCCCATACCTCCAGCTTCAGCTCCACGTTGAGCGGCACGTCGCCGAAGGATCGGCCCTCCAGCCGGATGTAGGCCCATTTGCGATCCTGCAGCCAGGGAACGTAATCCGAGGGTCCGATGTGGATGTTCTCGTCGCCGATCTCCTTGTGCAGCTGAGATTTGACGCTGTTGGTCTTGGAGATCTTCTTCGAGGTCAGCCGCTCCCGCTCGAGCATGTTCAGGAAGTCGGTATTGCCGCCGAAGTTCAGCTGGTAGGTGCGCTCCAGCCGGACCCCGCGGTCCTCGAAGAGCCGGGTCAGGATGCGGTGGACGATGGTCGCCCCCACCTGGGATTTGATGTCGTCGCCGATGATGGGCAGGCGGCGCTTCTCGAAGCGCCCGCGCCAGTAGGGCTCCCTGGCCAGGAAGACCGGCATGCAGTTGACGAAGGCGCAGCCCGCGTCGAGCACCTGCTCCGCATACCACTTGACCGCCTCTTCGCTGCCCACGGGCAGGAAGTTCACGACCACGTCGGTCCTGGTCTGCCGCAGGATGCCCACGATGTCAGCGGTGGGGCCGGGCGCCTTGGTGATGATCTCGGAGAGGTATTTGCCCAGGCCGTCGTGGGTCATTCCACGCTCGACCCGCACGCCCAGGTGGGGCACGTCCGAGAACTTCACTGTGTTGTTGTGGCCGGCGAAGATGGCGCCGGAGAGATCCTTGCCCACCTTCTCCCGGTCGATATCGAAGGCCGCCGAGCACTCGATGTCCCGGATGTGGTAGCCGCCCAGGTCGACGTGCATGATGCCGGGGACGTCGTCACCGGGCTTCGCATTTCGGTAGTACTGAACGCCCTGGACCAGAGACGAGGCGCAGTTGCCAACCCCGAGGATCGCGACCCTGACTTTCCGGCGCGACCGTCCCTCCAGCTTGATCGAGCCCTTACCGCGGTGTCCGTTCTGTTTCGTCATCGAAGATATACCTCGCTCCTTTCATTGGGCGCCCGGACCTTGGGCCGGGGTGCCATGAGACTCGATAGTTCGCGTTGATAAGCGTGGATTGCTTCACGGTTGAGCGAGCAGTAGACCGCGCGTCCCGATCGGCGGGAGTTGACCAGATGGCCCCGCCGCAGCATTCGCAGATGCCAGGAGAGGCGAGGCTGGCTCACGTCCAGCGCGTCCGCGAGGTCCTGCACGGTGGTTTGCGGGACACCCGCCAGGTGCTGCAGTATGCGCAGCCGGGTGAGGCTGGCGAGGGCCTGGAAATGGGCGCGGAACTCGCGCAGCGAGGGGGGCGATGTCAGCGGAGAACTGTACATATAACGAAATCTTTATGTATTATAGCAGCCCTCGGACGCGGAGGTCTGGCTCGGGCGCCGCGCGGGCGGGAGCGAGTCAGCTAGCTCAGCAGGTGGCCGGACACTGTTGCGCGAAGGGGCATTCCGACCTGTAGCGACACTCGTTGATCCCCTTCAGCCCTTTGGCGACGGTGTCCTGAAGCTCGCGGATCCGCTTCTGTTTCTGAGTGTTTTCCGCATCCATGACGGACCTTTGCCGTGACGTGGGCGAAGATGGTGGAAGATTGACGCGGTGCGAAAATTTACAGCGCAGCTATCGTGATGGCCCTCAGGATAGGTGCGCGCGGCCGGCAGCGTCAAATAAATTCTTGTTAAGGTGAGCCCCGTGCCCGCACGCAAGGCTCGTCCTGCGGCGCCCGACGCCGCTCCGCGTCTCGGTTTCGACCGCGTGCTCGGTCATGCCCGGGCGCGCGCCTTCCTCCAGGCGCAGAGGGCCAGCGACCGGCTGGCGCACGCCTACTGCCTGATCGGTGAGGAGGGCCTGGGCAAGACCACCCTGGCCCGGGCGTTGGCCGAGGAGCTGCTGCTCGGCGGGGATCCGCCGCGGCGCCTCGACGTGCACCCCGATTTCTGGATCGACGACCGTGAGGAGGCCATCGGGATCGACGAGATCCGCTTCCATCCGGAGAAGGGCGCTCCGGCTCACGAGCAGTCGTTGCAGCAGTTCCTCAGCCTCAAGCCGTTCGCCGGCCGGTCCCGGGTGGCGGTGCTGGCCAATGCCGAGCGCATGACCGAGGCGGCTCAGAACTGCCTGCTCAAGACCCTCGAGGAACCCCCGCCGGCGACGGTGCTCATCCTGACCACCGCCTATCCCGACCACCTGCTGCCGACCTGCCTCTCGCGCTGCCAGATGGTGGCGCTCTCGGCGACGTCGAGGCAGGAGCTCGCCGCCTGGCTGCGAGCCGTGTTCGAAGCTGGGGACCAGGCCGACGCGCTCGCCGGCTTCGCCCAGGGCCGCCCCGGATGGGCGGTGCGGGCGCTGCGGGATCCGGCCTGGTTCGAGGGTTTCAGCCGCTGGGTCGAGGAGCTTGCCCCCCTGGCCTTCGCCGACACCGGCACCATCCTTCTATATGCGAGCCGCTTCGGGCAGGGACCGTACGCCGAACAGCGGCTTTACGCCGGCCGGGCCCTGCGCGCGCTCAGCGCCTGGTTGAGGGACGCTCTGCTGGTCCGGGCGGGGATGCCCGACTCGGCCAGCGTGCCGCCCGCCCGCCTGCCGCAGCTCGAGGCCTGGGCCAGCCGGGTTCCCCCGGGCCACCTCCAGGCCTCCCTGGCCCGGGCCCAGCGGACCCAGCTGCTGATCGATCAGAACGTCAATCCCCGTCTTGCCATGGAGGTCCTGCTGCTCGACCTGCGGGTACCGGCGCCGGCGTGAAGCGGGTCCTCGTCACCCTGCCGCTTCCGGCTGCCGGGACCGACCTGCTGCGCCAGCGGTTCGAGGTAAAGGTCGTCGAGGCCGAGGGTATGCCGGCCCCAGAGCTGGAGAGGCTGGTGCATGACTTCGACCCGGACGGGATCGTGGGCATGGTCAACGTCCCCATCAGCGACGCCGTCATGGAGGCAGCCCCTCGCCTGCGCTGCATCGCCAACTACGCGGTCGGCTACAACAACATCGACCTGGAGGCGGCGGTCCGGCGAGGCATCCTGGTCACCAACACCCCCGGCGTGCTGACCGAAGCCACCGCCGATCTGGCCTTCGCCCTCCTGCTGGCAATCGCCCGGCGGGTCAGCGAGTCGGACCGCTTTTTGCGCGAGGGACGGTTTCAGGGATGGAAGGCCGACCTGCTGCTGGGCAGCGACGTCTACGGTCGAACCCTCGGCATCATCGGCTTCGGGCGGATCGGACAGGCCGTCGCCCGCCGCGCCCGCGGCTTCGAGATGACGGTCCTCTATACGGACGCCCGTCGCGCCGAGGCGGGCATCGAAGCTGAGCTGCGCGCCAGCTTCGTTTCCCTCGACGACCTCCTCCGGCAGGCCGACTTCGTCACCATCCACGCCGACCTGAATGCCCAGACGCGCCACCTGATAGGTGAGCGTGAGCTGCGCCTGATGGGATCCGAACACTATCTCATCAACGCCGCGCGGGGGCCGATCGTCGACGAGGCGGCGCTGGTGCGGGCGCTTCGCGAAGGCTGGATCAAGGGCGCCGGCCTGGACGTCTACGAGCACGAACCCCGGCTGGCGAGTGGTCTCACCGACTGCCCGAACACGGTGCTTCTGCCTCACCTGGGCAGCGCCACCGTGACCGCGCGCAACGGCATGGCCTCGACCGCCGCCCGCAATATGATCGAGGCCCTCGAGGGAAGGGTGCCGCCCAACCTGGTCAATCCCGACGTGCTGGCCGGGAAGCGTTAGTTTTGCCAATCCGGCTGGTAGCGGTCGACCTCGACGGTACCCTGATCGACCACCGGCTTCAGATGAACCCGCGCGATCGCCAGGCGCTCCGCGCCGCCGTCGCGGCCGGGGTTCAGGTGGTGATCGCGACCGGCCGCATGTTCCGGTCCTCCCTTCCCTACGCCCAGGAGCTCGGGCTGAGCGGACCGATCATCAACTATCAGGGCGCGGTGGTGCGCGAGATCTCCAGCGGGCAGGTCCTCTACCGGTGCGAGCTCTCGCTGCCCATGCTGCGGCGGGCGCTCGAGTATGCGGAGCCGAGAGGATGGCACGTCAACGCCTACCTGGACGAAGAGGTCTACACGGAGCGGGCCAGCCCGGAGGCCGACCTCTACGCGCGGGTCTCGATGGTGCCCTACCACGTGGTGGGGCCGCTGTCGCGCTGGCTGAACCGGGAATCGACCAAGCTGGTGCTCGTCGACCTGGACCCGCAGGAGGTGCCGGGCCGGATGGCTGAGCTCGACGCCTGGATGTCGGGCATCGCCCGCGTCACCCGTTCGCTCGACTGGTTCATCGAGGTGGTCAATCCCCAGGTCTCGAAGGCCAGCGCCCTGGCGCTGGTGGCCGAGCGGCTGGGAGTGGACCGCTCGGAGGTCTGCGCCATCGGCGACAACGTGAACGACCAGGAGATG
>VBIC01000060.1 GCA_005881425.1 Chloroflexota bacterium | reverse complement strand
CCCTGGGGCGGACACCCGGTCGGGCTTACGGGAGCTCCGATGCGGGGAGAGCCGGAACCTGTTACCAGCTCACCCGACGACGAGCCTGATACCGCGGCGGCGCCGGAGCCCGCGATCGAACCGCCGATCGAACCGCCGGTGGTGGAGACGCCGCTGCCACTCAACCTTCGCCAGGTAGCGGTGGAGTCGGGCCCGCGAGTGGAGGCGGCGCCCGCGGCAGCCGCGGTTCCCCTCGACGCGGCCGCCCGAGCGCGCGGCGGGAGACGAGGCACCGGTATTGGCCGCCCCCGGCTCACCGGGCCGCTCCGACACCGCGGTCCGGCTGGCGGTGGGCCTGGGTGCCGCGGGCTGCGTCCTCCTGGCTGCGCTCCTCTACGAGAGCGGGCTGTTCCCCAGCCGGCCTACGGCATCCGCGTCACCGCGCGCCTCGGCTTCGGCGACGGTCAGCCACCGGGCCACGCCGCAGCCGACAGTCGCGCCCTCCGCGGTTCCCTCGCCCACGCCTCCGCCGCCGGCCGTCCTGGCGACACTGGGCCAGGGCGTCACCGGCGAGTCAGTCTTCCGGATCAGGCCCGGAACGGCCAACCCGACCTGGACCAGGCTCGTCTTCGATCTGACGGGGCGCGGACTCCCCACCATGGTGATCGCCCAGCCCGACGCGCTCCACCTGCAGGTGACCTTTCGCGATACCAGCGGGGCCGGGGTGCCGGTGAGCGGCATCCACAGCCGGCAGGTGCTGCGGGTCGAACCGGCCGTGCAGCAGGGGCCGGACCTGGTGATCACCGTCGACCTGACCGCGCCCATGCGGCTGGTCGACTTCACACTCCCGCCCGAGCAGGGCTATGCACCGCGGCTCGTGCTGGACATCCACAGTACGTAGCTGGAGCGGCTGGGCTCCGCACCAGACCTGCGCGCCGCCCACGACCTATCGGGTTACGTGGCTCGGTGCTCGGTTGATGCTGCGCCCAACCGCTCCAGCTGATTCAGCAGTTGGCGGCGACGTGGCGGCTCGCCTGCTGCGCCATCGCCATGATGGTCAGCATCGGGTTGACCCCGGAAGCGCTGGGGAAGGCGCTGGCGTCGGTGACGAAGAGTCCCTTCAGCTGGTGGCACTCCCCGTCCTCCCCGATCACCGAGGTCGCCGGGTCGAGTCCCATCCGGCACGACCCCATCTGGTGAAATGAGACGTATGCCATCTGGCCGGGCCCGTAACCCCGACGGTCGACCTCGTCCATGAAGGCTTCGATCCCGCCCCGCTGGCCGGGGCGGTAGGAGACGTAGGCGCTCTGGCTGGTGAAGATCTCCTGCGCACCCGCCGCTTCCATGATGCGGGCCGCGGCCTCGATCCCCTTGCGCATGTGCCGCTGGTCGTAGTCGCTCAACCGGTAGCGCACCCGCGCCGTCCCGTCCCGCGCCTGGACCCCCCCGCCGTCGCGGTCGCGCAGCAGCACGCCGACCAGCGACATGTTGGGTAAGGCGCGCATCAGGCGGTTGTAGGGCGCGGCGCCGCGCCAGGGGGTCACCAGGGCCAGGATCGCTGGATGGAGGGGCGCGGACTCCATCTTGGCACCGAAGTGGGCGCCGTCCAGGTCGGTGAACTGGTCGGAGTAGATCGCCTGCATGGTCCCTTCCCAGGGACGCAGCGGCTCGTCGAAGATCGCCGACACCCCCGTGCCCGGGTGAAGGTGGAGGTTGGACCCGAGCGCCGGCGAGCGCAGACCCGATCGCTGGAGCAGGGCCGGCGTGCCGATGGATCCGGCGGCGGCGACCACGGCCCGGCTGCGGACCCGCAGCCTGAAGGCGGGCCTGCCCGGCTGGCGGACCGTCGCGCTGACTCCGATCGCTCGGCCCTGGTCGGTCAGGACCCGGTCGACGGAACAGTTGACGACGAAGCGCGCCCGGCGCTGATAGGCATCCAGGAGGTAGGTCTTCAGGGTCGATTGCTTGGCGCCGATCTGGCAGCCGTAGCCGCAGTAGCCGCAGCGGGCATCCTGGGTGCAGCCCTTGACGTTGCGCGGCATCGAGTCCACGTGCCAGCCGAGCCGGCGCAGACCGTCCTCCACCACCCGCTCCCGGGCACTGACCCGGCTGTGGTCGAGGTTGACACCGAGCCGCTCGCTGACCGCATCGAGTGCGGCGGTGAAGGAATCGCTCTGGAACGACCTCAGCCCGTATCGCCGGGCCCATTCACCGCGAAGCCAGTCGGGCGTTCGGAAGCTGGTCGTGTAGTTGACCACAGTGCCCCCGCCCAAACAGCTGCCGGCCACCAGCGCCATCCCCTCCGCCGTGGCGCTGGCCCCGCCGTCTAGATAGAGCTTCTGCAGCATGGGCAGCTCCAGCTGGTTGAAGTCTCCCTCGTTGTAGTACCCGCCCAGCTCGAGCACGATCACGTCCTTGCCCGCCTCCGCCAGCTCCGCCGCGACCACCGCGCCTCCCGCGCCCGACCCGACCACGACCGCGTCACAGCTCAGCTCGGTGTCACCATCGAGCTCCAGTGGGCGGATGGTCTTCGGCTGGGGGATGGCACGGCTGATGGGACCGGGGTAACCGATGTCGGGCCAGACAGGATTGGTACCGTCCTCGTCGGGAGTGCCCAGGAAGGCCAGCAGGGAGAGCCGTTTGAAAGCCTGGAACAGCTGCCTGCGGAAGACCAGGCGGCTGGTCGACCAGGCCAGCAGCAGCCGGGTCCGGCGGGCGCGATCCCAGCGGTGAAAGGGCTCGAGGCGGCCGGTGAGGAGGAAGGTGCCGATCCGGGTTCCCAGCAGCCTGATCAGGCCCTGCAGCAGCCGGCGGTCGGCGGCGGACGGGATCGAGGCGATCATGCGCTGCATCTCGCCGGCGGCCGTGATCGGGGAGCCGGCGTGGCCCATACCCCCGATGAAGGTATCGGCCAGGGCGGTCAGGACCCGGCCGCCGCCCGGCGGGGCGGTGGTAGTAGGGGGCGCACTCACAGCGGTCGCCATTGGCGTCCATCATCGCCGCCATCGAAGGAAAATGCAAAGGTCGGTCGGCCGGGGACGGCCCGGCCGGGCTGGGCGCCGCTAGTGTTCGCCTCCCTTGCGCCCGATGCGAGCCATGTGCTGGCGGTCGCGGCTGACGGAGACGCCGCCCTTGCGCCCCGCCTCGCGGGCCTCACGAGGCGAGAATTCGTGCGCGGTGCCCTGCCGGTGGGCTGCCCGGCCGCCCATCCGGGCGATCGCGCGCTGCCGCGCCGGGCTCATGCTGGCGAAACCGCGGGCCGCGCTCTTGGCCGCACTGCCCCGCTTACCCGGCGCCCCCCGGCGGGAAGCGGTCGGCCGGGACCGCGCCGCGCCCGCCCTGGACTGGAGCTTGCTCTGGCGCTTTGCCCTTCGCTCCCGTTTACCTTCCGCTCGCCGTGGCATGCCTGGGCTTCTCACTCCTCGCGGATCGCGTCGATCTACCCCTAATGTTACATCCTGATAGCGCTTATGTAGCTTCCATCCGCGTCCGGCTGAGCGCCGTCAGCGGCTCGGCGGCAGCCCCGCCAGGGCGGCAGCGACCCCCAGCAGCCCAGCCAGGACCAGGACGCTCACCACGCCGTGCCGCCGTACGACCAGCCAGGCAATGGCGGCACCCAGC
The DNA here is from genome assembly GCA_005881425.1 of Chloroflexota bacterium. Taxonomy (GTDB): domain Bacteria; phylum Chloroflexota; class Dormibacteria; order CF-121; family CF-121; genus CF-120. The sequence continues at coordinate 1,585 of VBIC01000060.1, read as the reverse complement.
ACCGCCAGCTGCCAGGCCTGGCTCAGAGAGAGGGCGAGCGGGATGCTGGCGCCGGCGATGGCGCCGATGGCCGCCGGTCCCGCGCCCCGGAGGAAGGCCTGCGCCGATGCGCTGGCGCGAATCTGGCCGAAGCGCGGGCCGCCGGCGAGCACGAAGGCGAACGAGGGCGTGAAGGCGACCAGCGTGGCGAGGATGCCTCCCTTGAGCCCGGCGGCGGCGTAGCCCACGACCGCGACCGTGAGCACCACGGGCCCGGGCGTGATCTGGCCCAGCGCGACCGCGTCGAGGAACTGGGCGCTGGTCATCCAGTGATACGTGTGGACGGCGTCGTGCTGCATCAGGGGGATGATGACGAAGCCGCCTCCGTAGGAGAGCGCGCCGACCTTGAACGCGACCCAGGCCACCGCCAGCAACCCGGCCAGCGTCGGGAGCGCCACCGCCGGCAGGAGGCTGACCATCCTGGCGGAGGGGGCGATCGTCCGGCTGACGATCACCTCGATCAGGCCCGCGACCACCAGCACGACGACCAGCGCCGATCCAAGGAGCCCGGCCGCAAGGGCGCCGGCGAGCAGATAGGCGAACCACCGGCCGCGCGCGGCGGGCGTGTCCGCGGCCCGTTGCCAGCTTGCCGGCATCAGCGTCGCCGCCGCGTCGAGCGCCACCGCAGGGACCGCGGCCCCTGCCCCGGCAGCGGCGCCCATCACCCAAGAAGGAGGCTGCGCGCCCAGGAAGAGAGTCGAGAGGGCCAGGATCAGGACCAGTCCGGGGCCGATGAAGCAGGCGCCGCCCACGATTGCGCCCCAGGGCCCGCCCAGCCGCCAGGCGCAATAGATCGCGAGCTGGGTGGAGGCTGGCCCCGGCAGGAGGTTGACGGCGGCGATCCCGTCCTCGAACTCCACCGCCGAGAGCCAGTGCTGGTGATCGACGCAGAGCCGGCGCAGAAGGGCGATGTGCGTCGGCGGGCCACCGAAGCCGATCGCGCCGATCCTCAGCCACTCGCGCGCGATGCTGCCCAGGCCGACCCGGGCCGGGGCGGTCAGGGAAGGCGCGGCGGAGGGAGCGGCGCCTGCGCGAAGTCGAAGCAATCCGCGAGCGCGCTGTCGGCTGCGGTGCGACGGCTGGCATCCGCATTGGGAGACGGCGGAAGACCGAAGAGCCGCTCGATGAAGGCGACCAAGCTGACGTGTGAGCCCAGCTGGTGGCAGACGTGCTGTGCCTTGGCGAACGGGCCGACGATGATGCAGGGGACTCGCGAGCCATACCGGTAGGGCTCGCCGGGAAACGGCGATCCCTTGACGGCGGGGAACTTCTCGGCCACGGCCGGGACCACCTGGTCGTCCCAGCCTCCCCAGTCGTCGAAGGTTATGAAGATCATGACGCGCGGCCAGTCTTTCCCGGTCGCGACCGCCTTTACCGCCGAGCCGAGCCAGGCATCCGAGGCCTTCATGCTGCTGCCGTCACCCTGCCCCAGAGCGCCCGCGTGAAAGTCCATGCCGCGCGGGCCGAAGACCCACGAGGCGTTGGGCAGGCGGCCGGCCCTGGCGTCGCTCAGGAACTGAGCCTGGGTCTTGACGTTGCCGTGCAT
>VBIC01000059.1 GCA_005881425.1 Chloroflexota bacterium | reverse complement strand
CCCGGTACTCCGTGCCGTCGGCCAGCACCACCCGCGTGTCCCGCGTCCCCGCCACCACGTGGGCGTTGGTCAGGATCTCGCCGGTGCCCACCGGGAACCCGCTGCCGAAGACCACGCCGCCGCAGCCGCGGCCCTCGACCTTGACCGTGGCCGCCTGGGCGGCCCGCACTCCCGCGGTGTCGACCGAGGCCGGGATCGGATAGGAGCGCTGGATGAACGGCTCGAGGCCGGAGAAGGCGGAGGGGAATCGGACTCCGGCGAGGACCGCCTGGACCCGGGCCAGAAAGCCGGGAGGCCGGGGGGCGATCGCGTCCAGCGAGCGCAGGATGGCGGAGCGCTGGATCAGCGGGGAGAGCAGGCTGCGGTCGAAGGTCAGCCCCAGGAACCAGGATGCCGACAGCACCGCCAGAGCGGAGAGGAGCGCACCCAGGGTGCTGTCCACCCGGCCCCCGCCGGTACGAGGCAGCAGGCGGACGCGGATCGGCTCGCCGATCCAGTAGCCGACCGTGCTGCCGAGCACGCCGCCCACGATCAGGATCAGGACCGCGCCCAGCGACTTGGAGTCGGGGGCGTTGATCTGGAGCCGGTCGAGGATGGGAGGCGCGACGGCCGCGCCCAGGATCACGCCCACCAGCAGGCCCACGTACTGGGCCAGGGAGAGCCAGAAGCCGCGGCGCGACCCGCTGGCCACGGCGAACACGAGGGCGCCCCCGATGACGAGGTCGAGGAAGCCGAACCTCAGCGGCGCGCTCCGCTCAGGCGTGCACGCGCAGGTCGCTGCGCGGGCGGCCGACGCAGATCAGAGCGTAGCCCTGGGCCAGTTCGGCGTCGGAGATGAGGAAGGCTTCCGACTGGTCGATGACGCCGTCCACCAGCACCATGCAGGTCTTGCACATGCCGCGCCGGCACTCCGAGGCCAGGGCGACGCCGGCCTGGAGCCCGGCGTAGAGCACCCGTTCGTCCTCCGAAACCTGCACCGTGGTGCCGCTCTTGAGGAAGGTGACGCTGAAGCGCTTCGCCATCAGTGAACGTGGAGCGAATTGTAGACGCGGAAGAGGTAGAGCCCGGCGGTGAAGATGACCAGCAGGATGCCGAAGGCGACCAGCCGCGGGCGCAGCCACGTGCGATAGAACTCTCCCCGCCAGCGCGGCCCCATCAACACGATGATGCCGGCAGCCGCGACCGCCAGCGCCAGGAAAATCCGAAACGCCGTCGACATGCCGTCATGCTCTCACAGGGGCCTACGCGCGCCATGCCCCTGGCGGAGCGCCAACGTTGATTACGCGGGTACAGTCCCTGCCGTTGCGGGTGGCACCCGCCCAATAACGAACTCGCCGCGTTGTGATGCAGCCCGAGATAGCTCTTCGTCAAGGAATCGGCCGAACACTGCGAGCGGACGCAACGGCATTCGAGAATACTCAACCGCCCTTTGTTCAGATGCCGGCAGACTCGCCAAGCGTCGATCAGTCACGTAGCCGCCACGCAGGTACGCATACCTCGTACCGGTCTCGAAACCAATCCGCCGCCAGTTGGCTGCTCGGTATGAGGCCCCTGTAAAGCCCATGTTCGGATTCACGTACGTCAGTAAGAGCCGGACGTCACTGCCAATAGCCTCCGACTTCTCTGCGCGCGCCAGCAAGTAGGAGACAAGATTCCTGGGAGCCCAGTCGAACACGAAAATGCGCGAGATCACCGCCGCCTCCCGAGCCGAGCTGATTGGCAACCTGTCCGCAAGCCGCGGCACATCGAGCGGGGATACGGAGCACAATGCCACGATCCCGCGTTTCCACATGGCGGCGATGCTGACACTGTCAGTACGGAATGACCGTAAGTAGTGAAAATGACTGATGATGGGCTCGGCCTGATCACTGCCCACAGGACCCACCTCGAGCTCCTCCAGCGTCGGAATCACCGATGGCGGAGCACCGATGGCCCGCAACGGCTGCAGCTCTCGGGCGCGGTTCACCCGTAGCCGCTCGATCTCAGCCATGGCCGACATGAGGCTGATCGTGCCATCAACCTCTCCGAGACGAGGCAGGTGCAGGATTGCCTGAAGGAACAGATCCCGCGTAGTTGGAAGCTCGCCTGAGCCGGCAGCCGGCACCAGAGGCCAAACGTTCTCGGGGCTGATCACGATGCTGGCCGCCGCAGGACTCGGTTTAGCTCGGCCGTCCTCTGACAGGTTCACATCCATGATGTGCGAACCTCCTTGGCGAACCGATAGATAACGAGCAAGACAGTCGCGGCCATCAAAGCCCGCTCCGCCGATTGCTCATCGAGATTGCGGCCAGGATAGATCACGGCAGCGATGAGCACCATCAGACCGAAAGCAACAAACGTGATGACCAGTCCCGGCCAATTGGGCGCAATGCGCTCGTTGGTCCACACGTCCATATTCTTTTTGGAGTCCCACGTCGTCTTTCCATACTTTGGCCCGCCGTTTCGCGTCACGGACGCCATCCAGATTCCCAGGAGGTCCCAGATCCAATAAAGGACGAAGACCACTACGAGCGCCATCATGGTATCGTTGGCGAGGGCACCGACGTTTATGCCTGTTTTCAGATCCATTGGGATGAGCACCGCGATCCGGAAATAGACGATCACCATACCCTGGTCCAGCACAAATCGCAGCAACGGCAGGTTGAAGACCTTGGGCTGGTAGCCCGAGCGATTGAGGCTTCCGCTGAAACCGATCCAGCTGCCCAGGACGAGAACCATCCCGACGATCAACTGCCATTTCGCGGCCGCGGCCAAGCTGCCCCAACTCTGCAGGCGCAGGAACAGCTCGCGTATGACGAATCCGAACAGGATGATAGTAAAGGTGAGCGGCCAGTCAAGCTTGATCACCTTCGCTGGGGGATCGACGACTTTTCCAATGAGCAGTTTGCCTGACGTCACGAGGCGACCTCGAGCAGGCGGCTCAAGTCCTCGATCACGATCACCCGCTCGTCTGGAACTCCTTGTCCGTTGCGTTCATACTCCCAGACGTGGGAATCGATCCAGATGGGTTGCACGCCCGCCGCGAGGGAAGGCGAGACGTCGGACCGAAGGCTGTTCCCGACACTGAGAGCCGAACCGGCGCTTACCCCCAGCTTCTCGAGCACAGCGATGATGGATTCAGGTGTCTTCTGGTCGACGATCTGGATCACGTCGAAGAGGGACGCGAGTCCACTCTGATCGATTCGTCGCCGCTGCAATGCCGGGTCGCCCTTGGTCAACAAAGCGAGGCGGTAACCGCGGGACCTGAGGAGCGTCAGGGCCTCGCGCGCGAACGGGACCGGCTGGGCCGGCTGAGAGAAAACCGTCCCGGCCGTACCTAACAGCGCTGCCTTGACGAAGGGATCGACCCCGCGACTGGCTTTCGCGCATAGGGCAAGATAGGCCTCGATACAGGATGTCGGAAAGCGTGTGGGTGCCAGCCCCAGTCGCTCGACGTTATCTACGTCCATCTGGCGTTGGAGTTCCTCCCACGCGGCCCCGTCAAGGCCTGCTGCCTCGACTACCGCTCGAGCCCGCTGTCGCGCGTCGTCGTAAAGTGGTTCAGTAATCCACAGCGTGTCGTCACCGTCGAATACGATGGCACGCTGCATGCCGTGATTCTACAATCGGGCGAGGATGACGTCTTGCCCGAGCCCAGGTGTCCAACCAGGCCCACAACTTCCATGCGCGTCCAGTCTCAGTTCCACGCCGGATCAGCCAGCGCGGCCTTCGCCGCTACTCGAAGCCGATGGCGCGCTTGAACTTGTCGAAGAACCCCTTGTCCACGGGATGCGGCTTGCCGCTCACCTCGCCCAGGGACTTGAGCGCCTCCTTCTGCTGGGCCGTGAGGTTGGTCGGGATGACCACGCGGACGTAGATGATCTGGTCGCCCCGCCGGCCGGAGCGCAGGTGGGGCACTCCGTGCCCGTGCAGCCGGAAGACCCGCCCATACTGGGTTCCCGGCGGGACCTCGAGGCGCTGCGAGCCCTCCACCGTGGGGATCTCGACGCTGTCGCCCAGCGTCGCCTGGACGACCGACAGCGGCAGCTCATAGATGATGTCGGTGCCGTTGCGCTGGAGCACCGGGTGGGCCTTGACGTGGAGCGCGATGTAAAGGTCGCCCGGCTCGCCGCCCCGCGGCCCCGCCTCGCCCTCCCGGCTGAGGCGGATCTGGGAGCCGCTGTCGACCCCGGCCGGGATGCGCACCCGCACCTGCTTCTCACCGGGCACGTGTCCCGCGCCGGCGCAGCGACGGCACGGCTTCTCGATGATCTTGCCCTCTCCGCGGCAGCGGGGGCAGGAGGTGACGTTGACGATCTGGCCGAAGATGGACTGCGCCGCCCGCCGGATCTGGCCCGTGCCGCGGCACTGGGGGCAGGTCTGGGCCGAGGTCCCGGGCTCCGCCCCGCTGCCCTCGCAGCTGGAGCAGGCCTCGGCCCGGGGGATGGTCAGCTCCCGCTCGGTCCCGAAGACCGCATCCTCGAAGCTGATGCGCAGGTCGAGGCGAAGGTCCTGGCCGCGCTGGGGACCGGTGCGCGTCCGGGCGCCCATGGCGCCGCCGAAGAAGGCGTCGAAGATGTCGTTCATGCCCGAAAAGCCGCCGCCGAAGTCGAAGCCGGGCATGCCCTGCGTGCCCGCGTGGCCGAAGGTGTCGTAGCGCTGCCTCTTGGAGGCGTCGCTCAGGACCTCGTAAGCCTCGTTGACCTCCTTGAAGCGGGTCTCGGCCTGGGGGTCGTTGGGATTGCGGTCGGGATGGTACTGGAGGGCGAGCTTGCGGTAGGCGCGCTTTAGCTCCTCACCGCTCGCGCTTCTCGATACACCGAGGACCTCGTAGTAATCTCGTTTGATCGCCATGCCGCGTTATGAGGGTAACGCGCGCGGATGCGCGACCTTGACCAGCGTCGGACGGAGGACGCGGTCGTGCAGGCGGTAACCGGGCTGCATCTCCTCGACCACGGTTCCCTCCTCGTGGGCGTCGGTCTCCTCGCGGGCGATCGCCTCGTGGCGTGATGGGTCGAACTTCTCGCCCATCGCCGGGATCTGGGCCAGCCCCTGCGCGGCCAGGACGTCCTCGAACTGGCGGGCGATCAGCTGGATCCCTTCGAACCATTTCTCGTCGACGCCTTCCGGCGCGTGGTCCAGGGCTCGCTTGAAGTTGTCGAGGACGGGCAGGAGCTTGCGCAGCAGCTCCTCGTTCGCGTACTGGGTGCGCTCCGCCAGGTCCTGCCGGGTGCGCCGCTTGTAGTTCTC
>VBIC01000092.1:2170-41528 GCA_005881425.1 Chloroflexota bacterium | reverse complement strand
TCTTCGCGGTGCCGGCGGCAGCGTTGGCCAACGTCTTTTTAGGAGCGCTCTACCGGGCCCGGCGGGGGCACGAGGCGCCGCTTTCCGCCAGCCCGACCGGCCAGGTGGAGGCGGAGAGCCTGCCCCGGCTCAGCGAGGAGATCGCGGAGGCGGCCGGCGAGGGGCCGATCGCGGAGAAGCCGGTGCCCCACACGGCCGGGGAGGAGGAGCCCAAGAAGACCGCCGCCCGATGAGTTGAGGCGGCGAAGACAGTCCTTGTTCATGGCGGTGTCGCGTGGCGGCGATGCCGGAAGGCTGAAAACCAATCAGCAGGAGGACGGCAATGGCAAAGACCGAAACCAGGACCCAGATCACCGACGTGCGGACGGTCGGCATCCCCGTGGCCGACCAGGACCGGGCGCTCGCCTTCTACGTCGAAAAGCTTGGATTCGAGAAGCGGATGGACGTGCCCTACCGCCCGGGAGAGCGCTGGATCGAGGTGGCCCCGCCCGGCGCGGCGACGACCATCGCGCTGGTTCGGGTCGGGCCGGGCCAGGCGACCGGGATCGACACCAACGTGCGCCTCACGACCCTCGACGCGCAGGCCGACCACGAGAGCCTCCGCGCCCGCGGCGTCGACGCCGACCCCGAGGTGCTGCGCTTTCCGGTGCCGATGTTCGCCCTCCGGGACCAGGATGGCAACGTGCTCCGGCTCGTGGAGCCGCCCCGATGAGCGGCCCAATCCTCGGCGGCAGCCGCGCCTTCTCCGGGTTCTCTTCGAACGATATCGGCAAGGCCCGCGACTTTTACGGTAAGACGCTCGGCCTGAAGGTGACCGAGGCCAACGGGATCCTGAACCTCCATCTCGAGGGCGGCGGCAGGGTGGTGATCTATCCAAAGCCCAACCACGAGCCGGCGAGCTTCACAGTGCTCAACTTCGCGGTCGCGGACATCGACCAGGCGGTCGACGGCCTGGCCGCGGCCGGCGTCCGGTTCGAGCGCTACCAGGGGTTCGAGCAGGACGAGCGAGGGATCCATCGCGGTGAAGGCCCGCCCATCGCCTGGTTCAAGGACCCGGCCGGGAACATCCTCGCGGTGCTCCAGGAGGCAGGAAGCTGACGATGGTGGTGACCGGCGCCGGCTGAGGCTCAGAACTTGCGGGCGCGCATGTCGGCGATGAAGGGATCGAGCTCGGGCTTGGTGGCGCCGTAGTCGGGGGTCAGCCCGTGAGTCACGTCGTAGTAGTCCTCGCACATCGAGGCCTGCTGCTCGCGGTTGAAGTCGCTGAAGTGCTGGCCGGCGCTGCGGGCAGTGGTCAGGTTGCCGTAGTTGTAGCCCGCCGCCGTACCCTGCGCGTGTAGCGCCTCCGGCATGTAGACGGCGCCGACCAGCTCGTACTGGCCGACGTGGGTCAGCTCGTGGACGGCGACCGGCAGCGAGAGCCCGCCCTTGGGGGCGTGGATGACGTGCATGGTGGTGATGGCGCCCGGGCTGACCTTGGTCTTGAAGGCCCTGGCCAGCGCGGTCCCGATCTTGATCAGGTAGGAATCCTCGTCCACGCGCACCTGCCAGTAGGGGATCAGCCCCCTGGGGTGCACGGATTCCGACGCGCTCTGCTCGGCGGAGGTCAGCGGACGGAGCCGGAAGATGAGCCCCCAGATCAGCTCCAGGGCCTCTGGAACCCCGGCCGCCTCGAGCAGGTGCAGGATCACCAGCCCGATCCAGGTCAGGCCGCCGATCGCCCCGTCCCAGAGCCAGCCGGCGAAACCCTTGAGCCCGGACCAGGCCCACTTGGCCGCTGCCACGACGCCGTTCCAGCCCCACCGGGCAAAGCCGGTGATCCCGCTCCAGACCCAGCCCAGCGTGCTCAGCAGTCCATGGAGCAGCTTGTCGAGGCTGGGGTGCTCCAGGAAGTCGACGGCCCAGGCAGCGCCGTCGGCCAGTCCTTTGCCCAGCCACTTGAGGGCTCCTCCCAGGCCCGACCCGATCCAGGAGAAGACGCCGGCCACGGCGTCCCAGGCCCAGCCGGCGAAGCCTTTGAGTCCGGTCCAGAGCCAGCCGAGCAGACCCGCGATCGCATCCCAGCCGTCGACGACCAGGCGCCAGAGCCGCCCTGGCAGGTTGGAGATGAAGGACCAGACCAGGGTGCCGAGCAAGGACAGCTTCTCCCAGCCCCAGGTCCCGATCGCCTTGATCACCGTCCAGGCCTTGCCGCCGAACCACTTGACCGCGTCCCAGACATGGCCTGCCGCCGACTTGAGCCAGCTGAGCGCGCCGCTGCCGAGCGATTTGGCCCCCTGCCAGACGTCGGAGGCCACGCCCTTGACGCCGCCCCAGGCGGCCGAGGCCGCGCCTTTGACGTCTCCCCAGAGGTCGCCCAGCCAGGAGCGCTGGACCCGTGGAGCCGCGGCCGCCGCCGGTGCGGGGGCGGTGGTCGGAGCGGACGTCACGGGCGGCGCGACGGTCAGGACCGGCGGTGAAGCCGGATGCACGTCCGCGACCTCGTCTCCAGCAGGCGCGCTCAGCATCTGCTGGACCGCCAGGTTGCCAGCGGTGCGCTGCAGCCAGAGGAGCCGCTGCGCCTGTGCGGTCGCGGCCGGCTCCGCTCGCGCCGCCGTACGCGCAGCGGTCGCCTCGGTTCGCCGCGTTGACAGGTGCTCGTCGCCCAAGAGGTGCCTCCTTCGGGTCAGGCTCAGCCTACGGAGGCGCGCGTCCTTCCACCGGCGTTCGCGGTGCACATTTTCAGGCAGGGTTGGCTGCCCCAACGGGCAGCGCGGCGCCGTCGGGGCGACGGCAAGCAGGAAGGGCCAGAACCGGCCTCAGGCTGAGCCGCTTCCGGCCTTTCCTGGACTGGCGCGAGGGCGTGTACTGGTGTCGATGGACGGGACGGTGCTGGTCCCCGCGGGGCGAGCCGAGGAACTGCGCCCGGGGGAGGCGTGCGTGCTCAGGCTGGAAGGACGCGAGGTAGCCCTCTTCAACGTCGACGGGAACTACCTGGCCCTGGACAACCGGTGCCTTTACGACGGAGGCGACCTGGTCAAGGGCATGGTGCGCAAGGAGATCCTGACCTGTCCGTCGCGTCATTGCCACTACCGGTTGCGCACCGGGGAGCGGGTCGGCCAGCCGCGGCGCCGGTTGCGCAGCTATCCGATCGAGCTCCACGACGGCTCGGTCTGGGTCAGCGTGCCACGCAAGCGGCTATGGACCAGCCTGCAGCAGCGCCTGCGCGGGCTCGTCTACGTCGCGGGCTGAGCCCGCGGCGCCGGTCAAACACCAGGCCGATTCCGGCTTGCTTTCAGCCGGTTCCGGCATTGTTGCGTCTCCTGACGCGTGCTTGAATCACGGCAGGCGCTCAGGAACGCCTTCTAGAAGCGCCGCCCAATTCATGCGGTGCGTCGTTACTACTGCCCTTTTTGGGAAAGGAGGTGAGCAGCGTATGAAGATCAAGATCCGGCCGAAGACGACACGGCCAGTGTTGGTCGCAGTTCATCTCTAGCGTTGACCGGGCCGCCCGCGCTGCTGAAGCGGTCGGGCTGATGGCGGCCGGGCGGCACGCCACCGACCACGGATCCGGACCCCGAGCATAGGAGCACATATGTCCTCGACCCTTACTGCCACACCTGGCGACAAGCTCGCCGCTGCGCCGCGTCGACGACCCGGCTACGGCAAGGTCCGGCGTGCGCCCACACGCATCGAGCGGCCGCGCCTGCCGTTTCCCGTGAGCGTGGAAGCGGACGGCGTGGTCGTGGATCGGGACGGCGTCGCCTTCGTCCTGCAGGCAGACTCACTCAGCCCGGCCGACCTGAAGCGCCTCCTCGACGAGATGGACGGCACCCGGGACGTCGCCGAGCTGCACCGTCTGTCTTCCCGGTTCTCAGAGGACGCCATCCGCGACCTGATCGAGTCCCTCGACCGGGCCGCGATGCTCGACGGGGATCCGGGACCCGAGGTGCGCTCGGGGATCGACGCGCTGCTCGAGATCGAAGACCTGACCAACGACCTGCTCTACAAGACGCTATACCGCAACGTCTTCTGGACCAAGATGCACGAGGCCACGCCGGACACTCCTCTGAACGTGCTCTACGGCATGTGCATCGAGAACTACCACTTCCTCCACCGCGAGAGCTACTTCGACGCCCCGGTACTCAGCTACGTACCCAACAACAAGGTCCGGCTGCTGATCAACGAGTTCTACGATGAGGAGTACGGCCATGACGAGATCCTGCTCCGCGCCCTGAACTCGATCGGGATCTCGCGCGAGGAGCTGCGCGACACCATGCCGCTGCCGGAGACAATGGGGCTCTGCCATACGCTCGCCTACCTCTCGATGTACGACCCAATCTTCTTCTTCACCACGCTGGGCATCCTGGAAGGCCAGGAGCTGAAAGAGGGGACCACCGATTCCTACCTGGCGTGCTGCAAGAAGCTCGGCGTCAGCCGCTCCTTCTGGCGGCCGATCGAAGCCCACGCCAACATCAACCTCAAGGGCAACCACGGAAGCCTGACCCGGATGATCTTCAGCAACATCCCCAGCATCGACGCCGAGACGATGCGCCGGCTGCGCAGCCAGACCTATCTCTTCGTCGAGATGTACGACAGCTTCTACAGCGCCATCTGGAACCACTACTCGCGCACGGACACGCTGCTGCGGCGCGTCAGCGCGGTCTGAGGGGGATTGGGATGCCTGCGGTAACCCCGTTCTTCACCCGTCCCAAGCTGCGGCCCGGCGTCGCCGTGAGCCGGAGCAACGGCAGCGTCGACGTGCTCTACCGCGACCAGGGCTGCACCCTTGACATCGGCGACCTGAGCCGCACCGACGTCGTCCGCCTGCTCGACCTGCTCCAGCGCGGCAGCCACACCCCGGTGGAGCTGAAGGAGCGGTTCGCAGCGCTTGCCGACCAGATCGACGAGCTGCTCGACGAGCTGGACCGCCTCGGCCTGCTGACCGAGGCGACCCTGACCTCCCCGGCCGGCCAGCTGACCGGCCGCCAGTTCTACCGGGAACTGGTCCGGTTCACCGACCGCATGAAGCGGCGGGTGGCCGGATCGGAGTACCAGCAGCGGCTCCAGGCCAACCAGGTCAGCCGCAACCAGCTGATCGGATACGTGGTGGAGTACTACCACCTGGTCCATCGCGCCCCCAGCCTGGTCGCGCCAGCGCTGGGGCACGTCGACACGGCTTTGACCCGCGAGCTGCTGCAGGACTTCCTGGTCTCGGAGATGCACCACGACCGGATGCTGGCCGAATCCCTGCGCCACGTGGACGTCGACGAGGCGACGCTGGAGCGGTGCGAGCCACTCTCCACCACCTTCGCGCTCTGCGCCACCCTGGGCGCCCTGGCCCACCAGCACCTGCTCAGCTTCAAGTCCGTTCTGTTCCTCTTCGAGGAGCCCTACGAGGAGTTCAACACCGCCTTCGAGCAGCGGGCGGCCGCGGTCGGCCTGCCGGCGGGATTCACCCGCCCGGTGCTCAAGCACTCGCGGCTCAATGAGGAGGGCGAGCACGACGAGATCACCCGGGCTCTCCTTTCGGAGGTCACGGCGGTCTCTCCGGAGGAGCAGCTGGTGGTCAAAAAGCACGTGGGGATCACGGTCGAGACCCTGGTCAAGCTGGAACACCACATCCTCGACTATTACGGCGACCCGGGGAACCCGGTGCCACGCGTCTTCGCCTGAGTGGGGGGCGCCAGGTGTGCACCCGGCACGTTTGGTGGATGGCCCGGGGCGTCACCTCGAGGTGACGCCCCAGGTCGCCATCGAGGCGCACGACCTCCGCCGCACCTACCGCACCAGCACCGGCACCGTCCGGCGGCGGCGGATCGAGATCGAGGCGGTGCGCGGCATCAGCTTCAGCGTCCTCACGGGGCAGATCTTCGGCATCGTCGGACCCAATGGGGCGGGCAAGACCACCACCATAAAGATGCTGACCACCCTGCTCCAGCCCACCTCCGGCCGGGCCCGGGTGCTGGGCTTCGACGTGGTCCACGACCGCCAGGAGGTGCGCCGGCGCATCGGCTACGTGGTCGGCGGCGACCGAGGTCTCTACGACCGTCTCTCGGGATACGACAACCTGCGCTACTTCGCTGTGCTCTACGGCGTGCCGGGGGGCGAGCAGCGCCGGCGGATCGGTAGCGTCCTCGAGCTGGTGGGGCTGGAGAAACGGGCCTCTGAACGGGTGGAAGGCTACTCGCGGGGCATGCGCCAGCGGCTCCACGTGGCCCGCGGCCTGCTCCACGACCCGCCCGTCCTCTTCCTCGACGAGCCGACCATCGGGGTCGACCCGGTCGGCGCGCGCGACATCCGTCAGACCGTAGCCGCGCTGGCGGCGGCAGGCAAGACCGTCCTGCTCACGACTCACTCCATGATCGAGGCCGAGACCCTCTGCAAGCGGATCGCCGTGATCGCGCAGGGGAGAGTGGTGGTCGCGGGCTCCGCGGCCGCGATCAAGGACAGCGGGACGGCGCGGGCGGTGACCGAGATCCTGGCCGGCGACGTCAGCGAGGCCACCCTGCAGCGGCTGCGCGGCCTGCCCGGGGTGCTCGCCGTCTCGACCGAGGTGCGCGACCTGACCCTGATGATCCGGGTCCAGTCCACCGTCAGCGCCGACCTAACCCCCGCGATCCTCAAGCAGCTCAACGGCGCCCGCATCCTGAACCTCAGCTCCCGCCAGCCGACCCTGGAAGACGCCTACATCGAGCTGGTCAGCGACCTGGGCCGGGTGGAGCCGAACTGACCATGCCTCCCTATGGCGTCATCCGCGCGGGATGGGCCCTCCACCTCAAGAGCCTCTCCATGTCCACCTTCTTCGTCTTCGTCTACCTCGTGATGCCGGTGCTCCTGGCCGCGATCGCCTTCTATCTCTTTCGGAACGGGGCCCGGCACGTCTCCCTCTTCGAGGGCGCGCTGGGCACCGGCATGATGGGGCTCTGGTCGACCACTCTCTTCGGCGCGGGTGAGGCGCTGACCCGGGCCCGCCGGGAGGGCACGCTGGAGCTGATGGTCCTCGCCCCCACGCCGCTCTTCTACTCGGTCTTCGCCATCACCCTGGCCTCGGCGACGCTCGGCCTCTACTCGATCGCGGCCACGACGCTTTGCGCCTATCTCCTGTTCGGGGTCCCGATCGAGATCGCGCAGCCGGGATGGTTCGCCGCCGGGCTGCTGGTCAGCGTCGTCAGCCTCGGCCTGCTCGGGGTCCTGCTGGCATCCTTTTTCTTCCTTTACCGCTACGCCAACGCGCTCACCAACCTGCTGGAGACCCCGGTCTGGCTGCTCTGCGGGCTGCTGATCCCGGTCGCGCTGCTTCCCGGCTGGTCCGTCCCTGTCAGCTGGATCCTGGCCCCCACCTGGGGGATCGAGACGCTGCGGGCCGCCGCCAGCGGGAGCGACGCCGTCCGCCCGCTGCTGGCTGAGATCGGAGTCGGGATCGCCTACCTCCTGCTGGGCCTCCGCGTCCTGGGATGGGTGGAGAGGCTGGCCTGCGTGCGGGCCAGCCTGCCGCTGGCATGAGCGCCGCACGGCTGGCCGTGACGGGCGGGGTGCTCTCGTTCCGGGCGCTCTTCAACTGGATGCGACCGGGGATCTATCTCCCCACCATGCTCGGCGTCCCGCTCTTCCAGATCATCCTCTTCGTCTACCTGGGACGGTACAGCCGTCTGCACGACGACGCCTTCTACATCGTGGGCAACGCGATCGCGGTCAGCGGCATGGCGTCGGTCTTCGGCATGACCATGGTCATCTCCAACGAGCGCTACTTCGGGACCCTGGCGTCGGTGTTCGCGTCGCCGGCCGCCCGTATCCCGCTCTTCTTCGGGCGGGTGATCCCAGTGGCGTTCCACGGACTGCTGGTGTCGGCCTTCGGCTTCCTTACGGGGGCCGCCCTTTTCGGCTTCAGGATCCCCGGCCTCAGGCTGCTGCCGCTGGCCGGTGTGGTCGGGCTCACGGTGGTGGCGTCGGCCGGAGTGGGTATGTTCCTCGGCTCGCTGGGGCTGCGGGTGCGAGACGTCTATTTCGTTTCCAACGTGGCCTACGTCCTGATGCTCCTGGTCAGCGGCGTGAACGTGAGCACCGGCCTGCTGGCGCCGTGGCTCGAGGCGCTCGGGCAGGCGCTCCCACTAACCCACGGCATCGCGGCGGGGCGGGCTGTGCTCTCTGGGCCGGGAACGCCGGTCTTGAGAGAGCTGGGCTGGACTGCCGGGCTGGGAACGGCGTACGCGCTGGCGGCCTATGCCTTCTTCCGCCTGTGGGAAATCGAGGGACGGCGGCGTGGATCGTTCGACATCTACTGACGGCAATGGCACCAAGAGGAGGAGCGCGATGAAGGGTTGGAGCATTCGAGACTACAAGCGGCCGTACGTCTTCGTGGACGAGATCAAACCCTCCCGCAAGGGGTCGATCGTGCTGGTGGCCGGCGACGAGGAGTACGAGATCGACACCCAGGACGGCGACGGAGCCGACCACGTGGTTTCCATGCTGCGGTCGCTGCGCGACCCGACCAGCCCAGCCTGGGACCAGGTGCGCGCCCCGCGGCGGGGGGACGGGTCGCAGCAGGTCTGGCGTGAGCTGCTGCAGCAGATGGACCAGCTGGCTCTACTGCGAGAGGGCGGCGCGGCTCCCGCGTCGACCGTGGACCGGCTGCGCACGTACGTCGACCAGACCGCGGAGTGGATCAGGGCCGCGGCGCCAGGCCAGAAGTGGACCAGGCTCAAGCCGCACCTGCGCGTAGCGCGCCAGCACCTCGACTGGCTGAGCGCCGAGCTGGCAGTCGAGCTGGGCTGGCACCAGCGGGCGGCGGCCGTGCCTCGGGACCCCTTCACCTACGCCAACTTCTACTTGAGGACGCTCCTCTTGCAGGCGCGCTACTGGCGGCGGCACAGCCCGCTGGCCCTCCTCTGCGCCGACGCCGCGCTGCGCCGGATCGCGAACGAGCCGGACAGCGACCTGTGGGACCTGGTCACCGAGCTGAGCAATGGGCTCTACTCGGTTCGCGACCTGCTGGCGGAGCTGAATGCGCTGGCCCGGATCCTGGTCTGGACCATCGCGGACGACGCCGCGACAGTCTGCACCGCTCCTTCCGGCCGCCGGCGCACGACGTCGGGCGTCAACTTCATGCTCGAGGCGGAGCGGCTGACCTCGAAGGCGCTTCGCGACCTGGGACCGTCGCGCTACCTGACGGCCAGCGCCGACTCGACCATCTCGGACCGCCTGGTCAAAGGCGTGTACATCGAGGAGTACCACGTGACCCGGAGGTTCGTCGAGATCATCGTGCCCACGCTGGCGAAGCGGGTGAACGACGGGCTGCGCGCGATGCTGTTCCGCTATTACGCGGAGGAGGTCGGGCACGAACGGTTCGAACGGGCCACCTGCAAGAGCCTGGGTGTGGACGCCAACCTGCTGGATCGCAGCCTCCCGCTGCCGCTTCACCTCGCCTTCGTCGAGGTCTTCACACACTTCGCCGAGACCTACCCGATCGGTTACCTGATCTCGATCTTCGTCACCGAGGGCATGCCCGGCGTCAGCTCGCCCATCAACGACCGGCTGATGGCCAAGCTCTCCCAGAACGCCGAGTTCCGCAAGGTGGCCGACCGCCACGACAGCCTGAACGACGACCTCAATCACGAGAGCCTGTCCCGTCTCATGATGGCCAGGGTCCCGAGCGTGCCGCCGGCGACACAGGTGCGCGCGCTCCAGCATCTGCTGGAGCTGGTCGAGCTGAACCACCGCACCTGGAACACTCTCTACGACTACTACTCGTCGGAAGAGCTTCCCCTGCACCAGGCGTGGTTCGATGGCAGTCTCCCCAACGACTAGGCGCCGGGCTCCGGCCGCGGCCGGGCCGGTGGAGGCGTACCGGCGGGCCGTGAACCCGCGCAAGGTCGAGGTGCTGGAGTCCCTCGGCTGGCTCAACAGCTTTCGGGAAGCGCGAGGAAGCTGGCTGACCGACGCGCAGGGCCGCCGCTACCTGGACATGGTGGCCGGATTCGGAGCGATCGGGCTCGGCCACCGGCATCCCCGCCTGATGCGGGCGCTGAGCGAGGCGCTTGGCGAGGGCGGCCCATTCACGGTACCGGTGGGCGTGCCGGCCGGGCAGGGTGAGCTGGCGGCGCGGCTGTGCGAGCTGGCCGGGGGCGGACTGCGCAAGGTCTTCTTCGGCAACAGCGGGGCCGAGGGTATCGAGCTGGCCCTCAAGCTGGCCATGGCCGCAACCGGCCGCAGCCATTTCATCACCACGGAGCGCGGCTATCATGGGCTCACCCTGGGCGCCATGAGCGTGATGGGTCACGACATGTGGCTGGAACAGCTGCCGGCTCGGGCCTTTCCCGCCCAACGGGTGCCTGTGGGCGACGTCGACGCGGTGGCTTCGGCGATGCAGCGCGCGGCCATCGCGGCGGTGGTGATCGAGGTCGTGCAGGGGCTCGGCGGCGGGCATGCCTGGGAACCTTCCGAGCTGCGCATGCTGGCGGCGCTCTGCCGCAAACGCGGCGCGCTGCTGATCGTGGATGAGGTGCTGACCGGGGTCGGCCGCACCGGGTCGTGGTTCGCCTTCCAGGAGGCGGGCATCGAGCCCAGCGTGGTCGTGACCTCCAAGGGCCTGACCGGCGGCGCGGTCCCCCTGTGCGCGGTGATGATGAGCGACGAGGCCTACGAGGGGCTCTTCTCCGGCCCCACCCGGGCCATGATCCACAGCTCGACCTTCGAGGGCAACCTGCTGGCCATGACCTCGGGACTCACCTGCCTGCGGGTGATCGAGGAGGAGGACGTGATCGGCAACGTGGCCAGCGGCTGCGCGGCGGGCTCGCGGCCCTGCAGCGGGAGCCGCTCGGCGTGCGGTCGGTTCGCGGACGCGGGCTCCTGATCGCTGTCGAGGTCGAAGGGCTCGACGATCCCGACGACGCCTACGGCGGCGTGGTCTGCTGCCAGGAGCTGTACAAACGGGGGGTCATCGCCTACACCGCCGGACACGCACCCAGCTGCGTCAAGCTGACTCCGCCCCTGACGATCAGCGGCGCCGAGATCGACACCTTCCTGGACCGGCTCCACTCGGCGCTCACGGAAGTGCAGGCGATGCGCGGCGCTTAGGGTTGCATGGCGCTGCTGCAGCGGAACGAGGCCGCCCGGGATTGCGCCGCCTGGGCACGTGACGGCCCGATCGACGCCAGCTTGCTGGGGAAGGTGCTGCGGCGGGCCCTGCGAGGAGGCGGCGACTTCGCCGACTGTTTCCTCGAGCATCGCCAGACGTTGACGGTCAGGCTCGAGAGCGGACGCTGCCAGGGCATCCAGGCCGGCGTCGAGGAGGGCGCCGGGGTGCGGGTCTGCGGGACGCCGACGACGTCCTACGCGTACACCGACCAGGTGACGCGGGCCGGGCTGATGGGGGCGGCCGAGGCTGCCGGCGCGGCCTACGGCAACGGCGCCGGAGCCAGGGTGCCCGCGGACCTGCGCGAGCATTGCTTCGAACCCCAACCGGTCTCCCGGTCGCCACTCGACGTGGATCTCGCCGGCAAGGTCGCGCTGCTGCGGGAGGCGGACGAGGCCGCGCGCGCCGCCGCACCAGAGGTCCGCCAGGTCGCGCTCACCTATGTCGAGGTGATCCAGACGGTGGTCATCGCCGGCAGCGACGGGAGCCTGGCGCGAGATCATCGCACCCGGGTGCGCGGCATGGTGCGGGTGGTCGCCGCTCGCGGCGACTCCGTGCAGCGGGCGTTCGCGGCCCCCGGGGCCACCGCCGGCTGGGAGTTCTTCGATGGAGGCCGGCTGACGCGGACGGCGATCGAGACCGCACGCACGGCCCAGCGCCTGCTCGAGGCCGAGCCGGCTCCCCTGGGGCGGATGCCGGTCGTAGTCGGCACCGACTTCGGCGGCGTCCTCTTCCACGAGGCGAGCGGTCACGGCCTGGAGGCTGACGCGATAGCGCGCCGAGCCAGCCCGTTCGTGGGAAAGCTGGGGCAGCGGGTGGCGTCGCCGCTGGTGACCGCCGTCGACGACGCGACCGTCCCCGGCGCCTGGGGGAGCATGGGCGTGGACGACGAGGGCGTCCGTGCGCGACGCACCGTGCTGATCCAGGACGGGGTCCTGCAGAGCTACCTCTATGACCGGATGGGCGCGCTGAGCGCCGGCCGCGCGCCGACGGGGAACGGGCGCAGAGAGAGCTACCTCTACCTGCCCATCCCCCGGATGACGAACACCTTCATCACCGCCGGGCGGGCGACCGTAGAGGCGATCATCGGCGACACGCGGCGCGGGCTCTACGCCAGAAAGCTGGGCAGCGGACAGGCCAACCCGCTCACCGGGGAATTCTCCTTCGCGGTGGCGGAGGGTTATCTGATCGAAGGCGGGCGGGTGACGAGGCCGGTGCGGGGGGCGATGCTGACCGGCAGCGGCCCGCAGGCGCTGATGCAGATCGACGCCGTCGCCGGCGACCTGGCACTGACGCCGGGGAGCTGCACCAAGGACGGCCAGAGACTGCCCGTGGGCCTGGGGCAGCCGCACCTGCGGATCGCGTCGCTGACCGTGGGCGGCACCGAGGCGGGATGAGCGCGAGGCTGCTCTTCGGGTCGCCGGCAGAGAACATCCTCGACCTCGCGCTCTCCAGCGGAGCCCAGGCAGCCGAGGCGTTCTTCCAGCAGGGAGTGGAGCTGCGGGCGCGCGCCTTCGAGGGGGCGCTGGCGGAGCTGACCTCGGCGCAGGCGCGGGGCGCCGGTCTTCGCACTTTCGGCAGAGGCCGGATGGGATTCGCCTCCACCTCCGACCTCGGTGAGGAAAGCCTGCGCCGGCTGGTGAAAATGGCGCTCGAGGTCCAGGCTCACACCGATCCCGATGCCTTCGCCGGCCTTCCGGACGCGACCATCGAGACGGACGGGGCTGCGGCGCCGGGGGAGCTCGAGGACGGACGGATCGATTGGCGTGCGGGCGCACGGGAACGGACGCGCCTTGCGCTGGAGCTCGACGCGCGGGCCACGTCCTGCCGGCCCGCAGTCCGGCGGACGGCGGGCGCCGTCTACAGCGACGAGCGCGTCCACACCGAGCTGCACTCCAGCCGCGGAGTCCACGCCGCCTTCGAGGCAACGGTCGCCTACGCCTTCGTGGAGGCAGTCGCGGAGAGGGGCGACGAGGTGCAGTCCGGCTTCGGTTTCACCTTCGCGCGCTCGCCCGACGGGCTCGATGTCGGTGGCTGCGCCGAGGAGGCGGCGGCGGGCGCCGAGTCGATGCTCGGCGCGCGCACGGTGCGCAGCGGCGCCTACCCGGTGGTGTTCGAGAACCGCGCCTGGGCCGCGCTCCTGGGCAGCATGACGGCTGCCATCACGGCGCAGGGCGGGGAGGGCGTATCGGCGCTGGCACGGCGGATCGGCGAGCCCGTCGCGGCGCCGGGCGTGAGCCTGGTCGACGATCCCTGCCTGCCCCAGGGGCTGGCCTCACGTCCCTGGGACGACGAGGGGGTGCCCAGCGGGCGCACCGCCGTGATCGAGCGCGGCGTGCTGCGGAGCCTGCTGCACAACAGCGAGACGGCGCGCCGGGCGGGCCTGGCGCGTTCGACCAGCAACGCCTCGCGGGAGTCGTACCGCAGCGCGCCCGAGGTGGGCGCCACCAACCTTGTGTTCCAGGCCGGCGAGGATTCGCTGGACGACCTGCTGAGCCGGATGGGGGACGGACTCCTGGTGACCGAACTGTCGGGGCTGCATACGGTCGACGGCCTCAGCGGTGACTTCTCGCTCGGGGTCAGCGGCTTCAGGGTGCGCCGCGGCCGCCGCGGCCGCCCGGTGCGGCAGACGGCGATCGCGGGCAACCTGTTCACGCTGCTGGCGGAGATCGAGGGGATCG
The DNA here is from genome assembly GCA_005881425.1 of Chloroflexota bacterium. Classification (GTDB taxonomy): domain Bacteria; phylum Chloroflexota; class Dormibacteria; order CF-121; family CF-121; genus CF-120. The sequence continues at coordinate 27,734 of VBIC01000092.1, read as the reverse complement.
CGGGCGACCTGCGCTTTCTTTACGACGCCTGCTTCATCGGGGCGCCCTCGATCCTGGTCCGGTCGCTGGCGGTGTCGAGCGACTGAACACTTGTAGCATTGAATGCATGGGTGCCGCGGAGCGTGCCAAGATCCTGCGTGAACTGCAGTCCTATGGAACGAAGCGTTCCAGGGCTCTAGGCCTCGGACAGGACGATGTCCATGACGTGGTTCGGCAGAGTCTCAATCGGAGCCGTACGCGGCGGGGGCCGAGCGCGAAGGCGCGCGCCCTCGTCGACCAGGTCCTGAACAAGCGATAAGCCCTATCGCTGGGAGGCGGCCAGAATCTAGTCGTACCTCAGGCAGCTGGTCAAGATCGCAGGCAAGTCGGGTGGTCGAATCGTGGATCCGAGGCAGTCAGTTGCCGATTCCAAAGACTGGGAGGACAATCGAATTCTGGAGCTCGCGGAAGCGGTTGGGGCTTTCCTGATCGTCAGCGACGACGTCGCTCTCCAGGGTTTCTCGCCCTGGCGCGGAACGCCCATCATCCCGTCCGCCGTTTTCGCTAGCCGGGTCGATGCCATGCGGCGAGCAGCCCTGAGAGACTAAGCCGTCACGAAGTTGTCGCCGGATCGGTTCGTTGATCGGCGCCAAACGCCAGTAGCTTGATCTGAGTCATGGCCGTCGCAACGATACGTGATGCCGATCTCGGTTGGCTTCGGGAGCACGCCGGGGCCGACGTCGACAGCCTATCGGGGGACGAATTCGAGAGATGCCTTGGCGTGATGTTTGATCTCCTCGGGTATGCGGTCGAGCTGACCGAGTACTACGACCACGGCGCCGACCTGCTACTCACTAAAGACGGGATAAAAACGGCTGTACAGGCGAAGCGGATGCAAGACAGGGTCGGCGATCGAGCCGTCCAGGCGGTGGCCGCCGCCCGCCCCTACTATCGCTGCACAGCGGCGATGGTGGTCACCAACAGTGAGTATCAGGGTCGAACCCGCAACCTCGCCGAGGCTAACGGCGTCGAACTCTGGGATCGCACCCGGCTTGAAGAGACGCTCACGGCCGCCGAGGTGATCCGGCATCCCCTCAAGTCCCTGCCAGCGCCGCAGTGTGGGCGGTGCCGGATTCCGCTCGTGCGGCGCGACGGAAAACACGGGCCGTTCTGGGGCTGTCTGAATTTCCCGACGAGAGGCTGTCGCTGCAGGGCGCCGATCCTGCACCACCTCGTCCTGGCGGTCCCGCCGTGGTTGGCCCTCGAGGGGGAAGTCGCGCCGCCGCTGGCGCTAGCGAGCTAGCCCGAGGCGCGCCAGAGGACGTCGACCTCTGAGGGCGACGCGTGGGGATGCGGGTGGGAGACGACGCAGACCGGCGGCCAGCGCCATTGCTGGTGGACCACCCCGTCCGGCTCGGTGCTGAAGCGGACGCTGCCGCGGGCGCCCTGGAACTCGACCTGGGCCAGGCTGGCCCGGATGGCGGAGGGCGTGGCGCTGCCGGCCGCGGCCACGGCGTGGCCCAGGGCGAGCGCGCTGTCGAAGCCCTCGAAGGCGACGAAGGTGGGTTCGCGGCCGTAGCGCTGGTTGAAGCTCCGGGCGAACGCCCGGCCGGCTTCAGGCACGCTGCCTGGATCCAGATAACAGAGGAAGGAGACGTCGACGCCCTGCGGGCCGGCGACCTCCCACCAATCGGGGAAGGCGCAAGGGCCCGCGGGGTGGCCGAGCGCGACACGGCCGGGGAAGAGGCCGCGCTCGTGGAGCGCAGCGACGAGCGCGCCGGTGGGCTGGGGATAGCCGGCCAGCAGGAGGAGCCGGCAGCCATCGACTCGAGGCGGCTGACGACTTCCGGCAGCGAGCCGCCGAACTCCAACCGGATGAAGCCGACACCCAGCTGGGCCAGACGGTGTTCGAGGACAGCGGCCCCGCTGGACCAGTAGAGGTCGGGCCGCACGATCGCCACCACCTCCTGGAAGCCGCGGCCGCGCAGGAAGTCGGCGTAGACGGCCCAGCCGTAGGACTGGGGCGGCGCCAGCCGGAAGACCCAGGGTGAGCGGCGGGCGGTGATGGCGTCCAGCGTGGCGGAGGCGCAGAGGAACGGGACCGCCGTGGAGTCGGCGTGGCGGGCGACCGCCTCCGCGACCACGCTGTGGTACTCGCCGGCCAGCGCGACGGCGCCCTCCCGGATGAGCTCGGTGGCAGCGGCGACGCCGGCCTCAGGGATCCCCCCGCTGTCTCGGAAGGCCAGCTCGATCGGTCGCCCGCCACGACCGGCCGACTCGGCGTCGACCTGCTCGACGCCCAGCCGCAAGCCGTCCTCCAGCTCCCGCCCGCCCCAGACCACTCCCGGTGGCGACAGCGGACCGAGCGCGCCGACGCGCACAGCATCCATACCTTCACACTGTGCCACCGGACCCGGCCGGTCCGCCTCGCCGGCGGCGGCCCCGGCTCGCCTACCATTTGAAGCATGACCGGCGCTCCGCTCAGTGGGCTGCGGGTCGTCGCGGTCGAGCAGTTCGGCGCCGGCCCCTTCGCCACGCTTCACCTGGCGGACCTGGGAGCGGACGTGATCCGGCTCGAGGATCCGCATACCGGCGGAGACGTGAGCCGGTACGTCGGCCCCGGCCAGCGGGGCACGGACAGCCTTTACTTCGAATCCTTCAATCGGGGCAAGCGCAGCCTCGTCCTGGACCTCAAGCAGCCGGCCGGCCAGGAGGTCCTGCACCGCCTGGTGCGCGATGCCGACGCCGTCTGCGCCAACGTGCGCGGCGATGTCGTCACCCAGCTCGGCCTCACCTACGAGGTCCTCGGCCGCGTAAACCCCGCCATCGTCTGCCTATCGCTCTCCGCCTACGGCCGCGAGGGGGCGCGCAGCGCCGAGCCGGGCTACGATCCGCTGATCCAGGCTGAGGCGGGCTGGGCGGCGCTCACCGGCGACCCGGACGGCCCGCCGGTCAAGAGCGGACTCTCGCTCGCCGACTATGTCGGCGGCATGATGGCCGCGCTCGCGCTCGTAGCCGCGGTCCTCGACGCCCGGCGGACGGGGCAGGGCCGGGACGTCGACGTCAGCCTCTACGACTCGGCGCTCGCCATGCACAGCTACCGGGCGACCTGGTACCTCAGCGCCGGCGTGCCAGGTGAGCGGACGGCCGCTTCGGGCCATCCCAGCATCGTGCCCTTCCAGTTCTTCGCCACGGCCGACGGCCACCTGGCGGTCGCCTGCGCCAAGGAAAAGTTCTACCGAGCCCTGGTGGAGGCGCTCGGAATGCCGGAGCTGGCCGCCGACCCCCGCTTCGCCTCGTTCGAGGCTCGGCGCCGCAACCGCGACGCGCTGCTTGCCCTGCTCGAGGCACGCCTTCGGACCCACCCCACCGAGCACTGGGTCGGCCTCCTCCGCGGCCGGGTGCCGGTGGCCCCCGTCCGGGCGATGGGGTCGGCCCTCGACCGCCAGGAGCTGGCGGAGCGCGGGATGCTGGCGACCTACCGGCACGCCGAGCTGGGCGAGGTCGCCACGGTGGGCCTTCCGATCAAGATGGCCGGTTACCGCCCGACCTACCGCCCGGCTCCCCTCCTGGACGGTGATCGCGCCGAGGTCCTGGCGGCCGCCGGCTATGCTCCAGAGGAGGTCGAGCGTCTCCACCAGCGCGGCGCTTTCGGACCTGACTGACCGTCCTCCGGGGAATCGGTTCACCTACACTGTCCTCATGCGGGGGACGACCCTGGCGGGCGTGCTCGGCCTGGCGGCGGTCCTGGCGACCGCCTGCGGCACCGCCAACGGCACCAACGCGGCGCCCAGCGCGGGCGCGCCGATCGTCTTCGGGGCCGCGGTCTCCCTGACCGGCGCCCAGTCCAAGGAGGGAGCCCTCACCAAGCAGGGCTACGACCTGTGGCTGGACTGGATCAATCAGCGCGGTGGGATCGTCGCCGGGAACGTGAAGCATCCGGTGCAGATCAAGTACGAGGACGACCAGAGCAAGGCCGACCTCAGCGCGACTCTGGTGCAGAAGCTGATCACGGACGAGAAGGCGCAGTTCATCCTCGGGCCCTACGGCAGCGCCGCCACCGCCACCGACGCCGTGATCGCCGAGAAGAACGGCATACCGATGGTGGAGGCCAACGGCGCGGCCCAGGCCATCTTCAACAAGGGCTACAAGTTCACCTTCGGGGTCCTCTCCCCGGCCAACAAGTACCTCACGGGTGTGCTCGACATGGCCGCCACCCTCTCGCCCAAGCCGACCCGGATCGCGATGCTGACCGCGAACGACAACTTCTCCGTCGAGGTGGCCAGGGCGGTCGAGGACTACGCAGCCTCGAAGGGGATGCAGGTCGTGTTCAGCAAGCAGTACCCCGCCGCCGCGCCGGACGTCAGCGGACTGGTCAGCCAGGCCAAGCAGGCGAACCCGGACATCGTCCTCAACTCAGGCCACCTGGCGGAGGCGATCGCCATCAACAAGGCGGCCAAGCAGCTCGACCTCAACGCCAAGATCTTCGCTTACTCGGTCGGCCCCTCGACCCCCGATTTCATCAGCGCGCTCGGACCCGATGCGAACTTCGTCTACGACGGTTCGCAATGGACGCCCCAGGTGAAATACCATCCGGCCTTCTACCTGTCGGTCAGCGACTATGTCAAGGCCTACCAGCAGAAGTACGGCGGCAGCGAGCCTCCCGACTATCACGTCGCCGAGTCGACGGCGGCCTGCCTCGCCTTCCAGAAAGCGGTCGAGAACGCCGGCTCGCTCGACCCGGCCAAGATCCGCGACGCCCTGGCGAGCCTGGACGTGATGACGTTCTTCGGTGAGATCAAGTTCGACAGCCGCGGCATCAACGTCTACAAGCCGATGGTCGTGGAGCAGATCCAGAACGGCGTGCACTACACGGTCTATCCGGCCGACGTCGCCAACGGCAAGCCGAAATACCCGACCCCGGCCTGGGGCTCCCGCTAGGCTGAGCCAGTTCATCCAGCAGGTCGTCCTGGGCCTTCTGCTGGGTGGCGTCTACGTCGCCGTCGCGCTGGGTTTCAGCCTCGTGTGGGGCATCCTCAACATCGTCAACCTGGCCCACGGCGCCCTGGTCATAGCCGGTGGTTATCTGACCTGGCTCCTCTACAGCCGCTGGCACGTCGACCCCTTCCTGAGCCTGCCGGTGGACGCCGTGGCGCTCTTTGTCATCGGCTATGCCCTGCAGCGCGGGGTGATCAATCGCATCATCCGGGCGCCGCTGCTCTTCACCTTCCTATTGACCTTCGGGCTCAACCTGATCCTGGTCAGCGTCCTGCTGCTGCTGTTCACCCCCGACTACCGCTCGGTGACGACCTCCTACTCGGGCAGCCGGCTGGAGCTGGGGTCGATCGCCGTTCCCTACATCCGGGTCGCCAGCCTCGCGGTGGCCATCCTGCTGGCGGCCATCCTCTGGCTGATCCTCAACCGGTCGCGCACCGGAGCCGCGATCCAGGCGGTGGGCGCGGACCGGGACGCCGCCCAGCTGGTCGGCATCGACCTCCGGCACGCCTACGCGCTGACCTTCGCCATCGGGGCCGCCTTCGCCGGGGTGGCGGGCGGACTGATCAGCACCTTCCAGGCAATCACGCCGACGGCCGGAGACCCGTATACCCTGCAGGCCTTCGCGGTGGTCATCCTGGGCGGGTTGGGCCGGGTGAGCGCGACCGTGGCCGGCGGTCTCCTGTTCGGGCTGATCGAGATCCTGGGGCAGAGCACGCCGGGCCTGGGCTCGGGCTACGCCAACGCGATCGCCTTCGCCGTGCTGGTCATCGTGCTCGCGTTCCGCCCCCAGGGCCTGCTCGGCCGACTGGCATGATCGCCCTGCATCTGCGCCTTCGCCCCTCCACCCGGCGGCTGGCCGTCGCCGCCGGGGCGATCGCGCTGGCGGCGGTGGTGATCGCGCCGCTGAGCTCGACCGACGCCGCCCAGCAGGCCGGGCTGCCGCTGCTCACCGACCGCCTCTGGTTCCGGATCGCGACCACCGTGGCCATGTTCGTGGCGCTGGCCTCGGCCTGGAACGTCATCGGCGGCCTGGCCGGTTACGCCAGCTTCGGCAACATCGCTTTCTTCGGGCTGGGAGCCTACACCACCGGGGCACTGGTGAGCAACCTGCGCTGGGCGTTCGCGCCGGCGCTGCTGGCGGCGCCCCTGGTGTCGGCCCTGTTCGCGGCCGTCATCGGGCTTCCCCTGCTTCGGCTCAGGGGCCATTACTTCGCGGTCGCGACCCTGGGCGTGGGCGTCGCCGTCGGGGAGGTCGTCAACAACCTGGGGCCGCTGGGCGGAGCGACCGGCCTCTTCCTGCCCATCCTTCGCTCCGACCTCCTCTTCTTCTACCTGATGCTGGGGACGGCCGCGCTGGCGGTGGCCGCCACCTGGGTCATCCTCCGGTCCCGTTTCGGCTTCGGCCTGCTGGCGATTCGCGAGAACGAGGAGGCGGCGGCGGTGATCGGCGTCAACACGATCTTCTACAAGGTGTCCGCCTTTGTCATCGCGGCCGCGCTCACCGGCCTGGCCGGCGGCGTCTTCGCCCAGTGGAACAGCTTCATCAACCAGGAGAACGTGTTCGCCGTCTCCGACAACGTGGAGATGATCCTGATGGCGGTGCTGGGCGGCGCGGGTACGGTGCTCGGCCCGGTGGCCGGCGCGGTCGTGCTGGAGCTGACCATTGAGACCCTGGCCGGCGGCGGCTCGGCCGCCGTGTACTCGCAGATCGGGCTCGGGGTCCTGCTCACCGTCTGTGTGATCTTCATCCCGCGCGGCGTGATCGACTTCTTCGGGGGCCAGAGCCGGCTTTCACTCGGCTATCTGCGCCGCACGCTCCGCGAAACCAGCGCATGAGCGGGCGTTCTCATAACGCCCGCTCCGTGTGGAATCCGCCGGAGGCATCCTCCCTTGGTCGGAGTGGGGCCACAACAGCGTGAGCCTGCTCGCCGTGAACGACCTGGGCAAGCGGTTCGGCGGCGTGCAGGCGCTCCAGGGCGTCAGCTTCACGGTCCAGGATGGCGACGTCCTGGGCATCATCGGGCCCAACGGCGCGGGCAAGACCACCCTGCTCAACTGCGTCAGCGGGCTCTTCCGGCCGGACCGGGGCGACATCCGCTGGCAGGATCGATCGATCGTGGGCCAGGCGCCCTACCGGATCGCGCGCCTGGGCATCGGGCGGACCTTCCAGATCGTCCGTCCTTTTCCTTCGATGACCGTGCGCGAGAACACCGCCATGGGGGCTCTCTTCGGGCAGCCCGCGGGCCGGCTCCAGCCGGCCGAGGCGCTGCGCCAGGCGGATGCGGTGCTGGACCTCGTCGGCCTGGCCGACAAGCGATCCCATCCCGTCCTGCGCCTGACCGTCCCCGACCGCAAGCGGCTCGAGGTCGCGCGCGCCCTCGCCATGCGGCCGCGGCTCCTGCTGCTCGACGAGGTCATGGCCGGGCTCAACCAGGTGGAGGTGGAGCAGGCGCTGGAGATGGTGCGCCAGGTGCGCGCCAGCGGCGTCGCCATCGTCCTGATCGAGCACGTGATGAAGGTCATCGTCGGCGTCTGCAACCGCGCCCTGGTCCTGAACCTGGGGCGGCCGCTGCTGGAAGGCCCGCCGTCGGAGGTCCTGCGCGACCGCCGGGTGATCGAGGCCTACCTGGGTGAGCGCTACGCCCGCGGCGGCGATGCCTGAGGGAGAGCCGCTGCTCGAGGTGCGCCGCCTCGATGCCGGTTTTCTCTTGATCCCGGTCCTGTTCCAGGTCGACCTGGACATCTGGCCGGGTGAGCTGGTGGCGCTGATCGGCGCCAACGGCGCCGGCAAGTCGACCCTGCTCGGGGCGCTGACCGGACTGGTGCGGGTGACCGCCGGCCAGGTCGTCTTCAACGGACGGCCGGTGACGGGTCTGCGGCCGGAACAGACCGTGGCCGCCGGCCTGGTCCACGTCCCCCAGGGCCGCCGGCTTTTCGGCACCATGACGGTCGAACGCAACCTCCTGCTGGGCGCCTACCGCCGCCGCGATCCGCGGATCCGTGAGGACCTGGAGCGGATCCTGGCCTACTTCCCGACGCTCCAGGACAAGCTGCATCGCGACGCGGGCACACTGTCCGGCGGCGAGCAGCAGATGGTGGCGATCGGAAGAGGGTTGATGGGCCGGCCCAGGCTGCTCATGATCGACGAGCCATCCCTGGGCCTGGCGCCCAAAGTGGTCGATCGGGTGATGGAGGTTGTGCGCGCCATCAACCACGACGGGACGGCCGTGCTCCTGGTGGAGCAGGACGTGGTGCTCGCCCTCGAGGCGGCGGACCGCGGCTACGTGCTGGAGAACGGACATGTGGTGATGAGCGGCCGGGCGGGCGAGCTGCGCCACGACCCGGCCATCCGCAAGGCCTACCTGGGCGTCTGAGCGGGACCGGCCTCGTCCGGCAAGAGCGGCAGGGCACGCAGCCGCCGCCCTGTCGCCTCGAAGACGGCATTGGCCAGGGCCGGCGCCAGGGCGATCATCGGCGTCTCCCCTGCCCCGGCCGGCGGGACGTCCTTGCGGTCGAGGAGGATCACGTCGATGGGCGGCACGTCGCGAAAGCGCGGGACACGGTACTGGGAGAAGGCGGGGTTCAGTACCCGGCCGTCCTCGAAATGGATCGCCTCGAAGAGCGCGCCGCCCAACCCCATCACCGTGGCTCCTTCGATCTGGTTGACCAGGTTGTGCGGGTTCACCACCGCGCCGCAGTCGTAGGCGGTGACGATGCGGACGATCTCCAGCGGCCGTCCGGCCAGGGCTCGAACCTCGACCGCGGTGGCGATCCGGCCCTCCTTCTCGATCCCGCCCGCGATCCCCATCCCGTGGCCCGAGCCGCGGGCGCGACGCGCCCAGCCGATCCGCTCCGCCACGGCCTCGAGCGCCGCTTCGAGCCGCTCGTCCGCGACGTGGGCGAGCCTGAGATCGAGCGGATCCTGGTCGAGCCGGTGGGCCAGCTCGTCCAGGTGCGACTCGCGGGCGAAGGTGTTCGCGGTCGCGGCCAGCGCGCGGTACGACCCCTGGGGAAGCGGCGAGGCGGCGGGCTGATAGGTGAGCCGCTGGTTTCGGAAATCGTAGGGGCTTTCGATGCCCGCGGCGCCGGCGTTGAGGTCGGTCAGGTCCCAGGCCGTGATCCGGCCCTCCCGGCTGGCGCCGCTGCGCACGTCGACGACAGCCGCCGGACGCAGGTAGGCCCAACGGAATTCCTCCTCGCGCGTGGAGCGGATCTTCACCGGCCGCCCGCTGGACCGGGCCAGGCGCGCGGCGTCGATGGCGAGCTCCACCGTGTGCTTGCCGCCGAAGCCGCCACCGGTCAGGGGAACGATCACGCGCACCTGGGCCTCGGATAGCTCGAGGGCCTCGGCCAGCGACTCTCGGAGCGCGAAGGGCCGCTGCGTCCCGGTCCATACGGTGAGCCTGTCGCCAGTCCACTCGGCCAGCGCCACGCGCGTCTCCAGCGGGGCGTGGGCGATGTACGCGGTTCGATAGGTGGCGTCGAGGCGGACGGGCGCCCGGCGCAGGGCCCGCTCCAGGTTGCCCTGCTCCTCGCTGCTCCCTCCCTCCCATCCCTCGGCCGCGACCGGATGCGATCGCAGGTGAGTCTCCAGGTCGCGCTCCGCTGGCTGGGCCTCAATCTGCCACCGAGCTTCGATCGCACTCAGGCCACGATCCGCCGTGGTGGAGTGCTGCGCCAGCACCGCGATGCGAGGCCCCTCCTCGACCACCGTCAGCCCAGGGAGGGCGCGCGCCCCGCTGGTGTCGACCGTCCGCAGCGTGGCTCCGAGGCCGGGCGGGCGAAGCATCCTGGCGTGGAGCAGGCCGGGACGGGTGAGGTCCGATGGGTACCGCTTCTCGCCGGTCACGATCTCCAGGGCGTCGGCGCGGAGCGCCGGCTGCCCTGCGACCACGCGGCCGCTGACGATCGTGATCCGGCGCAACCCGCGAAGGAGATCGGCGTAGGGAATGGACCTGCGGCCGTTGCGCGTCCTCACCGATCCATCCGCGGCCTGAAGGCGCCTGGCATCGACACGCCAGCGCGACGCGGCACGCGCGATCAGCCAGCGGCGGGCGGCGGCAGCCGCGGTTCGAAGCGAGCCCCCCGCATCCGCCATCGACCGGCTGCCGAAGGTGCCGACGTCGAAGGGGCAGACGTCCGTGTCTCCCATCACCAGGCGCACCGCGGCGGCCGGAAGGCGGAGCTCCTCGGCGACCAGGTGTGACAGCGCGGTGCGGTTGTCCTGCCCGACGTCGACCTTGCCGGTGAAGGCCGTCGCCGTGCCGTCGGCGCCGAGGTGCAGCCAGGCGCCGTCCGAGGACCACCATCCGCTCCGGCCCGGGGGCAGGACGGCGACCAGTCCGTCGGGCAGGGACGAGAAGTAGTCGCGCCGGGTGGGCGGGAGGAGATCCCATGGCCCCCGGCTCGAGGTGATCGCGGGCGGAGTGGCTGCCGCGGGGCGCGGCGCAAAGCCCGCCTCGGGGCCGCGCGCCAGCTCCGCGGCCAGGCTGACCGCGCGGCGGATGGCCGGATAGGCGCCGCAGCGGCAGAGGTTGCCGTCTAGGGCCGCGGTTATGTCGGCGTCGCCAGGGTTGGGCTGCCGGGCGATCAGCGCGGCCGCGCTCAGGATCATTCCCGGGACGCAGTAGCCGCACTGCATCGCGCCCGCCTGGAGGAAGGCACGCTGCACCGGATGCAGGCGGCCTTGGCCGGCCAGGCCCTCGATGGTCGTGATCCGGCGTCCCCGTGCCTCGCCGAGGCTGAAGACGCAGGCGCGCTCGGGGGATAGGTCGACCAGGACCGTGCAGGCGCCGCAGGCGCCCTCACCGCAGCCGTACTTGGCTCCGGTCAGGCCCAGCTCCTCGCGTAGCGCCACGAGCAGGCTGCGCTCAGGCTGGAGGGGGACCTGCCGCTCGACGCCGTTGACGATCAGGCGGACGGTCGCGGACCTGGCTTCCACGTCGATGGCGGTCAACCGATGAGCTCGGTGAGCGCCGAGAGCAGGCGGGCGTTCTCCGCCGGCGCCCGCACCGTGACCCGGATGTAGTCGTGCGCCAGCGAGCTGGGCGGGAAGGTGCGCACCACCAGGCCGCGGCGGAGGAGGGCGGGAGCCACATGGGGAGCCGCCCGCAGCAGCAGGAAGTTGCCGGCCGAATCGCGGACCTCGCAACCCAGCTCGGTCAGCGCCGAGCGCATGGTCTCGCGCGCCCGCACGATCTGACGCGCCCGGTCGCGCATCGCCTCCCGGTCTTCGAGCGCCTTGACCGCGAGCGCCTCGGCGACCACACTGACGCTGAGCGGCGGGCGGACCCGCCAGAGCGCCCTGGTGACCTCGTCGCCGGCGAGGGCGTAGCCGATCCGGAGCGCGGCCAGGCCGAAGCCCTTGCTCATGGTGCGGACGACGACCAGGTTGGGGTGGCGGTCGATGAGCGGGACCGCGGTCAGGCCGGAGAGCTCGAAGTAGGCCTCGTCGACCGCCAGCACACCGGCGGCGCGAGCGGCCAGGTCCTCGATGAAATCGAGCGGGAGGAGCTCGCCGGTGGGGTTGTTCGGGTTGGCGATCCAGGTGAAGCGGGCGGACTGCGCCTGGCGGAGGAAGGCCTCGCGGTCCAGGGCCAGGTCCTGGGACGGGACGTCGGCCACCAGCCCGCCCGCGATCTCGCTCACGATCCGGAACATGGGGTAGGTCGGGATCGACTGGACCACGTGGTCGCCCGGGCCGATGTAGACCTTGGCCAGCAGGTCGAGGATCTCGTCGGCGCCCGCGCCCACCGTGATCCGCGTGGCCGGCAGGCCGGTGTACTCGTTCAGCTGGGCGACCAGGGCGCTGTAGGTGCTGTCCGAGTACTCGTTCAGGACCAGCGGAGGCAGGCTGTCGAGGCGGACGCCAGGCCAGGGGAAGGTGTTGGTGTCGAAGCGCACCACCTGGTCCTCGGGGACGCCCGCATCCCGCGCGATCGAGGCGCTGGGCGGCTCCCAGGCGTAGGGCTGCATCCGGAGGATCGCGTCGCGCGGAGTGGGAGCCGAGCGCATAGGATGCTTACTTTATGGAATCGACCGCCGGCTCCGGGGCGCCCGCCAGCAAGACCCAGGCCGCCCTGGTCTCGGTGCTGGTCAACGCGCTCCTGATCATCGCCAAGCTGACCGTCGGGCTGCTCAGCGGCAGCGTCGCCATCCTGGCCGACGCCGCGCACTCCTTCCTCGACCTGTCGGCCAGCGTCTTCGCCTACGTCGGGATCCGGGCGGCGCTCAAGCCCCCCGACGAGGAGCACGCCTTCGGGCACGGCAAGGCGGAGAACGTCTCCAGCCTGGTCCAGATGTTCCTGCTGGGCGCCACCTGCATCGCGATCGTGATCGAGTCGGTGCGGCGGCTGGTGGTGGTATCGAGCGTACGCGTCGCCTGGTACTCGTTCGCGGTGGTGATGGGTGCGGTGGTGATCGACATCGTGGTCAGCCGCTACCTGAGCCGGGTGTCCAGGGCGCACGGAGGAAGTGCCGCGCTGGAGGCGGACGCGCTGCACTTCAGCTCCGACCTGTGGGCGTCGCTGGCGGTGCTGGGAGGCATCTCCCTGGTGGCCGGCTTCGGCCTGCAGGCGGCCGACCCCCTGGCCGGGATCCTGGTGGCGATCATCATCGGGTCGACCGCGGTCTCGGCCGGCCGGCAGACGGCGCAGGTCCTGCTCGACGCGATGCCGGATGCCTCGACCGTGCGGGCGATCGAACGGATCCTGGCCAGCGATCCTCAGCTGCACGGCTACCACGCGCTGCGCGCCCGCCAGTCCGGGAAGCACGTGCTCCTCGACGTCGCCGTGCACGTGGACGGCAACCTTACCCTGGCCCAGGCGCACGAGGTGGGACACGCGGTGTCGGAGCGGATCCGCCGCGAGCTGCCGGTGGTGAGCGACGCCGTGATCCACGTGGAACCGGCGGACGACGACGCCCACGGGTAGGGGCTGGGCTGCGCTGTCGGCAGTCCGCGGCTCAGGCTGGGCGCGCCATCGAATGGGACGCCCGCGTCTGGGCGATCACCTCACCGACCAGATAGAGCGAGCCAGTGACGAACACCAGGCCGTGGGCACCGGCCTGGTCGCGGGCGAGAGAGAGGGCGTGGGCGGAAGTCGCGGCCGCGGAGGCGGGCCTGCCGTAGAGCTCGCTGAGAGCCTTGGGGTCGGCCGCGCGTTCCGACGCGATGGGGCTGAAGATGGTGGGGGCGTCCAGGGTGGCGATCCGGGCCAGCATCGCCGGGAGGTCCTTGTCCTTCATCGCGCCGAAGACGACGACCAGCCGCCTGCCTCTGGAGAGGCCGCGCACGGCTTCGACCGCGCGCTCGAGGCCGGCCGGGTTGTGGCCCCCGTCGACGAGCACGATCGGGTCGCGGGCGATGACCTCGAGGCGTCCGGGCCAGCGCGCGTGGGCCATGCCGTCGCGGACCGCGCCCGCCGGGACGTCCCAGCCGCGCGAGCGCAGGGCGTCGATCGCGGCCACCGCCAGGGCGGCGTTCTCCGCCTGGTGCATGCCGAGCAGGGGCAGGCGCAGATCGCGCTGGACGCCGGCCGGCGTCGCGACCGTGACCATCAGGCCGCTCCAGTCGCGATCCTGGGCCGTGACCTGGACTTCCTGGCCGAGCCGCCAGAGGGGAATGTCCTGGGCCGCGGCGGCGGACTCGACGACCGCCAGGGCCGGCGGCCGGGCACCCGTGATGGCGAAGCCGTCGGGCTTGAGGATGCCCGCCTTCTCGGCGGCGATCGCCTCCAGGGTCGATCCCAGGTGCTGGGTGTGGTCGAGGGCCACGTTGGTGATCACGCTCACGCCAAGCTTCAGGACGTTGGTCGAATCGAGGCGCCCGCCGAGGCCGACCTCGCAGACCAGCAGGTCGATTCCCGCGCGAGCGAAGTAATAGAGGGCGGCCGTGGTCAGGATCTCGAACTCGGTGGGCGGACCGAGCTCCGCGCCGACCCTGGCGATGGCGGGCTGAAGCTCGCTGATGAGGGCGGCGAAGTCGGCCTGCGCGATGGGGAGCTGATCGACCTGGATGCGCTCGGTATAGGAGACGAGGTGTGGCTTGGGCATGAGGCCCACGCGATAGCCCGCCTTCTGCAGGACCGCGGAGAGCATGGCGCAGACCGAGCCCTTGCCATTGGTCCCGCCCACGTGGACGCCCTGGAATAGATGATGCGGATCACCCATCGCGTGCAGGAGGGCTTCGGTCCGCGTGAGGCCGAGCTTGATCCCGAAGCGGCCGAGGGAGGTCAGGTAGTCGAGCGCGTCCCGGTAGGTCACGCTTCGGTCATGCCTGACGGCCTGGGCCGATTGGACCGCCAGTCGGCCGGTCCGCCGGCTCCAGGACGGCCTGCTGGCGGTAGGCGCGCAGGGTGTTGACCAGCAGCATGGCGATCGTCATGGGGCCCACCCCGCCGGGTACCGGCGTGATGACGGACGCGACCGGGTCGACGGTGGGGCGATCGACGTCGCCAATCAATCGATTGGTTGAAGGATCGCGGGTGATCCCGACGTCGATCACGATCGCGCCCGGCTTGACGTGCCCGCCGGTGATCAAGCCCGGGCTGCCGGTGGCTGCGATCAGGAGGTCGGCGCCGCGGGTGATGCCCGGCAGGTCCCTGGTTCTGGAGTGGGCGATCGTGACCGTCGCGTGGTTCTGCAAGAGGAGGAGCGCTAGAGGACGCCCAACGAGGCGCGATCGGCCCACGATCACGGCGTGGCGGCCGGTGGGATCCAGGTGTTCACGGCGGAGGAGCTCGAGGACTCCCAGGGGGGTGGCCGGGACGAACGTGGGAGTCCCCTGGGCCAGCCGTCCGGCGTTGTAGGGATGCAGGCCGTCGACGTCCTTGCGGGGCGGGATCCGCGCCAGCGCCCGGTCAGCGTCGAGGTGGGCGGGAAGCGGCATCTGGAGCAGGATCGCGTCCAGGCCGGGAGTTTCGGCGAGTGAATCAAGCAGTTGATCGAGGTCGGCCTGGGCGGCGGCGCGGGGCAGCCGCTCGACCGAGGAGCGAAAGCCTACCTCCTCCGCAGCCCGCTGCTTGTTGCGGACGTAGACCGTCGAGGCGGGGTCGTCGCCCACCTGGACCACCGTAATCCTGGGCGGGCGCCCAGATGAGACAAGGCGCTCCACCGCCAGCCTGAGCTCGGCACGGATGGCGCGCGCGTGAGCTGCGCCGTCGACGAGGCGGGCCGGCATCGGTCGAGTGTATCCGGCTGGATGCGGTCGGGACGCGTCAGTCGGGCAGTGGGCGGGTGATCTCGACCGTGAAGGCGCGAAGGTGCGGCAGCGGCGGGCGCTTGGTCACGCGGACCGTGACCTCGATGACGCCCGGCTGCTCGAGGATCGCAGCCGCCAGGTGCTCGGCGAGGGATTCAAGCAGTCGAAAGGGCTTCCCCTCCAGGATCCGCCGGGCGAGCGCCTCGATCTTGACGTAGTCGATCGTGTTCCTGGCCAGGGTGTCGGTCCGGGCCACCCGGCGGGTATCGGTCAACAGCTCGAGGTCGAGCGTGAACTGGGCCCCGAGCTCACGCTCGGCGGGAAGGTCCCCATGGTGTCCATAACCCTCCAGGCCGAGAAGGCTGATCCGGCCAGTGGGCCTGATTTCAGGGCTCCCCGGTGAGCGATCAGGCGTTCGTGGTGACGGGCTGGTGGTCATGCCTTGACAAATATACGCGGCCGTGTGATGATGGCGGTGACGTGAATGTGGAGGTTCGGGCGACCGGGCTGCGGGCAATGCGCGAGAAGCGGGGGCTGACGCAGCGCGCTCTGGCTCATGAGTTGTCGATCAGCCAGAACTACATCCCGGCCCTGGAGTCGGGCGCGCGCCGGCCGGGACCCAAGCTGCGCCAGGCGCTGATGAAGTTCTTCAACTGCGATTTCGAGGACCTCTTCCAGGTCGTGATGGTAAACCCAGAGAGCTCGGCGGAACAAGTCCTGTCTCCACGCGAGCATCGGCGCGCCGGCTGAGACGAAGGGGGGTGATCGCACAGCATCAGTGAGCCGCGGGCCGAAAAGACGACTGGCTAGAATAGCCGTTGGCCCGCATAGCTCAGTTGGTAGAGCAGCTGACTCTTAATCAGTTGGTCGGGGGTTCGAATCCTCCTGCGGGCACCACGAACCCCGGCAGCTTACGAGCCTGCTGCTGATTTCATCAACAACTCGCGGCGCGGTCTCCAACGTCCCTCCCCACGTCCGGGCAGCATCGGCCACTGCGTCGCCAAGCGGTCAACAGGCGGAGGGGGGAAATGCGCGGCGTCAGAATACCTCAAGATCTGAACGGTCAAGACCGGTTCGTCCTCGGACTGACCGTCGGCAATCTCGCGATCCTGCTGTTCGGTCTGCTCGGCGCGTACGCCGCAGTCCACCTGGCGGCGCCGCTGTTCCTGAAGGCAGCAGGCGCCGCGGCGATCCTCGCGATCACCCTTGCGGTCGTGTGGCTTCGGCCTGAGGGACGCTCCTTGATTCACTGGGTCGGCGCTGCCATCGAGTACACGGTCTCGCTCCACACCGACAGACCCGTCGCCAAGCCGAGACTGACACCCTCCCGTCTGGAGGTCATTCCGGCGAGTCCTTCATCCGACATACCTGAGCTCTCGGCCGACGACGATGGCGGCGTCTTGGAGCTGCCCGCGGCGGACCACGCGCCAGTCCCCCCGGCCGTGGCAGCGGAGCAGCTCCCGGTGCCCGTCTATCTCGGCGGGCCACAGGTGATCGTCTTCTACTCGGCCAAGGGAGGTACCGGCCGCACCACCCTGGCGACCGAAGTCGCCTGTCTGCTGGCGGAGCGGGGATGGTATAGGGAGGGACCGCGGGCCCGTCCGCAGCGGCTCAAGGTCATGCTGGCCGACCTCGACCGTGGCTCGGCTAACGTCTCACTGCGCATCGGGCTGGTCCAACCCACTCTCCTCGATTACCTGGGCGACTTCACGAACTCGCCAGACAAGCTGGCCGACTACGTGGTGCGGCACGAGGCCTCCAATCTGCAGGTGCTCCTCGGGTCGCCCAAGTGCCTGGCCAATCCCAACGGACCCCAGCTAGGCCTGACCCAGGCTGCCGAGCTGGTCACGACCCTTCGTGCGGCCGGCCATCACTTCATCCTGATCGACCTCTCGGCAACCCTGGGCGAGTTCGAGGCGCAGATTCTGGAGACGGCCGACCGCATCATCTGCGTGGTCACGCCCACCGCCACGGGGATACAGGACCTGTACCGCTCGGTCGAGGTCCTGCGCAGGCTTGGCCACGGACCCAGGCTGGCCTATGTCGCCAACAAGATGAGGCAGCGGTGGGACTTTTCGGAGCCGATGGGCGACCTGGGTGGCCACCTGATCACACAGATCCCCGACGATGCCGGCTTCGACGTCGCGGAGAACCGGCACCAGCCTTACGTCCTGAGCCAGAAGGGAGCGGCCCAGGCCGCGCTCGTCGAGCTGGCGGCCTTCGTCTACCCCGCCCTGGAGTCGGCCGGATTCACGGCTCCGAGCCCGGGATGGCTGCCCTGGTTCGGGCGGCGTCGCCGTGCGGGCTGACGCCATGGCCCACCCGGTGGCGGCCCAGGCTGACCTCCACGAGTTCGTCCGCACCCAGCTCACCATGACCGCCGACCCCACGATCGCCGACCCGTTTTCGGATCATCCTGACCGGACCCGGATCCTGCACCGGGCGATCCGCGAGGCGGTTGCCTTGAAGGGGGAGTCTGCACCCAGCGAGGCGGTGCTGGCGACCCTCTTCGACGACCTGGTTGGGCTGGGGCCGCTCCAGCCCCTGATGGACGACCCGACGGTGAGCGACATCCTGGTCAACCGCTTCGACCAGGTCTACGTCGAGCGATCCGGACGGCTGGAGCGCTCGCCCGTCGCCTTCGGCGACCAGCACCAGCTGGAGCAGACGATCCAGAAGATCGTGGCGCTGGTCGGACGCGAGATCAGCGTCGAGAAACCCGTCGTGGACGCACGGATGGCGGACGGCAGCCGGGCCAACGCCGTCCTGACCCCGGTCGGTGGTCCGACCCTGTGCATCCGCAAGTTCAGCCGGATCCGCCTTGGGTTGATGCCCGACGCAGGAACCGACGGCCGGGCCACGTGGGTCGGCGCCGGCGGCATGTCCATGCAGATGGCCGCTTTCCTGCAGGCGGCCGTACTGGGCCGTGCCAACATCCTGATTGCCGGCGCGACCGGCTCCGGCAAGAGTACCCTGCTGCGCTCGCTGATCAGCTCGGTGCCAGCCGAGGAGCGCATCATAACGATCGAAGACACGGCTGAGCTGGAGCTCGACAATCCGCACTGGGTCCGGCTGGAGTGTGTGCACAGCAACGAGCTGACCGGCAAGTCCACCCAGGAACGCCGGCTGAACGTGGCCGATCTCGTCCAGAACGCCCTCCGCATGCGTCCTGACCGCTTGATCGTGGGCGAGATCCGGCACGGCAAGGAAGCCTATTACGTCCTCGAGGCGCTGAACACCGGACACGACGGCTCAGCGACCACGATCCATGCCAGCGGTTGCGCCGACAGCCTTGCCCGACTCGAGCTGCTGATCGGGCGAGAGTTCTCGCAGCTCAGCCCGGCGGAGCTTCGCCGCTACATCGCCCGCGTCTTCGACCTGATCGTCTTCGTGGCCCGGCTCCGGGACGGAAGGCGTTGCCTGCTGGAGGTCAGTGAACTTCGCGGCGTCGACGAGGGCGGCCACTACCAGCTGGCCCAGGTCTTCCGGACCGACGTGAGGCCGCTGGGCACGGGTTGCCAGGTTCATTTCGGTCCGATCCAGGTCGAGGATCTCGGCCGGCGGATGCGCGACAAGCTCGAGCGGCAGGGAATCCGGTGGACCTGCTAGGGGCGGTCTGCGCCGCCCTCGCCGCTCTGACTCTCGGTCTGGGGCTGTTCCATCCGGGGAAGAGGCTTTCACTTCGGGCCTGGGGCGAACGCCAGGTCAAGGCCGCGGCCGGGGAACTCCGTGCCGCCCGGCTCGAGACCAGCCCACGCGCCTTCCTGGCCATCAAGCTGGGCGGCCCGCTGATCGGGGCCGGCATCGGCTGGCTGGTCTCGCCCGTGTGCGCGCTCGTCGGTTTCGGCGTCGGCTTCAGCGCGCCTCGCCTTTACGTGCGCTGGCTGGTCCAGGCGCAGGCGGAGCGAAGCGAGGCGCAGGCGCCCCATCTGCTGCAGACTCTCACGGCACAGCTGAGCGCCGGCGCGACCTATCTCGAAGCCCTTCGCCAGGCTCGGCAGCATTCGACCGATCCCTGGATCCGCACGGATCTCGAGACCGTCCTGGGCCGTTTCCTGCTGAACGAGCCGCTCGAGGTCGCACTCGCCGACGTCCGGCTCCGGATCGGCGGTCGCAATCTCGGGCTGGTGGTGGACACGCTCGCCCTCTGCTGCGCGACGCGGATGCCGGCCGCAACCGCACGGGTCCTGCTCCAGGAGATCGCCTCGACGGTGCAGTTCAACCTGGCGCTCCAGCAGGAGGTGCGAGCGAGGGTCACCGGCCAGCGGCTTCAGGTCTGGCTGCTGGCGCTGCTGGTGCCGGCGATGTTCCTCTACTTTCGCCTGGTTGCGCCCGACCTCCTGGGCACGCTCGACTCCACCGCCCTGGGCCGCTATCTCCTTCTGCCTGGCGCCGCCCTGCTGGAATGTCTCGGCCTCTACCTGAGCGCCCGTGTGACGCGGCTCCGGTCATGAGCGCCATGACGAGGACCTCGTGATCGCCGGCACCGTTGGCCTCGGCCTGGCCGTGATCTGCGGGTTCCTCGCGCTGGCGCCGCCGCACCGGACCATCGCCGATCGCACAGCCCTGATCCGGATCAGCACCCTCTCACCCGCGGAGTGGCGCCAGTACCAGCAGGCCCGCGGCTCGCCCTACCAGCGCTGGGCCCGCCCCGCGCTCCTGCTCTGGGCGCACCGACTTCACCTGCGGCCGGCACGCGTCGACCAACGGCTCCTGGAGGAAGCCGGACTGGACGCCACAAGGTTCACCCGCATCGATCTCCAGGCGCTTCGTCTATCGGGCGCAGGCCTGGGATTGATCGCCGGTGCCGGCCTTGGCCTGATGGTCCCCGGCTCGACCCTGCTCGTCCCCTTGCTCGCCTGGGCGGGATACGTCGTCCCGGTCGGGGTCATCCAGCGCCGGCGGCGCCGGCGCCAGGGCCGGATCCGGCGCGAGCTTCCGGATCTGATCGGCATCCTGCGCGCCTTTCACAGAGCCGGGGTCCCGCTCGAGCGGACCCTCCATCTGCTGGCCGGCCAGCGCGCATCGTTCCCGGTACTTGGCGCAGAGATCGAGGGAGCCATGGCTCGCTACGGACTCGGCCTCTCCCTGGAGCAGGCCCTGGAAGGCGTCGCCCAGCGCACCGGGTTGCCGGAGGTCTACCTGGTGGTCGGCACCCTGGTCCAGGGCCGGCGTCTCGGGAGCGGGCTCGACGACGGATTGAAGGACCATGAGGTCGCGGCGCGAGCGGCGCAGCGGAACCAGGCAACCGCGGAGGCATCGCGGGTCAGCACCAAGCTGCTCGCCATCCTGGCTGCGATCTACCTCCCGGAGTTCGTGCTCCTGATCATGATCCCGCTCTTTCTGGGCCTTCTCCAGCATGCCTTCGCATGAGGACCCACTGAACCAGGCGACGAGAACACAGAGGAGAACAAGCATGGAGCCGAGACAGCGCGGTCAGTCGACACTGGAATGGGTGATAGGCGCGGCCATCATTCTGGGCACGCTGGTGGTCGGCATCATGGCCTGGAACCACGGCCTGGTGCTGAAGATGGACGGGTTGGTTCAACAGCTCACCCAGACGCAGTGAGCCGGCTGAGGGGGCAGTGGCAGCGCGGGCAGGAGACCCTGCAGGCCATCCTGGCCGTTTCCTTCATGCTGCTCCCGGTGCTCCTCGGCATCGTCGAGCTCGGTGGCCTGATCCACCTCTGGATCGGCCAGGAATCGGCTGCCACCGCGGGCGCCCGCGCCGCCGGCGAGCGCGGCGAGGACGATGCCTTCGTCCGGGCGCGGATCGCGCTTTCGCTGCGCGCCTCGGGCATCGATCCGGGCCGGGTCGCGATCCAGGTCGCCCCGGCATCCGCGCGTTGGGGACAGCCCATAACGGTGCAGCTGGTCAGCCGGCGGCGGATTGCGATTCCCTTCCTCTTCTCCCGAAACGTCACGCTGACGACGGCGGCGGTGGCTCGCGCCGAGGTCGACCATTGAGGGGCGGGGGACGCGGCCAGAGCCTGCTCTACGTGGTGGTGCTGATGCCGGCGCTGCTCCTGATCCTGGCCCTGAGCGTCGAGATCGCCCTGCTCCAGGTGACCGGTCTGCGCCTGCGCTCCGCTCTCGACCTGGCCAGCGTGGGCGGCGCGTCGGTGGTCGACACCACCTATTACAGCCAGACCGGCAGCCTTCGGCTGGACACACACCGGTCCTCGCTCGCGGCCCGAGAAATCCTGGCCCGGAACCTGACCGGTCTGGGCGCTGGCCGGAGAGCCGCGCTCTCGGCCGAGATCACCGTACTCAATGACGTCCCGGGCCGCGATCCGTACTCCGGCGCGCTGCTCGACCGGCCGGCGGTCTGCATCCGGGCGCATCTGCCGGTCGATGCGGGCCTGCTGCGCTTGATCGGCGCGCCTGCCTGGCTCACCTTGACCCGGACGGCCGACGCGGAGCTTCGCGCGTGACGCCGCCGCTTCGCGGACGCGATGCGATCCAACGCCTGCTGGTAATCGCATCGCTGCTGGCGACGCTTCCCCTGCTCGGCGCCGGCGCCGCTCCGGCAGCGACCGGGGCAGGCGGCCCGCAGGTCTCGATCGCGGCGGTTTCGGGGGATCAGGGCCACGCCTTCGTTTACGCGCAGGTGACCGATGCGCTCGGCGCACATCCGGCGCCCCCTGGCAGCAGCCCGACCGCTTACTACTCGCGCTGGGAGGCGGTACCGGTCGGCGCCCCAGGCTGTCCCTGGCTGTGGCTGGTCTACGTCTACGACCGCGCCACCAACCGGCAGCTCAACGCGCCTCCCCCCGGCCTTCCCACGCCCTACCTCCCGAGCACGACCTTCTTCTGCCCGGGTCCGAGGGTGAGCCCGGTGGCAGGTCTGCAGCTGGCGATCGCCCAGGCGCGGCTGGACCTGGACCTCGTGGTCGGGTCGTCGCCGGCGCGCCCGCAGGCCGGCTTGCCGGTGAGCATCTCGGCCCGCCTCGACGGCTCCGTTGCCAACGACCTGGGCCTCCTGCTCAGCATGGCCATCGGCGACTGGCAGATCGACGGCTGGCGGATCGAGTTCGGTGATGGCAGCCAGGCGAGGCTGCCCGGCGGGTCCGCTCGGAATATCTCGACGGCTCATGTCTACGCTGCCGGCGCCGTCTACCAGGCGAGAGTCGTGGCTTCAATCAGCGGCATCGCCCAGGCGGCCGAATACGGTCCGTCAGGGTATCCCTTCCTGGTCCGGCGCTCCTTCGCCGTCCAGGTGGCCAACGATCGTCCGGTTTCGGTCGCGAGCGCCTCGGTGCAACACGTTTCCCCGCTGATCGCGGCCGGGGTGAGCCCCGTGATCGACGGTAGCGGAGCACCGACCAGTGCTGGCCTGCGCCGCATCGACGTGCCGCGGGCCGAGCTGGTCGACCTGTACCTGCGGCCGGCGATCGTGCGCGAGGGTTATCGAACGCTTGGCGGGGCGTTTGCCGGTTGGGCTCACTCCACCGTGACCGGCTGGCGATATGCGGGAAGCCTGGGATCAGCTCCCGACCGCGTCATTCCCGATGCGCGGTGGCTACAGGTGGAAGCTCCCCTCGGCGTTCAGTGGGACAGGCCGGACCTGGTCCTTGGCGGGCAGGCGCAGGACTACGTGGTCAGACTACAGTTGCGGGTAGCGGTTCGATATCCGGATGGCGTGGCCGCGGACCTCACCGTCACGGCGACGGTCGGGGTCGGCGTGCGCTACGCCGCCCAGAATGAGTAGGAGGGGCACCATGTTTCGACTGGTTTACCTGGCGGCATGCCTCGGCCTGGCCAGCCTCGCCGGCGTCCTCTATTACGGCCACACGCAGGAGGCGCCGACCCTGGTTGCCGAGCACGATCTTCAAGTCGGCAGACAGCTGATCGCCGGCGACCTTATGGTCCGGCGGGTACCCGCTTCCTCGCTCCCCGAGGGCGCGCTCAACTCACCTGACCAGGCGATCGGCCAGTTCGTCGCCTTTCCCCTCATGACCGGGCAGTATCTGACGCCCCGCCATCTCAGCCACGGCCCTGCCGGCTCCGCCCTGACCGGCGGTCTGCCGGTGCCACCGGGGGATCGAATCCTCAGCCTGCCGGCAACGCCCGCCGCCGCGGTGGGAGGCGCGCTCGCGCCCGGCGACCTCGTGGACGTGATCGCCGTGCCCGATCCCGGCAAGGGTTCGCCCGCCACGGGTCTCGATCCTGCCGGCAACACGGTTCTCGGACAGCGAGTGCTGGTCATAGGCCTCCGAACCGACCAGGGGACGCCACTCGAGGCTGATCCCAGCAGTCCCCCCACGGGCACGGCCCGTCTGGGAAGCGTGCTGCTGGCCATTCCGGATTCGGAGGAGCAGCGATATGCCGCCGCCATCGGCGCAGACACCTTCGTGCTCACCCTGGTGACCGGCTGACCCATGCCCGAACCGCGCCAGCGGCTGCTGTTCACAGACGAGATCGTCGGCTTCGAGAAAGATCTGATCCACCTCCACGACGGGTCCGTCCGGGCTGTGGTGGCCACGTCTTCCTTGAACTTCAACGCCATGGCTCCGGAGCAGCAAGCTCGCACCATCCGGGCATACCGCGACCTGCTCCACGCCGATAGCGGTCCGCTCCAGATCTACGTGCGGGTCCAACGCCTGCGGCCCGACCGGGCGGCACCCGACGACGAGCCCGAGCCAACTGAGTTCGGGAACCGGCGCGAATATCTGGCGGCCCTTACCGCCTCTTTCATCGGGACCCACCTGGCGGAGATGCCCGTCTTCAGCCGGGAGGTTTTCATCGTCCTGGCATCGCGGCCGAACGCTCGGACCCGGCTGCGAACGATCGTCTACCGGTTCTCCCGACGTGCTTCGGATGAACCCCGAGTCGCCCTCGAGCAGGGGATCCCGCTCGAGCACCGGATCGAGATCTTGATCGAGCAACTTCGCCTGATGGGTATTCGCGGACGGCGGATGCGGTCCGCCGAGCTCCGCACGCTCTTCGACGGCCTCTACGGCCGAAGGGCGGAGCAGGGCGGAGATCGGCGGATCACCTTCCAGCACAGGGTCGGAAGCCTGGAGCTCGAGGGCCGATGGTACGCCTCGCTGGTCGTCGAGCGCTATCCGGGCGAGGAGGTTGCCGCAGGCTGGCTGCTTCCGTTCCTGGGTTTCAAGGGCGAGCTGCACCTGGCAATCCACGTGGTACCGCTGGCGACCGACCGGACGCTGGATTTCCTGAGCCGCAAGATCCGCGACCTGCGGGCTGACCAGATCGTGAGCAGCGAGGCGGCCTCCGTCGAGGCGAACGCGTTCACCACGCTCCCCGACGCCGTCGAGATGCACCAGTCCCTGGCCCGTAACGAAGAGAAGAGCTTCGCCCTCGCCCTCTACCTGACGGTGGGCGCGGACAGCCCTGCCGCCCTCCGGCAGCAGCTCACCGCGCTCCAGGCCTGCTGCCGGCGCATGATGCTGCGGGTGGGACAGCCCTACTTCCAGATGCGGCAAGCCCTGCTGGCCTCATGGCCCCTTGCCTGCGACGAGCTCCGGCGCGAGCAACTGGTCCACACCGGCGCCGTGGCCAGCCTGCTTCCCTGGCTCCAGGAAGACCTTGCCGATGGGGCGGGCCACTACTGGGGACACAACCGGGAGACCGGCGGTCTCGTGGTCTTCGACCCATTCGACGAAACCCGCTTCCCGAACGCCAACATCGCGGTGCTCGCGCACTCCGGGGCGGGGAAGAGCTATGCCGCCGCCACCCTGATCCTCAGCGGCCATACGCGGGGCGTCGGCGCCATACTGCTGGATCCCGAGGCCGAATATGGCGGCCTGGTGGAGGGGCTTGGAGGTACATATCTATCGCTCGCGGCTGGGTCCGGGCACGCGATCAACGCCCTCGACCTGGTCCGCGAGCGCGACCAGGAGAGCCCGTTCGATCAGCTGTCCGACATCATCGACCTGATCGCGTTGATGTGCGGCGGCCTCGACGCCGTCGAGCGGGCCCAGGTCGAGATGGCGATCCGGGCCATCGTCTTCAGCCCTGACCGGGTGGCGGTGCTGGCAGACGTCTGGTCGGCGCTGCGGCTTGCGCACCCCGCTTCGCGCGCCGCTGCCGTCCTCGAACGGTGGGTCACCGGCGACCTGGGACGGCTCTTCAGCGCTCCCACCAACGTCGACCTGAGCGCCGAGGTCGTCGGCTTCAACCTGCGCGACCTGAAGGAGGAGGTCGTACCCCCGGCATCGCTCCTGCTGGCGAGCTGGCTGTGGTCGGTGCTGCGCAGGGACCGCCGGCCGAGGCACCTGCTGATCGACGAGGCCGGCCTGCTGCTGGAGCAGGAACCGATTCGGCGCTTCCTGGTTCGGCTGGCGCGCCGCATCCGCAAATACCAGGGCAGCCTGATCCTGGTCAGCCAGAACCCGGGGGACTTCTTCGAGACCAAGGACGGTG
>VBIC01000092.1:0-2099 GCA_005881425.1 Chloroflexota bacterium | reverse complement strand
CGGAGCGGGGAGACTTCCTGCTGCTGGCCGGTTCCAACCGGGTGCCGGTGCACGTGATGGCGCCGCCCTGGATGGACGAGCTGATCGTGCGCTCCCACCGCCGCTGACAGGCCCCCCAGGCCCGGACCCGCTGCGCCGCCTTGCGGAATACACTGGCTGGACAGGGCCGCCGGCCCGTGACATGATATGGCTATGACAGGAAACGTTATAACGCTCAATCTGGATTGGCAGACGCTCCTGCTCTGGGCCTTCGTCGGGCTGGTGGCGGGGTTCCTGGCCAGCCACGTGATGCTGGGGCACGGCATGGGGCTCGTAGGCGACATCGTGATCGGGGTCGTCGGCGCCATCGGGGCCAACCTGCTGGCCAATGCCCTCAACGTGCACTTCGTCATCCCCGGGCACCCGATCATCAGCCAGATCGTGATCGCCTTCGTGGGCGCCCTGATCCTGACCATGGTCCTGCGCCTGTTCGGCATGGGCCGCGGCTGGAGCCGCAGCCGAGCCTACTGACGTCCGTCCTTCAGGGGTTTCGCGCCATCGGGCTCGGGCCCGGCTGTAGCTCAGATCCTGAAAGGGGAGGACGGCTCATGCGCAACGTTGCTCGCGGGACCGCGATCGCGCTGGGGGTGGTGCTGGCCGCCTGCGGCGGCGGCAGCTCCCCGGGCAGCTCGGCGACCACCAACTCCTACCAGGGCAAGACCATCCAGTTCGGCGCCATCCTCTCGCTCACCGGCGCGGGGGGGGTCTACGGCCCGAGCTCCAAGAAGGGGATGGACCTGGCCGTGGAGACGATCAACAAGGCCGGCGGCGTCAACGGCGCCAAGCTGGCCCTGACCACCGACGACGACGCGTCCGACAAGGCCCAGTCGGCCCAGGTCGCCCAGCAGCTGATCCAGGGCGGGCAGCTGATGGCCCTGCTCGGGCCGACCCTGTCCAACTCGGCGGTCGCGGTCCATCCGCTGGCCGAAAGCTTCAAGATCCCGATCCTGGCCGTCTCGACCACCGGGATCCACATCGTTCCGGACTGCAACTACCCCAACGCGACACCCTGCCGCTTCGTCTTCCGCGACAGCCTCGGGGAACAGACCGCCATCCCGATCAACATCATGGTCTACGCCGCGAAAGCCCACCCCAAGACCGGAGTCCTGATGGTCGCCAACGACGACAAGTTCTCCTCCGACGGCGGCAAGATCGTAGCGGCGACCGTGGCCCAGTACGGGATCACCCTGCTGGACACGGTGGAGTTCAGCAAGACCACCGCCGACTTCGCCACTCCGGTCACGCGGGCGGTGCAGAAGCACCCCGACGTCATCTTCATCACCAGCCTGGGCGGAATTCCGGCCAAGATCATGATCGAGGCCCGCAAGCAGGGTTTCACCGGGCAGTTCCTGGGCGGCAACGGCTTCAACACCGCGGTCGTCTCCAGACAGGCGGGCGACTCCGGCAAGGGCGCCGAGAGCGGCAGCGCCTGGTACCTCAACAACACCTTCGCCTCCAACGCCGACTTCGTCAAGGCTTATCGGGCCAAGTACGGCAGCGACCCGGACCAGTTCGCGGCTCAGGGCTACGCCGGCATCTTGATCCTGGCCGACGCGGCCAAGCGGGCCAACCTGACCTTCACCGACCTGGCCGGCGACCGCACCAGGCTCAAAGACGCCATGGAGACGGTCAACATCAACACCCCGCTGGGCCGCTTCCAGTTCACCAGCGCCCATGACGTGAAGCAGACGGTCTGGGTGATCGCGATGGACGGCAACGGCGGTTTCACGCTGGTGCAATCGGTGAACGCCAGCTAACGGGGTGGCGCAGCAGCTCCTCAACGCGATCTTCATCGGCTCGATCTACGCGCTCTTCGCCGTCGGCTACACCCTCGTCTTCGGCGTCCTCGACGTTCTGAACCTGGCCCACAGCGCGGTCTTCATGCTGGGCGCCGTGATCGCCTACTCACTGGTCGCCCTCCACGGCGCTCCCTTCTGGCTGGCGGTGATTCTGGCCGTCCTCGCCTGCGGGCTGCTGGGGCTGGTCATCGAGTACGTCGCGCTGCGCCCGCTGCGGCGACGGCAGGCCCCGCCGATCTCGGCGCTCATCTCCACCATCGG
>VBIC01000211.1:1314-1511 GCA_005881425.1 Chloroflexota bacterium | reverse complement strand
GGTAGAGGAAGGCGCAGGCGATCTTGACGGGCAGCAGCCCGGGCACGAGCACGTTGCCCAGCACCTGCGGCCGCAGGCTCTCAGGCTGCACGGCCGGCCCGAGCACCGAGAGGAGCCAGCAGACCTGGACGACTAGGAGCAGGCCCGGCTCGGCGACGAACTCGACCGTGAGCGCAAGCTCCGCCCAGGCCGTGAAG
>VBIC01000211.1:0-1100 GCA_005881425.1 Chloroflexota bacterium | reverse complement strand
ACCATGGTGAGCAGGCCCGGATAGACAAGCAGGGCCGCGGCATGCGTGAGGGTCGAGAGGAGGAGCTGGATCACATGCGGGCGACCGTCAGCAGAGGAAGCGGGTAAAGGCCGACGGCGACGCTGATCGCGAGCACGATCGCGACCGCGACCGCCTGCCTGCCACGGGGCACGCCCAGGCTGCGCCCCAAGCGCAGGGAGCCCGGGAGCCACAGCAGCATTCCTGCCGCAAGCACCAGAGCGAGGGGCCAGTAGAGCTGCGTCGCCCCGCGAAGCAGCAGGACTCGCGCCGAGAATCCGGCGAACGGTGCGGACCCGGCCAGCGCAGCGGCCACCAGGAGGTTGATCGGGCGCTCGGTCTTGACCTTGTCGCGGACCGCGTTGCGCGAGGTGATATACAGCGGCAGCCGCCCGAGCACGATCGCGAAGAGCACGATCAACGACGCCCGTTGGCCGTCGGCCAGCGTGATCCCGAAACCGCTGAGCACCAGGCCCCAGTCGGCGATGAACGAATAGCGCCAGGCGGCGGCATCGTTTTCGGTCAACCAGGTGGCGATGCTGCCCCATGCCATGTTCAGAAGTCCAAGCCCGAGGAGGACCGCACTGAAGACGGCGCCCGCGTCGGCGGTGAGGAGACCTTGCGCGTCGGCCACCACGACCGTCGCCACGGCCGGGCCCACGAAGCCGAGCCATGCGACAGGCGATGAGGTGACCTGCTCCTCGGGCTCGAACGTATGGATGTAGGGCAGCAGCCCCAGCGCCGCCGCGAGTCCCGCCGCAAATCCCACGGCCGCGAATCGATGCAGGACATCGGGACCTTCGACCCGCGCGAAGACCGCCGCGAGGGCCAGCAGCGCCACGGCGAGCACGGGAAGCCGCAGCCGTGCCGCGAAGCTGCGCCTGCCCTCGATCGCGGCGTGGAGCAGGGCCAGCGCGAGCATGACGAGAAGCGCGATGTCGAACGCCGGCGCGGCGACCACGGCCGCGGTGCCGGCCACTCCCGCACCGCCTTTGGCAAGCAGGGCACGGCGGGAGGCCCCGACCGGGGCGAAGGCAAGCACGAGGACCAGCGCCGCGAGCGCGAGAGCGACGAGCTCGACC
>VBIC01000038.1:4764-8882 GCA_005881425.1 Chloroflexota bacterium | reverse complement strand
TCGGAGCGCCCACCAGTTGGCCGTTGACCCCGCGCGTGTCCAGGATCCGGGTCGGGTCGAGCGGATGGTACTGCCCGCCGAAGGTGCCGTTGCCGGACAGGGTCGCCGCCTGCGGGCTGTCGGCAGCGTCGTCGTTGAGGGTCAGCGTCGTGCTGCGCAAGCCGGTTGCGGACGGGGTCAGCTTGACACTGACGGAGCAGTGCCCCGCCTGGCTCACGGTGTGACCCGAGCAGCTGTCAGCCGTTACGGTGAAGTCCCCCGCGTTGCCGCCGCCGAGCTCGGCCGACGTGATGTGGAGGGCGCTCGCGCCAACGTTGCTCACGGTGATGGTCAGAGGTGGTGAGCTGGCCACATTCACCTGCTGGTTGCCGAAGCTGTACTGCCGGGTCGAGGAGTCGAAGGAGGTGACGCCGGTGCCGCTGACCGTGACGCTCTGCGGGCTGGTCAGCGCGTCATCGGTCAGGGTCAAGGAAGCGGAGCGCCCGCCCACGTCCGAGGGCGTGAACTTGGCTTTGATGGTGCAGCTGTCGCCCTCGGCCACGGTCTGGCCGGAGCAACCGTCGGAGGTGAGGGCGAAGTCGCCCGCGTTGGTCCCGCTCAGCGCGGCGGAGGCGACGTGCAGGTCGCCGATGCCCGGGTTGCTGACGGTAAGGGTCTGCTCCGGTCCCGTCGTCCCCACCACCTCCGGCCCCAGCGCGAAGGGCGATGGATCGAAAGCAACAGCCGGATTGGTGCCCGTCCCGTGGAGAGGCAGGCTGTGCGGGTTGTGGTTGGCGTCGTCGGCGATGGAGAGGGCCGCGCTTCGATCACCCGTGTCCGAGGGGGTGAAGGTAACGCTGATGCTGCAGCTGCCCAGGGGCAGGATGGTCTGGTTGGCGCAGGTGTCGGCCTCGTCCCAGTCCCCCGGATGGCTGCCGCCCAGGGTGAGAGTGCCGACCTGCAGGTCGGCGGTGCCGCTGTTGGTGAGGGTGACAGGAGGGCCGTCGATGGAACGGGTCTTGACCTGCGTCAGCGAGACGCTCGAGGGGCTGAGCGTGACCACGGGCGCCACCGCTTCGGCTATGAGGGCGTAGGCCTGGCCGCCGTTCCAGTCCGGCGGCGCGTAGTGAGTGATGGAGAAATCGGTCAGCCCGGAAGGCAGCTTGCTGCCGTCAGGATTGAGGACCAGTTCGTCCTGACCGATGGTCTGGCGCGGGACGTCCGTGCCGTTGCTGTAGAGCGTCAGGTATATGGTCGCGCCCGCGACCGCGATCGTCTGCAGGTTGTTGATCTTTCCCGAGAGCACCTGGTTGCCCGAGGAATCGAGATTCACCGCCAGGTTCTGGAAGCTAAAGTCGTGATCAGGCTGCTGAGTGGTCGACACCGAGGACACGGCGCACTTGGGGTCGTCGTAGGCGGGTACCGGCGCCTGGAAGACGGCCTCGAATGGGGACTTCTCGGAGGGAAGCAGGATGGCGGCGTCGGTCGACACCGTCCGCTCGCGGTAGGTGGTGGTCTCACTGGCGTCGACCAGCCGGCAGTCGACCTGGATCGAGCCCGCGGCCCGGGTGCCGTCGTCGTTGCGGACCTCGCCCACCAGGTGCAGGTCGGGGCTCCGGCCGACGTCGGTCCAGGCGCCGGTGGAGACGATGGTCAGGTTGGGGGTCGGGCTGATGATTGCCGAGGCGGTGATCGCCGGCGGCAGGGCCGCGACCATGGGGCTCAGGAGCGTGGCCGCGGCGCAAGCGGCGAAGAGCCGCCGCCGAAGCAGCAGTAAGACACGGCGAAGCCGCATGGTCGCTCCAGTCTGCGGGCGGTGACTTGCAGCGGCAAGGACCTCGCGGACTGATCGGCAGGCATACGATCCTGCCCTTGTGGGCACGCGACCCTCCCCTTCGGGCAGGTCAGCCCAGACTCTCGACGAACTGGGCCAGAGCCTCCTGCCAGGGCCGGAGGGAGGGGAATCCGGCGGCCTCCCAGCGGACGCTGGTGAGCGTGCTGTTGGCGGGTCGGGGCGCCGGACGGCCGGACTCCGCGGAGCTGATGGGGATGACCTCCACCCTCTCGCCGACGATGGCGCGCGCCTGCTGGTAGCGGCTGGCTGCCCCCTGGTTGGCAACGTGGAAGAGGCCGAAGGCCGGCCGCCGCAGGAGCAGGTGGACGGCGTCCGCCAGGTCGGTGGTGAGGGTCGGGCTGCCGACCTGGTCGGCCACGACGCGAAGCGGGCCGCCCCGCCGCGCCGCCTCGAGGATGGCCTTGACGAAGTTGCTCCCATGGCGCCCGTAGAGCCAGGCGGTGCGCAGCAGGCAGGCGCGCGCGCCCGAAGCCAGCACCCGCTCCTCACCCTCCAGCTTGGTCCGGCCGTAGACGTTGAGCGGGTTCGGGGAGTCGTTCTCGTCGTAGGCGGCGCCCTTGGCTCCGTCGAAGACGTAATCGGTGCTGACGTGCAGGATCGCCGCGCCGGCCCGGGCCGCGGCCTCTGCCAGGTAGCCGGGCGCGCGGGCGTTGACCGCGTCAGCCGCCGCCTGATCGCGCTCCGCGCGGTCCACGTCGGTGAAGGCGGCGCAGTTGACGATCCAGTCCGGACTCATGCGGAAAACCGTGTCGGA
Source organism: Chloroflexota bacterium (assembly GCA_005881425.1). GTDB lineage: Bacteria > Chloroflexota > Dormibacteria > CF-121 > CF-121 > CF-120. The sequence goes on along the minus strand of VBIC01000038.1, from coordinate 6,294 downwards.
CACCTGGCGGCGGTCGCTGACGTCGAGGCGCGCCCGGTCCAGGGCGTGGACCTCGAAGACGCCGGCGAGCGCCGCCGCCACGTCCCGGCCCAGCTGGCCGCCCGCGCCGGTGAGCAGGATTTTCATGTCACGACCTGATATTGCCGCAAGCGGCGAGCGTGTACGCTCGTCACAGGGACATGCGCTGGGCCGGAATCGGCGCGGCCATCGTCGCGGCCACCGTCGACGTGCTCTACCTCGGCTACATCGGCAGGCAGGGCGCCGGCGATCCCGAGTTCCTCCGGGTTCCCTTCGTCGCCGCGTTCATCGCCCTGATGGCGATCCTGGCCGCGGTCTCGACCCGCGCATCCGCGGCCCGCTGGCGAGCGGCGCTGCTCGGGGTGTCGGCGGCGGGGCTGCTCCTGCTCGGCTTCTTCGCCATGTTCTCGATCGGCCTCCCCCTGCTGGCGGCCGGGCTGCTGGCCCTCCTGGGCCTGATCAGGACACTGGCCACCCCGGCGCCATCGGGCGGGACGCCCGGAAGGCTCGCCGCCTCAGGTATGGCCGCGGGTGGAGCCGTCGTCGCCGTCGTGATGCTCCTGGCCGGCTTCTCCCTGACCGAATTCGCGATCCGGTGCCCGGCGAAGGGCCAGATGGGCGGGGGCGGGGTCACGATGCTGGGCGGTTCGTACTCCTACAGCTGCGACGACGGCAGGCTGACCATCTCGCGCTAGCCGGGATTGCTTGCCGGGGTCGGCAGCCCGGGATAGGTCCGGCGGTAGAAGCTCCAGAAGTCCTCCGACTTCCGCTTGCGCCACCAGGCCTCGTTGGCCCGGTACCAGTCGACCGTCCGCCGCAGGCCTTCCTCGAAGCTGTAGCGCGCCTGCCAACCCAGCGGGCGCACCCGACGGGTCTCAAGCGCGTAGCGGTAATCGTGGCCGGGCCGGTCGGGGACGAACCGCTTGAGGGATGGCGGCTTGGCGCACAGCCCCAGGACATGGTCCGCGACCTGCTCCCCGCTGACCTCCGAGCCGATCCCCAGGTTGTAGGTCGCGCCCGGCTCTCCCTTCCACAGGACACGGGCGATGCCCTCGACGTGGTCCTCCACGTAGAGGTAGTCGCGGACGGCGGTGCCCTTGCCGTAGATGGGGAGCGGCAGGTTCTGGAGGGCGTTGGTGATGAAAAGGGGGATGATCTTCTCGGGGAACTGATAGGGACCGTAGGTGTTGGATCCCCGGGTGATGATTACCGGCAGCCCAAAGCTGGCGTGGGCGGCCATGGCCAGCATCTCGGCTCCAGCCTTGCTCGCCGCGTAGGGGCTGCGGGGGCGGAGCCGATCGTCCTCCTGGCTGCGGCCCTCCTTGACGTGGCCGTAGACCTCGTCGGTGGAGACCTGCAGGAAGCGCTGGTGCCGGTAGCGCACGGCGGCGTCGAGGAGGACAGACGTGCCCTCGACGTTCGTCTGTACGAACGCACTGGCGTCGAGCAGCGAGCGGTCCACATGGGATTCGGCTGCGAAGTTGACGATGGCGTCGACGTCCCTGGCTGCGC
>VBIC01000038.1:0-4596 GCA_005881425.1 Chloroflexota bacterium | reverse complement strand
CCGGTGACGAGCAGATGACGCAGCCGCATCAGGCCAGGTCCACTTCCGAGTGATCGCCGACCATGAGGCGGATCACCTTGGGCAAGGTCGCTGTCCGGTGGACCAGGACGTCCTTGCCGATCAGGCTTCCCTCGATCCGGGCCGGGGCGTCCCAGATCCGCGCGTGCTCGAGGACGATCGAATGCTCCAGCTCACTGCTGCGGACGTGCACCCCGGCGGCGATGGAAGTGAAGGGGCCGATGTAGGAGTGCTCGATCAGGGCACCGGCCCCGACGATCGCGGGGCCGCGGATCTGGCTGGCGACGATCTGCGCCCCCGCCTCGATGACCACCTTGCCGGTGACCTCGGAATCGGGGGACACCGACCCTTTGACGCACGCGACCAGGCCGTCGAGCACGATCCGGTTGGCCTCCAGCAGGTCCTCGAGCCGGCCCGTGTCCTTCCACCAGCCCTCCACCTCGTGCGCCTCCACCCGGGCCTGATGGTCGATCAGCCACTGGATGGCGTCGGTGATCTCCAGCTCGCCCCGCGCCGAGGGCTGGATCGCGGCAACCGCATCGAAGATTCGCGAGGTGAAGAGGTAGACGCCGACCAGCGCCAGGTCGGAGCGAGGGCTGACCGGCTTCTCCTCCAGCCTGACCACATGACCGTCGCGCAGCTCGGCGACACCGAATCGCTCGGGCGCCCTGACCCGGGCCAGGAGGATGAGCGCATCCGGCCGGCTGGAGCGGAAGCGCTCGACGAAGGGCTGGATGCCGCTGCGGACCAGGTTGTCGCCCAGGTACATCACGAAAGGCTGGTCGTCGAGGTACTCCCTCGCCTCCCTGACCGCGTGGGCGAGGCCGAGGGGCGCGCTCTGCCGGATGTAGGTGACCCTCGCGCCGAAGCGGCTGCCGTCACCCACGGCGGCGGTGATTTCGCCGGCCGTGTCGCCCACGACCATGCCGATCTCGGTCAGCCCCGCGCTGACAACGCTCTCGATCGCATAAAAGAGGATGGGCTTGTTGGCCACCGGCACGAGCTGCTTGGCGCTGGTGTGAGTGATCGGCCGCAGGCGGGTGCCCGTCCCGCCGCTCAGGATGAGGGCTTTCAGGGGACGCCTCCGGATGAAGCACCCCCACCCCGACCCTCCCCCGTCGAGGGGGAGGGAGAGAGGCCGCCAGCTCCCGCCGAGGGGGAGGGAGAGAAGTGAAAGGCGGGGGCCTCGAGGTAGTCGCCCAGCGACATACCCTTCTGGTCGCGGGCCGAGAGGATCGGGCTGGCGACCGGCCAGCGTATGCCGATCTGGGGATCGTCCCAGGCCAGGACCCGCTCCGCGGCCGGAGTGTAGAAGCCGCTGCAGCGGTACTCCACGTCAGCCCACTCGCTGAGCGCCAGGAACGCATGGCCGAAGCCGACCGGTACGAGCAGCTGCAGCATCCGCTCCTCGTCCAGCTCGAGGCTGACATGCCGGCCGAAGGAGGGTGACCCGACCCGCAGGTCGACGGCCACGTCGAGGACCCGCCCCCGCACGCAGCGCACCAGCTTGGCCATGGGGGCCGTCACGTCCTGGAAGTGGAAGCCGCGCAGGACTCCCTGCCTGGAGCGCGAGAAGTTGTCCTGCACGAAGAGGTACCGGATGCCTGCCGACTGGTAGGCGCTCTGGTGGTAGCTTTCGAGGAAGAAGCCGCGCTCGTCGCGGCGGATCGACGGCTCGATGACAAGCACGCCCTCGAGGGCGGTGGGGTGAACTGCGACCGTCACGGCAGCCGGTCGGCCATCGCCTGGCGCAGGCCGCTGATCGGGACTCGTACCTGCGTCATCTCGTCGCGGGAGCGGATCGTCACACCCTGGTCCTGCGCCGTCTCGAAGTCGACCGTGACCGCATAAGGCGTGCCGATCTCGTCCTGGCGGCGGTAGCGCTTGCCGATCGATTGGGTGTCGTCATACTCGGTGCGGAAGTAGGGGCGGAGCTCGTGCTCCACACGCTTTGCGGTCTCGATCAGCTGCTCCTTGCGGGAGAGAGGGAGCACCGCCACCTGCACCGGCGCGATCGAGGGATGGAAGCGGAGCACGACCCGCTGCTCACCACGGACCTCCTCCTCCCGATAGGCGTCGATCAGAAGGGTCAGCATGACCCGGTCCACCCCGACCGCCGGCTCGACGACGTGGGGAACGTAGCGCTCCCGCTTGAGGTCGTCGAAGTAGGACAGGTCCCGGCCGGAGGCCTGCTGGTGAGCCGACAGGTCGTACGATCCGCGGGCCGCGATCCCCTCCAGCTCGGACCAGCCGAAGGGGAACTCATACTCCACGTCGAAGGCGCCCGAGGCGTAGTGGGCCAGCTCATCCTTGCTGTGCGCGCGCAGCCGCAGCTTGTCGGGACGGATGCCGAGCGAGACGTGCCAGCGGAGCCGCTCCTCCTTCCAGTAGTCGAGCCAGCGCATCTCCTCGGCCGGGGGCACGAAGTACTCCATTTCCATCAGGTCGAACTCGCGCAGCCGGAAGATCGAGTTGCCCGGGGTGATCTCGTTGCGGAAGGCCTTCCCCATCTGGGCGATCCCGAACGGCGGTCGCATGCGGGTCGCGTTCAGGACGTTGGCGAAATCGACGAATTGACCCTGGGCGGTCTCGGGCCGGAGGTAGACCTGGGCGCTCGAGTCCTCGGCCGGACCGACGAAGGTCTTGAACATCAGGTTGAACCGGCGCGGTTCGGTGAACTCGCCGCCGTCCTCGGCATGGACGCGGCCCCGAACGTGATCGGCGCGAAACCGCTGGTGACAGGTCTTGCACTCGACCAGCGGGTCGGTGAAGTTCTCCACGTGACCGGAGGCGACCCAGGTCCGCGGATGCATGATCAGGGTGCTCTCCAGGCCCACGACGTCATCACGCAGCTCGACCATCGTCCGCCACCAGGCCCGCCTGACGTTGTTGCGAAGAGTCACCCCCAGCGGGCCGAAGTCCCAGAACCCCTGCAGCCCGCCGTAGATCTCGCTGGACTGGAAGAAGAAGCCGCGGCGCTTGGCGAGTGAGACGAGCTTCTCCATCAGCGGAGGCTGCCGCGGCTCGATCCGCTCCACCGGCTCAGCCACGAACGCTCCGCAGGAAGTCCAGGCTCTTGAGATGGCGGTCCAGGTGATATTCGAGCTGATCCTCGAGCGCGCGCTCCACCCCGTCGAGCAGCTCGGGAGTCAGTCGCAGCCGGTCATAGAGGGCAGCGTCGCCCGCCTGCATGACGCGGAGCACCTTGACCGCTGTCAGGGAGAGCGCGGACCCCGCCTGGTCATGCCCGCCGCAGCGCGGGCAGAGAAGACCGCCGAGGAGCGGCGAGAACCAGATGCGATTCTCTGAAGCACCCCCACCCTCCCCCGTCGAGGGGGAGGGGGACGCAGAGCCGCAGCCGGCGCAGTCCTGGAGCTGCGGCTGGTAGCCGAGGAGGTCGAGGATGCGCATCAAGAACCAGCAAGCATCCGCCCGGGAAGACCGCGACGGCAGGTTCAGGCGATCGAGCGTCTCCACCACCAGGTCGAAGACGTCGTCTACCGGGTGGCGATCTTCGAGGACCTTGTCGACGACCTCGGCGACCAGGCAGGCATAGGCGGTTCGCTGCATGTCGCCGCTGATGTGGCGGGCGTCACCCCGTCGCTCCACCTGGGCCACCACGTCCAGGTTGTGGCCCTTGGCCAGCATCATGCGCGAGCGCCCGAAGAGGTCGAGGGCGCCGGCTCTCGCCTGGCTCTTGCGAGCGCCCCGGGCGATCGCGGAAAGCTTGCCGTGCTCTCGCGTCAGCAGGGTCAGGATCCGGTCCGCCTCCCCATAGTCCAGCCGGCGCAGCACGATGGCGTCCGCCTGGTACGTCGGCATGGACCGAATTCTAGGGGGAGTCGGAGCCGGGCGTTATCCTGAGCAGGATGACCAGCCAGCAACCAGACCTCCAGGCGCATCAGAAGGTATGGGACGAGGCCGGGAAGGAGGATCCACTCTGGTCGGTCCTGAGCGTGCCCGGCAAGCAGGGCCGGTGGAAGGTCGACGAGTTCTTCGAGACCGGCGTCCAGGAGATCGTCGAGGTGATGAGCTACCTCGAGCGCCAGGGGATCGCCGTCGACCAGGGCAGAGCCCTGGACTTCGGTTGCGGCGTGGGCAGGCTCTCGCAGGCACTGGCCACGCATTTCGGACAGGTCGACGGCGTAGACATCTCGCCCTCGATGGTCGACAACGCCAGACGCTTCAACAAGTATCCCGACCGCTGCCGCTACCACGTCAATCTTTCGCGCGACCTTTCTTTGTTCGGTGACGGGAGCTTCGACTTCATCTACTCGAACATCGTGCTCCAGCACATGCACCCGGAGTGGGCGCGCGGCTACGTAGCCGAGTTCATCCGCTGTCTCAAGCCCAACGGCGTCCTGCTCTTCCAGATGCCCAGCCGGCAGCGACTGCGAGGCCGGCTCAAGCAGCTCCTGCCCCCGCCCCTGCTGCGGGCCTACAGGCGCCTGCGCCATCATGGCCATCCGGCGGCGGTGGTGCACGGGATCAGCCGCGACGAGGTGGTCCGCTTCTGCGAGGCGCACGGCGCGGCCGTCCTCGACGTCCAGGCGAGCGACGTGGTCGGATATGGCTGGG
>VBIC01000091.1:19585-21036 GCA_005881425.1 Chloroflexota bacterium | reverse complement strand
CGCCGGGGTTGTCCCGATAGGCGATGTAGAAGTTGTCGTTGGGGACGGTGCCGCCGGTAGTGGTGTCGGGGGTGCTGGCGGCCCAGAACTCCGCGCCCCACAGCCCTCCCGAGGCCCCGGAGCGCGAGCAGCCGGCGGCCGCGACGGAGGTTGGCGGGGCACCCAGCGTGAGGCTGATCGTGGCCAGGCTGTTCGATCGGCTCTCGCTCGCGGCCAGGACGTCCATGCTGGGACAGGCGACCGGCAGGCCGTTGCCGTCGTAGACATCGCCGGCCGGGTCGGTCACCGCATGGTTCTGGATCGGCCACTGCTGGTGCCAGCTGATGCTCTGGCCCTGGAAGACGCCGTTGCCGGCGATCTGGTGGCTGTACCCGAGATGGTCGACGTCGACGGTGAAGAAGTCGAGCAGGCTGCGCGAGTCGCTGCCCCCGCAGCCGGTCCCGAAGGTGCAGATGGTGCCGACGTGGTTGGGATGATCGCTGATCTGCACGCTGTTGATGTTGCGGCTTCCCGTCAGGAGATTGTTCGACTGCCCCCAGTAGACATTCCAGACCGAGGTGCCGCCGAGGTTGGAGTTGGCGCCGCTGTTGGCCTTGTAGAAGACGACGTCCACCCGGCCCGGGTCGCCGGCCACCATCCAGGGGAAGACGGCCGAGTCGCCGGTCTCCTGGGTGATGTCCGTTGGCGGCGCCCAGGTGCCGGTGAGCCCGCCGCCCTGGGAGAAGGTGTAGTAGACGTCCTGCTCGCCGGGCTGGCCGGGATTGGCGCTCTGGTCCTGGGACCAGTCGAAGTACAGGTTGCCGGCGGTGTCGATGGTCATGTTGGGGAAGATGTTGGCGGGGTTGTAGCGCTGCCAGGTGTCGCCGCCATCACGCGAGATCGCGACCCAGAGGGAGAAGTTGCCGGCGCTGTCCTGGCGGATGAAGGGGATGTAGATGGAGTGGTAGTAGGGTGACGAGGGCGACTTGTCCACCTCGATCGCGCCGCTGACGTAGAGGTGGGCGTCGGCCGGGTCAGGGCAGACGGTGGGCGTGGTGTCGCTGGGAGGCGGGGTCACGCTGATCGCGCCGGTGAGCGGATTGCAAAGCGAATCCGTGCCAAAGCTGCCCACGATGCCGTCCTGCTTGCTCCGGGCCAGCACGATCGAGGGCGCCGGCGAGGTGTCGTCGTTGAAGCTGATGTAGACGCGCTGAGTCTTGTCCGGGTACAGCTCGTCGTCGTTGACCCACTGCCGGTCGTCGATCACGCCGAAGCTGGTCCCGCAGCCCAGCTTGTCGCTGACGAAGGTCTCGCCCAGGTCGGTGGACCGGTTCATGGTCACGCAGGCTCCCGAGAGGTCGACGAAGAAGACGTTGTGGGTCACCTCGCCCACGTCCTGGTGGGAGTCGCCGCCGCCGCTGGCGATGGTGCCGTCGGGATTGCCGAAGATCGGGTCGTGGGGCGGCACCCGG
>VBIC01000091.1:0-19567 GCA_005881425.1 Chloroflexota bacterium | reverse complement strand
CGGGGTAGCCGACTCCCAGCGGATTGGAGATGTAGACGATGTCGCGGAACTGGTTGGCGCCGGCGTTGTTGCCGAATTGCCCGGGGGTGAAGGGATAGCGGTCTACGACCACGGTGGGTTCGCCGCCAGCGCGCTTGTAGTCGACGTAGCTGGCCGGAGAGAAGATGTTGGTCATGCTCGACGTCGAGCTGGTGTTGCCGCCGTTTCCGCTGGAGCTGGTTGCGCTCAAGAGCACGGCTGTCCCGGAAATCAGGGTGTCGGTGACGTCGGCTGAGGCGAGCGTCCCGCCGGCCAGCGCCAATCCGGTGGTCAGGCTGACCACTGCGAACAGGCGGTTGATTCTCGAGCGTTGGAGCCGGGCCAGGCCGGCAGGCCACAGACGGGACATCCTTACCCTCCCATTAAACCTACTGGCCATGGTTGATATGGCCTCGTTCATGCGGCTGCTAATGGTTCAGCTCAGTTATCACAACATCTTCGGCGCCGGGATGTCAATAGCGGGCGCGGCCGGACTCAGGCCGAGATTCGGACCGTGCAGCCGCTCCCGGGCTGGAAGTCGAGCACGATCTGGGACCGGCTGGCGTCCCAGTGTGAGGCTCGCACGCAGGCGCCGAGCACGTGGGGCGCCGGCAGGGTCAGCGCGGACCAGCCGACGACGGCCGCACCTGTGCCGTGTCCCGGCGCGACCTCGATCGTCAGGGCGCCCGCGATCCCGTTGCCCCGGCTGGCCCGGACCCCGGACGGAGCCGCCTGCAGGTAGGGCCTGGCCAGGTGGCGCAGGACCTCGCGGTTGACCAGCGCCCCGCCCGCGTCGCGGATGCCCCACCAGCGGTTCTGGCGCCATTGCCACCAGGCCCAGCCGAGGGCGCGATCGTCCATCAGGTCCAGCGTGGCGTCGGCGTAGCCCGCCGCCTGGGGCCGGGTCAGGTCGAAGCCCAGCTCGCCGATCCATAACGGCGCCGGGAGCCGGTCGGCCTCCCGCCGGAACTCGTTGAGCCGGTCGGCCTGCGGGGCCGGGTCGCCGGTCCAAAAGGGTGGGATCAGGGAGCCGACGTAGAGGTGCGGCCCGTAGACCAGGTTGCCGCCCTGGAGCGGCCGGATCACCGTGTCCAGGTTGAGGAAGAGGATGCTCTCCGCCATCAGGACGTGATGAGGATCGACGTCCAGCACCGCCTGCATGACCCGCTGATAGAAGGGCCACATCCAGTATTTCTCGAAGAGCACCGGCGGGATGGGCAGGCCGTCGGGCTCGTTGATGATGTCGTAGGCGGCCACCCCCGGTACGTCACTGAAGCGGCGGGCCACCGCCTGCCAGACCGTCGCGAAGTCGCGCTGCCAGTCCCGGGCCAGCCAGAAATACGTAACCGCGGCCACCGCCGCCGGGGACACGCCGTGCCCCCAGCTGAGCCTTCCCTTTCCCAGGTAGACGTCCGGCAGCGGGAAGGTGGCCCAGGCGGGTGCGCCCGAGGCGCCGTACCTGGGACTCCAGCCGAGGCGGAAGTGCATGTCCAGGATGGCGTACAGCCCGTGGGCGTTGAGCATGGCCACGGTGCGGCTGACCCGATCCAGGTAGCCCTGGTCGATCTGGCCTCGGACCGGCTCCAGCTGCGCCCAGTCGATGCCCAGCCGGACCAGGTTGAAGCCGCTGCGCTGGATCAGCCTGGCGTCCTCCTCGTCGAAGCCGGCGGGCGGTTCGTCCGGGTAGAGGACCAGGGCGTCGACGTTGAAGCCGCGCAGGAGCACGGCCCGGCCGGTCGAGTCCTGGATCCGGCCGTCCCGCACCTGGAGCCAGGGCAGCGCGGGGTCGCTCCCGTCGATCGGGGATGGGGCGCGGCGCAGGCTGAGCGCCGGCAGCGGGATCAGGGCCATGACCACGGCCACCACGACCAGGACCAGCAGCGCCAGCCCCAGTCCGCGGCGAACACGGCCGCGTTTCACGCCCACACCTTACGGCTTCGCGGGGTTACGCTCGGCGCGCCTCAGCTCCCTGAGACTGCGTCGCGCTCCGCGAGCGCGGCTTCGTATTCCTCCAGGGACCTGAACTCCTCCGCCTCCTTGAGCACCCGCCGGGTGGCGGTCTCCCAGTCATGGGGAATCGATCTGAAGAGCGGGTAGCCGCTGCGCCGCCGGTAGAGGATGTAGATGACGATCGCGGCCGCGACCCAGATCGGTCCCACGATCCGGGCGTAGTCGTGGGTCAGGATCACCATCGCCAGGAAGAAGAGGACGCCCAGGAAGCCGAGCGCGCCCAGGACCGGGAACCAGACCGGGCGTCCCTTGAAGGTCATCTGGACGTTGAGCGGCATCCGGTAGGGCCTCGGAGTGTACGGGTCGTAGAGGCGGAGGGCGAAGAGGGAGATGAAGACCAGCAGGTAGCCGGTGGTGGCGCCGAAGGCGTAGAGGTCGGCCAGCACGTCGATCGCCGCGGTCTTTCCCGCCGGTCCGGGAGTGAAGAAGGCGAAGAGCGTCTGGAGGATGGCGATGCCGCTGAAGACCATGATCGCCCGCGCCGGGGTGGCGTATTTGGGATTGATCTTGGTGAACCAGCGAGGCAGCAGCTGGAACTGGCTCATGGAGTAACTGAGGCGGGAGGCGCTGACCACGCCGGAGTTGGCCGAGATGTAGACGATCAGGGCTCCCACAGCGGCGGTGAAGGGGGCCGCGACCACGCCGATCACCGGGATGTGCTGAGCGATCAGGGCCACCGCGTCACCCTCGTGGTTGCGGAAGTCACTGGGGTGGAGCATCCCGACCGCCAGCACCGAGAAGGCCATGGCGAAGACCAGGACCGAGATCACCAGCCCGATCGAGGTCCGGGGGATGATGGTCGCCGGCCGGCGCGTCTCCTGGGCGACCTGGGAGATGGTCTCGAGCCCGACGAAGGCGATGATCGCCAGCGAGGCGCCGAAGGCCAGGCGGGAGAGGCTCGGCCGGTCGTAGACGAACTGGTGAATCAGGAGCTCGGGCTTCCAGACCAGGAGGAAGCCCGCGACCACGATCACCCATTGGGCGAAGATGGCGATCGTGCCCACGATCTCGTTGAAGCCGGTCGAGATCCGGATCCCGCGCACGTTGAGCCAGACCAGCAGGACGATGCCGGCCAGTGTCTCGAGGAGCCAGAGCCAGGCCAGGTGGATCGGCCCCAGCGTGACCATGAAGTCGAGCGCGTGGTGGCCGAAGGTCAGGTAGGGCAGGAAGTAGTTGAAGTAGCCGAGGGCGACCACGGCGAAGAGGGAGATGTCGATGGTGTAGTCGAGGACCAGCGCCGCTCCGGCGACCAGCCCCCAGAAGTCACCCAGCCCGCGCAGCGTGAAGTACTGGCCGCCGCCGGCCAGCGGATAGGCGGAGGCCAGCTCCGCGTAGCAGAGGCCGACCAGTGCGAAGACCAGCCCGGCCACCAGGAAGGCGACCGGAGCCAGCCCCAGGGCGGCCAGGGTGATGATCCCCAGCGCGGTGTAGATGTCGGCGCCGACGGCGGCATAGCCCCACATGTACGAGCCATAGACGCTGACGTCGCGCCGGAGCTCGCTGTGGAGCACCGCCGCCGATTCCGGCTCGGCCACCAGGACATGTTAGTCGAGCCGCGGCGACGCTTTGTCATGCTGATGGGCGATGGAGGCCACCCCTCCCGCGGTCTTCGAGATCGGCTTCGTCCTCCTGCTGGCGGCGGTGGCGGGATGGCTGGCCCGGCGCGCCGGCCTGCCGGCGGTGCTGGGCTACCTGGCGATCGGCGTCGTCGTCTCGCCCTTCACCCCGGGCTATACCGCTGACCGCCACCAGCTGCAGCTGTTCGCCGACGTGGGCGTGGTTCTCCTCCTGTTCGAGGTCGGCATCGAGATCGATCCCCTGGAGCTGGGCCTGGAACGCAGCCGCCTCCTCCTGCTCGCGCCGCTTCAGACGGTCCTCTCGGCCGGCCTGGGCGGCGCCGCCGGCCTGGTGCTGGGCCTGCGGCCGGCCGGGGCGGCGCTGCTCGGGCTCTGCCTGGCGCTGTCCTCGAGCGTGGTCGTGGTCAACGTCACGCGCAGCCGCCGCCGGACCACCGACGCCGCAACCGACGAGGCGCTGCTCGGCTGGAGCGTGATCCAGGACGTGGCCGGGGTCCTGCTCTCGATCGTCGCCCTGATCGCCTTCGGCCTGGAGTCGCAATCGGGATCGATCGCGGTGGCCCTGGCGCTCGCCTACCTGGCTGCCGTGGTCGCGGCGGGCGGGTTCTTTCCCTTCGTGCTCCGGCGACTGCACCAGGAGCACGATCTGTTCCTGATCTTCACCGTGGCCACCGCGCTGGCCCTGGCCGGCCTGGGCGCCGCCGTCTTCGGCATCCCCCTCGCGCTGGCGGCCTTCATCTGCGGCCTGGCGATCAGCGAGAGCCGGGAGGCGACCGAGGCGAGGGAGCGGCTGCTGCCCTTTCGCGACGTCTTCGCGGTCCTGTTCTTCGTCGCCATAGGGGCGCTGATCGACCCGGGAGCGCTGGCCAGGGGGCTTGGATGGCTGGGCCTGCTGCTCGGCCTCCTGCTCCTGACCAAGGTGCTCCCGGTCTACCTGCTGGCCCGGTTGACCGGGCTCCCCGGGCGGCCGCTTCAGCTCGCGGTCGGCCTGGGTCAGATCGGGGAGTTCAGCTTCGTTCTGGCGACCATCGGCCTGGCCCGGCACGTGATCCCCGACGACCTGTACGCCGCCATCCTGGCCTCGGTGGTGGTGACGATCGCGGCTTCGACCGTGCTGGTGCGCCTCAGAGGACCCGAGCCGGGTCGTAGAGCCAGTTGAGGAAGAGGCCCAGGAGGACGACTGCCAGGGCCATGATCGCCAGCAGGCTCAGCAGCCGGCCGCCGTGCTTGCGCCAGCGCGGCGACGCCTCGAAGGGCCGGTCGCCGTCGAGCCAGAGCGTCCAGATCGCGAGCGGCAGGACGGGCAGGGAGCGCAGGGCGATCCGCGCCGCGGGATTGGGGAAGGTGAGAGCCAGGTCGACGTAGACGACGGCGAGCGGGAGGCCGATGATGACCAGCGCGGCCGTCAGCCAGGCCCGCCGTCCGGGCAGCCGGCGCGCACGGGTCGGCGGCGAGGCGCCTGCTCTCACACCCCCAGGCTAGTGGGCGCTGCCACGCTGTCAACCGCCGAAAGGCCTAAAGGCCAGGTGCAATGCGATGAAGGTCAGACGGCGGCCGGCTCCGCCGCCGAGGCGTCGAAGGCCCGGGCCCTGATAGTACGCTCCATCTGGTCGCGGCTTTCGAGCAGGATGCGGCGGAGGGGGCCGGGCGTCGCCTCCCGGTTGAGGGCCAAGGTGCTCAGGTTGACGACCTCGTCGCCCACCACGACGCTCGGATACAGGCCGCGCGCCAGGTCCAGCGCGACCTCGATCTCGCGCTCCTTCCAGATCCGGTCCAGGGCCTGGAAATAGGGCTGCACGTAGGCTTCCAGCAGGTGGCGCTGGTCCGGCTGCTCGAAGCCTCGCAGCAGGGAGCGGATCATCGCCAGCGACAGCGACCGGTCGTCGATCAGCGCCGACCAGGCCTGCGCCTTGGCCTCCGCGGTGGGGCGGGCGGCCCGCGCCGCCGCTGCGTAGCGCTGGCCGATGTCGGTCGGATCGCGGGCCAGCTCGGCCTCGATCAGCGAGTCTTCGGCTGCGCCGGCGGAGGCCAGCGCGATCACGATCCCCCAGCGCAGGTCGGTGTCCACCCTCAGTCCCTCGTAGACGACGGTGCCCTCGAGGATCCCGCGGACCCGAGCCAGGTGCGGGGCCGAGGACGCCGCCCCGATGAAGGCGCGCGCCCAGACCAGCTGGAGGTCTGACCCGTGCTCGGCCTGCTCCAGTGTCCGGAGCGCGTGCTCGGCCAGCGTCTGGCCCGCCGCCCTGGCGTTGGCGGGATCGCCGAAGATCTCGACCGCGACCGACGCCTGCTGGAGCAGTGTCTGGACCACCCCGATGTCGTCCTCGCCGTGGATGTTGTTGAGCACGATGGCCACGAAGTCTCGCGCCCTGAGCCTGGCGTCGCGCAGCATGTCGTAGAAAGCGCCCCAGGAGACGGCCCGGGCCAGCGGATCGTCCAGGCTCGCGAGGTGATCGCGCGCGGTCTGCAGCGACCGCTCGTCGAAGCGGACCTTGGCGTAGTCCAGGTCGCCGTCGTTGAGGAGGATGAAATCGGGCGCCTTCTCGTCCTGTAGCTGGGGGACCGGGGTGATCGCCTCCTGGACGTCCAGCTCCAGGTGGCGCCGCAGCCGCAGGCCTTCCGGCTTGCGGTCGTAGAGGCCGATCGCCAGGCGGTGGGGACGCAGCGTCGGCCACTGCTCCGGCGCCTCCTGCTCGATGGCGAAGGAGGCGATCGATGGGCCGTCGCCGCCCTGGCGCAGGCGGACGGTGGGGACCAGGGTGTTGAGGCCGGCCGTCTCCAGCCAGTCCTCCGACCAGGCGCTCAGGTTTCGGCCCGACCCCTGCTCGATGTCGGAGAGGAACTCGTCGAGGCTTGCGTTGCTGAACTGGCGCGTCTTCAGGTAGCGCTGGACCCCGCGCAGGAAGGTATCCTGTCCCACCCAGGCGACCAGCTGGCGCAGCACCGAGGCGCCCTTGTCGTAGGTGATCTGGTCGAAGTGGAGGTGGATCGACTCCAGGTCCACGATGTTGGCTGCGATCGGATGGGTGGTCGGCAGCTGGTCCTGCCGGCGGGCACCCGACTTGACGGTGTTGGCGAAGGTCGTCCATCCGTTGCGAAAACGCGTGGCTTCGACCTGGGCGAAGGTGGACATGAAGGTGGCGAAGCTCTCGTTCAGCCAGAGGTCGTCCCACCAGCGCATGGTGACCAGGTCGCCGAACCACATGTGGGCCATCTCGTGCAGGATCAGCTCGGCGCGGGACTCGCGCGCGGCCTCCGTCACCTTGGAACGGAAGATGAAATGCTCGAGGATGGTGATGCAGGCCGCGTTCTCCATCGCGCCGGCGCTGAACTCGGGCACGAAGAGCTGGTCGTATTTCTTGCCGAAGGGATAGGGATAGGCGTAGACGCGGCTGTAGAAATCGAGTCCCGCTCTCGTGATCTCGAAGATCTCGTCCGCGTCCAGGTATTCCTTGAGCGACTGGCGGCAGTAGATCCCGAGGTCGATGTCACCGTGGCGCTGCCGCGCCGCGTGATAGGGGCCCGCCACCACGGCGGTGACGTAGGTCGCCATCCTGGGAGTCGGCGGGAAGGTCCATCGCACCTTGCCGCCCTCCACCGGCGAGGGCTGCCCGGCCGTGTTGGAGATCACCTCCCAGCCTTCGGGCGCCAGTACGGTGAAGGCGAAGCTGGCCTTGAGGTCCGGCTGGTCGAAGCAGGGATACACGTCGTGCGCGTCGAACGGCTCGAACTGGCTGTGGAGGTAGACCCGGCCGTCGACGGGATCGGTGAAGCGCGAGAGGCCGGCGCCGATGTTCTGGTAGGCACAGCGCCCCCTGACGTGGAGCTCGTTGGCCTCCTTCAGGTTGGTCAGCCGCAGCCGGGCGCCGTTGAAGGCCTCCTTGGGCACCTCCTGGCCGTTGAGCTGGACCTCGTCGAGCGAGCTGGGCGAGAAGTCGATGAAGGTGGAGGCGCCCGGGGTCCGGCAGAGGAAGTGGATGGTCGCGTCGCAGCTGAAGGCCTGCTCACCCGTGGTGAGGTCGAGGAAGACCTCGTAGATGGGACTCTGGATCAGGGCGGCGCGCTCCCGGGCCTGTGCCCGGGTCAGGTTGTTTTCGGGGTTGATCCGGTAACTTTACAGAAGGTTGTCCAGGTTCCGTTCTTGACTATTTGGATCGACAATGTCAGCATTGGCCGCGACCGGAGAGGCCGGTGCTTGGCCTGTAGCGTTCCAGGG
Source organism: Chloroflexota bacterium (assembly GCA_005881425.1). Taxonomy (GTDB): domain Bacteria; phylum Chloroflexota; class Dormibacteria; order CF-121; family CF-121; genus CF-120. The sequence goes on along the minus strand of VBIC01000091.1, from coordinate 11,746 downwards.
AGGAAGGCATGAGCGTAACTGACGAGCTGCTGAAGAACAACGAAAGCTACGCGCGCGGGTTCGACAAAGGACAGCTGCCCCTGCCGCCGGCACGCAAGCTGGCCGTGGTCGCCTGCATGGACGCCCGGTTGCATGTGTCGAAGATCCTGGGGCTGAAAGAGGGCGACGCGCACGTCATCCGCAATGCCGGAGGAGCGGTCACCGACGACGTGATCCGGTCGCTGGCCATCTCGCAGCGCTTGCTGGGGACCGAGGAGGTGGTACTGATCCATCACACCGACTGTGGGATGCTCACCTTCAAGGACGACGAGGTCAAGGGACAGATCGAGCGGGAGACCGGGATCAGGCCGCCCTTCGCGCTCGAGGCATTCAGCGACCTGGAAGACGACGTGCGTCAATCGACGGCGCGGATCAAGGCCAGTCCTTTCGTCCCTCGCAAGGGTTCGGTGCGAGGCTTCGTCTACGACGTGCGAAGCGGCCTGCTGACGGAGGTCAAGGAACGGGTCGGCGCGGGAACGGCCTCGCGCTGACGCCACCCGGCCGGGCGGCCGCTTGAGGGCGTCGGCGCAGCGAGACCTCGAGCTGGCCGACTGGCGACGCCGGACGGGCGACCTCTACCGCCTGCGCGGCGAGGATGCGCTCCAGCAGTGGCGCCGCGGGCGTGATCGCCTCTTCGCCACACATCCGCAGTCGCCCATCCCGCAGGGGGACCGGCCCGCTTTCGAGGGGCTCCACTACTACGACCCCGACCCGGCGCTGCGGATCCGCTGCCGCCTGGAAGCGCCTCGAGGGGATGGAGAAGGCCTCGACATCGACACCGGCGGCGAGGACGGCGTGATCCACTACCGCCGCTCGGGCACGCTGCGCTTTCTTCATCGGGGCGTGGCCTGCGAGCTGACCGTGTTCGCCATCAGCGGCTACGGCGGTGGGCTCTTCCTTCCGTTTCGCGACGCGACCTCCGGCAAGGAGACCTTCGGTGCGGGCCGCTATCTGTTCGATACGGTCAAGAACACCGACGGACTCAGCCTGGAGCTGACTCCCGGCTCGGACGAGGTGCTGGTCGACTTCAACTACGCCTACAACCCGTCGTGCGCCTACGACGACTGCTGGGCCTGTCCCCTGGCCCCACCCGAGAACTGGCTCGCGGTCCCGATCCGGGCCGGCGAACGGATCTACCGCCAGCTCGCCTGAGCGGTTCTCGGGCCCCGCTTCCAGCCCGCCCTTTCGGGCAGGCTCGGCTGCCCCAACGGCTGCCCTCGAGGACCAGCCGGCGGTCGCAGCCCGGACGATGCTGAGGGAGCCTGTGGATCGCGTACTCGCACTGAAGGCGCACCTCGCTGCCCGGCGGCGGCGGACGCCGAGGGCTGCGTACGGCGCCAATCCGGTCGTGGAGCGAATCCTCTGGCTCCAGCGCGCCGCCGGCAACCAGGCCGTCACCGGATGGCTCTCCCTCCAGCGCAACGCGAAGTTCGACACCGCCGCCACGCTCACCGACAAGGTGGGCGAGCCGGAGTCCATGGAGCTGCCCAAGGAGCTGACCGACGGCATGCAGGCGGCGTGGGACGCCTCCTTCCCCGGAGGGAAGTCGCAGGAGCAGGGCGGCATCCTGGTCAAGACGGCCCAGGGCAAGTACGAGTGGCGGGCGGGCAAGGCCGGCGACAGCGGCAGCTTCACGCCCAACACCGGCGACCTGAAGTCGGGGGAGACCCTGATCGCGGTCGGACATACCCATCCCTACGACGCGAGCGAGGGCTCGACCACCGGCGTGGCTCACAGCGGCGGCGACATCGCCACCATGATCTACTACGACAACCCGATCGAGATCGTGCAGTCGGGACCAAAGACTTTCGTCGTCACCCGCACCAAGGAGTTCCAGGCGCTGGTGTCCAAGGCCGACACGCCGTTGAAGAAGAAGGCCCTCCACGACGAGATCGACGCCGCCTGGAACACCGCTTTCGCCAAGGCTCAGGGCGACGGTGTGGACTTCGTTCCCGCGGTCGAGGCGGCGGTTGCGGCGGTGTGCGAAAAGTACCAGCTCGTCTTCTACGAAGGCGCGGCGGGGAAGCTGGCCCGGAAAGAGGCCCGGGCGCACGTCCAGGTGGTGGGCGCCGGGGCGCGCGGCCATTAGCGTAGCTCCATGGCAGACCTGACGCCTGAGGAGGCTCGGCTCACGGCCGCGCGTGCCCTGCTGCAGGCCGCGGAGGACCGGCTCCAGGCGGGCGATCCGAAGGCCGCGCTCGCCTCCGCCCGCGGGGGGCTGGAGCGGCTGGGCCCGGACTACGCGCCGGCCGGGGTCAAGGACGACACCACGATGTACCTGCACCTGGCCGACGAGCACGAGCGGGCCGGGCGCCTGGACAGGGCGGCCCGTACGGCGATCGACATGCTGCGCACACGCGTCGAGCTGTTCACGCGCTCGCGCGCCGACCGATCCGACGCCGACGCCTAGCTCTCCAGTCGCGGAGCCAGCAGCGCCGCGCCGATCACCGCCAGGAGCGCGATCGAAAAGGCAGCCGCCAGCCCCGCCCACAGCGGCGCCCCCGCGGCGTGGCCGAGCGCGATCGCGGCGCCGCCGACGCCGCCGCCCAGCGCCAGACCCAGCGTCTCGCCCAGGCGGGCCGAGGAGACCGCCGTCCCCACCGCGCCCTCCTGGGCCGAGGCCATGATCACCAGCCACACGGTGGGATAGGCGGCGCCCACGCCGATCCCTCCCAGCACCCAGGCGACGGCCGCGATCCAGAGCGAGGGCAGGGCGGTCGCGAGCAGCATTCCGCCCAGTGCCAGGATGAGCATGCCCGCGCCGGCGCGGATCACCAGCGGACGGGCGAACCGGGTGACGTAGCGCGACTGCCACCAGGCGCCGATGGACCAGCTGACGGCGCCCAGGGAGACCACCAGGCCGGCCTGGGCGATCGACCCGTGCTGGACGCCGGTGATCAGGAGCGGGATGAAGTCGTCCGCGCCGACGTATCCGAAGAGGAGGCAGAAGGCGGCGACCACGCAGGATGGCAGTCCCTGGCGCAGGCGCAGCGTGCCCGGCGGCAGGATGCGGCGCAGCGCCGGCCCGGCAATCACGGCCCCGACCAGCACCGCCGGCGCCGTGATCCAGCCGGCGAGGGAGAGTCCGCTGATCACGATCGCGATCCCGCCGGCGAGCTGCACCGGCCAGCGCGGTGAGAGCGGCGGCTGCGCGACCGTGACCCGCGTCACCCGCTTGAGTCCGGGGATGGCCAGGGCCGCGGCGGCCAGGATCAGCGGGATCAGGGCGAAGAACGCCCAGCGCCAGCCGAGCGTGGAGGCGATCAGCGCGCCGACCGCCGGCCCTAAAAGGCCCGGGGCGATCCAGGCGAAGGAGAGGAGGGCGAGCACGCGCGGCCGGGCCGCCTCGGGCATGGCCCGGGCCACCGCCGCGTAGGCGATGGTGTAGGCGCCGCCGGCGCCGTATCCCTGCGCCAGGCGAAGGGCGGCCAGCAGCGGCATCGAGGTCGCGAGCCCGCAGAGCACCGTGGCCGCGGCGAAGAGTCCGCCGTAGAGGAGGAAGGGCCGGGCGGGACCCAGGCGGTCGGCGGCGCGCCCCGCGCTCGGGGTCGCGGCCATCCCCGCCAGCGAGTAGCCGGAGAAGACCAGGCCGTAGAACTCCAGGCCGCCCAGGTCGCGCCGGACCGCGGGCATGATCGTCGTGACCACCAGCGCCTGGACCGCGGCCACGAACTCCACCAGCACGACTCCCGCGGTGAGGCGGGCGCGCCCCTCGCCGAGCACCTCGCGCCAGGGCATCGCCGCTGCCATCCGCCCATAGTAAGGAGGCGCAGCCGCCGTGACCTTGCGGCGGCTGCTGCTGGGTCCGCTCGGCTAGGCGGCCCTGCGCCTCGCGATCAGCCCCAAGCCGGCGCAAAGGACGAGGAATCCGAGGGCGAGGGCCGCAGGCGGCAGGGGGCCGCCCCCGCCGGCCGCCAGGGCCCGCGGGGTGGCGCGCGGTGTCGGGGGCGTGGTCGCGGCGGCGGTGACCACGATCGTGCCCCGCATGGTGGGATGGATCGAGCAGTGATAGGTGAAGGTGCCGGGGCTCTGGAAGCTGACCGCGGCGGAGGTCTGACCGGGGGCCAGGACCGCCGTGGTCCAGGCGTTGCCGTCGGAGGTGGCGGTGTGGGAGGCGCTCCCGTCGTTGGTCCAGGTGACGCTCGCACCGGCCGGAATGGTCAGCGGGTTGGGGCTGAAGCAGCCCGGCTCTCCGGTGCAGTCGACCATCATGGCCTGCGTGGCGGCGCTGGCGGGGAGAGCCAGCGCCGCCCCCAGGAGCGCACCGCAAAGGGCTGCGAGGAGGCGGGAGATGAGTCTCATCAGCTTGCCCTCCGTCCCTACGCCCGGGGGTTACGGGGCGTCGGCCGCGGGTATATCGTGAACATGGCCGCCTGTCAGGCCAGGAGGAGGACAACGTGAGCACGAACTCGCCGACCGCCTCGCCCGGCGCCATCCCGGCCGATCAGGCTGCCGCCTCGGGCTCCCTGGTGCTGGTGCCGCCCCAGCCGGTGGCGGCCCTGACCGAGCAGGAGGCCGGCGGCATGGTCAGGGTCGATCCGAAGCTGCAGAGCCGGATCGACGCCATGGTCAAGGCCTACCTGGATGCGCTGGTCGCGCTCGACCCTCACTCCCAGGCCTTCGCCGACAAGGTGAACGCGATCCACGCCATGGCCGACGAGGAGATCCGCCAGTCGGCGACCGTCTCCAACCGGCTCCTCGACCGCCCCGTGAAAACGCTCCAGTCCGGTCCCTTCAGCCAGGGGACCGAGGTCTCGAAGTCGCTCGTCGACCTGCGCCGCACGGTCGAGGACCTCGACCCCTCCCGCCAGGGCCTGATGAACCCCAAGCACCTCTTCGGCATCCTGCCCTTCGGCAACCGGCTGCGCGACTACTTCGGCCGCTACCAGTCGGCCCAGGGACACCTGAACGCCATCATCCAGGCCCTCTATCGGGGCCAGGACGAGCTGCGCAAGGACAACGCCGCGATCGAGCAGGAGAAGGTGAACGTCTGGTCGATCAAGGGCCGTCTCGAGCAGTACGTCTACCTGGCCAACAAGCTGGACGCTGCGCTGGAGGCCCAGATAGACCAGATCGCGTTGACCGACCCGGAGCGCGCCAAGAGCCTGCGCGAGGACCTCCTCTTCTACGTCCGGCAGAAGCGCCAGGACCTGCTGACCCAGCTGGCGGTCAACGCCCAGGGCTACCTGGCCCTCGACCTGGTGCGGCGCAACAACACCGAGCTGATCAAGGGCGTCGACCGGGCCACCACGACCACCGTGTCCGCGCTGCGCACCGCGGTGATCGTGGCCCAGGCGCTGACCAACCAGCGTCTCGTCCTGAGCCAGATCAGCGCCCTCAACACCACCACCTCCAGCCTGATCGAGTCGACCTCCGAGATGCTCAAGGAGCAGTCGGGGCAGATCTACGAGCAGGCGGCGAGCGCCACCATCGACATCGAGAAGCTGCAGGCGGCCTTCGCCAACATCTACGCCACCATCGACATGATCGACCGCTACAAGCTGCAGGCGCTGGACAGCATGCGCAAGACGATCGACTCGCTCCAGACCGAGGTGCGCAAGGCCCAGAGCTACCTGGACCGGGCCCACAGCGCGCCCCAGCTGGAGGCAAAGGCCCAGTCCGACCTGGCCATCCCGTTGGCCGGCTCGAGCCGCTGACCGCACTGAGATTTCGATGGATGGCATCCGGCGCTTCTTTCGCGGCCGGGTCCAGGTGGCCGGCGCCGCCCTGGGCCTGGGCGGGCTCCTGCTCTACCTGACCGGTGGAGTCGGGGGGTCGCTCTGGTGGCTGACGGTTGCGGCCCTCTACGGGACCGGGGTCGCGATCGGGATCTGGTCGGAATCGCTCAAGGACGAGCACGCGCGCCACGTGGTCGAGGAAGGACTGGACGCGGACGCCATCCGAGCCGCCCTGGGCCAGCAGTTCAAGGCCGTGAACGGACGGATCCCCGCGCCGGCCATGGAGCGCTTCCTGCGCATCCGCAAGAACGTGCTCGAGCTCCTGCCCCGGGTGCGCGAGTTCCCGGCCGGCTCGGTGGAGCCGTTCATCCTGCAGCAGACCGCGCTCGACTATCTGCCCAACGCGCTCAACACCTATCTTCAGCTCCCGCCCGCCTACGCCCGGTCGAGCCGGGTCGACGGGGAGCGGACGCCGGTCCAGGTGCTGCTTGACGACCTGACCATCCTCGACCAGAAGATGGAGCAGGTCCGCGACGAGGTGCGCCGGCAGGACACCCAGCGGCTGCTGGCTCACGACCGCTTCCTCGAGGATCGGTTCGGCGGCGAGCTGGGGAGGCTCTCCCTCCCGCCCGGCTCCGAGGGAGCAGCCGAGCGATGAGCGCCCCGGAGCGCCCCAAGCCGACGCCGGGGACGAAGGGCGGCGCCGCCGCGGACGGCGGCCCGGGGTCACAGGAGAGCGCGAGCGGACGGCCCTGGGACGCCGTCGACTCCGGGCCGGCGACGGTCACGGACGGCCCGATCGGGCCCTCGCCCTTCCCGCCCATCGCCGACTACGGCTTCCTTTCCGACTGCGAGGTGACGGCGCTGGTCGCGCCCAGCGGCAACGTGGAGTGGCTCTGCCTGCCCCGCCTCGACGGGCCCAGCGTCTTCGGCGCCATCCTGGATCGCGGCGCCGGCGGCTTCCGCCTCGGCCCCGCCGACGTCATGGTGCCCGCCAACCGCCGCTACCTTCCCGGCACCATGATCCTGGAGACCAGCTGGGAGGGCCCTGAGGGATGGATCATCGTGCGCGACCTGCTCCTGATGGGCCCCTGGCGCCACGAGACCGAGCGATCGCACACCTACCGCCGGGCGCCCACGGACTACGACGCCGTCCACGTGCTGCTGCGCCTGGTCCGCTGCGTCCAGGGCCAGGTGCAGGTGGTCCTCGACTGCCAGCCTGCCTTCGATTGGGGCCGCAAGCGGGCGCGCTGGGAGTACACCGAGGCGGGCTATCACCAGGGGATGGCCTCGGCCGACGGCGTCGACCTGGAGCTGACGCTGACCAGCGACATGCGGATCGGCTTCGAGGGCCCGAGAGCGATCGGACGCACCCTGCTCAAGGAAGGCGAGCGGCGCTTCTGCGCGCTCTCCTGGTCCAGGGGAATCCCGCCCAGGACCCCCGACGAGGCCTACCGCCAGCTGGTCTGGACCGCCCACCACTGGCAGCACTGGCTGGCCCGGGGCTCCTTCCCCGACCATCGATGGAGGAGCTACCTGCAGCGCAGCGCCTTGACGCTGAAAGGCCTGACCTTCGCCAACACGGGCGCGGTGGTTGCCGCGGCCACGACCTCGCTGCCCGAGACGCCGCGAGGCGAGCGCAACTGGGACTACCGCTACAGCTGGATCCGGGATGCCTCGCTGACTCTCTGGGGCCTGTACTCCCTGGGCTTCGACTGGGAAGCGAACGACTACTTCTACTTCATCGCCGACCTGGCCGAGCGCGACCAGCAGCTGCAGATCGTGTACGGGGTGGACGGGGAGCGCGAGCTCGACGAGAAGACGCTCGACCACCTGAACGGCTACGAGGGGGCGCGGCCGGTGCGGGTGGGCAACGCCGCCTACTGCCAGCGCCAGCACGACGTCTGGGGAGCCGTGATCGAGTCGGTCTACCTGCACGTCCGCTCACGCGATCACCTGGATGGGCGGCTGTGGCCGATCCTGAGGCGCCAGGTGGAGCAGGCGCTGGCCAACTGGCGTAAGCCGGATCGGGGCATGTGGGAGGTGCGCGGCGAGGCGCAGCATTTCACCTCCTCCAAGGTGCTGTGCTGGGTCGCCGCCGACCGCGGGGCGCGCCTGGCCCGGATTCGCGAGGAATGGGAGATCGCAGCCAGCTGGCAGGCCGCCGCCGATGAGATCCACGCCGACGTCTGCGCCCACGTCTTCACCCAGTTCTACGGGAGCAAGGCACTCGACGCGTCCCTCCTGCTGCTTCCGCTGCTCCGCTTCCTGCCCCCGGACGATCCTCGGATCCGAGCCACGGTGCTGGCCATCGCGCAGGAGCTCACCGTGGACGGACTGGTCCAGCGCTACAGGGTGGAGGAGACCGACGACGGCCTCCGCGGCGAGGAAGGGACGTTCGCGATCTGCTCCTTCTGGCTGGTCTCGGCCTTCTCCGAGATCGGGGAGCATGACCGGGCCCGCCAGCTCTGCGAGCGGATGCTCTCCTACGCCAGCCCTCTCGAGCTATACGCCGAGGAGATCGATCCGCGGACCGGGAGGCACCTGGGCAACTTCCCTCAGGCCTTCACCCACCTGGCCCTGATCAACGCCGTGATGCACGTGATCCAGCACGAGCAGGCGCTGGAGGGTGGGGAACAGCCGTCGCCGGCACGGCTGGTCTTCTAGAGCGGATCGCTTCCGTTCCGGACCAGGGCGCCCGTTACAATGACCTGCGGCACCGGCTGATGGCCTACCAGACCCTTTACCTCAAATACAGGTCGCAAACCTTTGCGGACCTGGTCGGGCAGGATCCCATTGCCCGCACGCTTAGCAACGCGGTGGAACAGGACCGCGTGGCGCACGCCTACCTGTTCTGCGGCGTGCGCGGGACGGGCAAGACCTCGACCGCGCGGATCCTGGCCCGGGCGATCAACTGTCTCGACCGGAAGGGGGCCGAGCCCTGCGGGGTCTGCGCCGCCTGCGTCGAGATCGGCTCGGGCGCGGCCGTGGACCTGGTCGAGATCGACGCCGCCTCCAACCGGGGGATCGACGAGATCCGCGACCTGCGGGAGCGGGTGAAGTACCTGCCCGCTTCGCTCAAGGTGAAGGTCTACATCATCGACGAGGCGCACATGCTGACTCCGGAGGCCTTCAACGCCCTGCTCAAGACGCTGGAGGAGCCACCCGCGCACGTGCTCTTCGTGCTGGCCACCACCGAGCCGCACAAGATCCCACTGACGGTCGTGTCCCGCTGCCAGCGTTTCGACTTCCGCCGGATCGAGACCGAGTCCATCGCCACCCACCTGGCCTCGATCGTGACCCGCGAAGGGGTCAAGGTCGACCCGGCCTCACTGGCCCTGATCGCGCGGCTGGGCCAGGGCAGCATGCGCGACGGCGTCACCCTGCTCGACCAGCTGATCAGCCAGGGGGTCAGCGAGCTGACCGTGGAGCGGACCCGCGAGCTGCTGGGACTGGCCGATCCGCAGACGCTGGTCGAGATCCTGGCCGCCGCCGTCTCCGACGACGCCGCCGGCGTGCTGGGCCGGCTGCAGGCCTTCTACGACGCCGGCGGGGACGTCCGCCAGCTGGTGCGCGGGCTCCTCTCGGCGATTCGGGAGGCGGCTATGCTCTCGGTCGGCTACCGGGAGGGAGAGGGCCTGGGCCAGGCGACCGCCGCGCGCCTGGAGAAGATCGCCCGGGCCGCCGGGCGCCGCCAGCTGCTCGCCCTCTGGAAGGGCCTGATGGAGATGGAGCCCGAGCTGCGCAAAGGCGCCGACGCACGACTCCTGCTCGAGGTCACCCTGCTCCAGGGGATGAGCGAAGCCACCGGCTCGGCTGCCGAACGTCCTGTGGCCGAGCGCCCAGCCGTCGCAGGCCCTCCCCTCGCGCGGCGGCCGCCCACCGCCGACCGCTCAGCCGTCGAAGGCCCTCTCGTCGCGCAGCGGCCGCCCACCGCGGACCGCCCCGCGGTCGAGCCCGAGGAGGGCGGGGCCATCGAGCGGCCGCTCGAGCTGGCCGAGCCTGCTGCGGCCGGCCTTCAGTTCGAGGCCCTCAAGCAGAAGCTGCCCCGGCACGTGTCCAGCCTGCTGATGGATGCCCGGCTGGCGTCGGCGGCCGGTGGCGCCATCCGGATCGAGTTCCGATATCCGACCCACCTCGACCTGATGCAGCGCGCTGACAAGCGCGAGCTGCTGGCCGCTGCCGCCCGCGAGGTGTTCGGGCCTGAGTCTCGGGTCGAGCTGGGGGTTGAGACCAGGCCGGCTGAAGCGGCCGGGGAGTCGCCGGGGCGCTCCCAGACGCCGGCGACTCCCCGGCCTGGACGCTCCCTGGCCGAAGACCCCCTGGTCCGGGACGCCATGAACCGGTTCGATGCCGTCAACGTCCGGGTGACGCCGAATCAGCCGTCGCGACCCTCGGGCTCGCCCGGCACGCAGGTAGGGAGGTAAGGTGGCAGGCCAGTTCAAGATGATGAAGCAGCTGCAGCAGATGCAGGAGCGGATGCTCAAGGTCCAGGGGGAGCTGGGGGAGAAGAACGTGACCGGTACGGCCGGCGGCGGGATGGTGACGGTCACCGTGAACGGCCATCAGAAGGCGCTCTCGGTCGCGATCAAGCCGGAGGTCGTCGACCCGGCCGACGTCGAGATGCTGCAGGACCTGGTCCTGGCGGCCGTCAACGACGCCCTGGAACAGGCCCGCCAGCTGGCCCAGAAGGAGCTGGGCGCCGTCACCGGCGGCCTGGGGCTCCCGCCCGGGCTGGGCGGCTAGCGACCCGGCGCGGCGAGAGGACATGGCCGAAATCCCGGCGTCGCTGGCCCGGGTCATGGAGGAGCTGGGGCGCCTGCCGGGGATCGGGCCCAAGACGGCCCAGCGCCTATCCTTCTATCTATTGCGGACTCCGCGGGACTCGGTGGAGCGCCTGGCCGCGGCGCTGATCGAGGTCAAGGCCCGGATCCGCTTCTGCGCCGACTGCTTCTTCATCGCCGAGGCGGAGCGTTGCACCATCTGTCTCTCCGGTCGGCGCGACCGGACATTACTCTGCGTGGTCGAGGAGCCACTGGACGTGCTGGCGATCGAGCGAACCGGAGAGTACCACGGGATCTACCACGTGCTCCAGGGCGCCCTCTCGCCGATCGACGGCATCGGCCCTAACGAGCTGCGCGTCGCCGAGCTGCTGGCCCGCCTGCGGCGGGAGCCGGTCTCGGAAGTGATCCTGGCCACCGATCCGGACATGGAAGGGGAGGCGACCGCCGCCTACCTGGCCCAGCAGGTGGGCGGCCTGGGGATGAAGACCTCCCGCCTGGCCCACGGGCTGCCGGTCGGCGGGGAGCTGGAGTACGCGGACGAGCTGACCCTGGCCCGGGCCTTCTCCGGCCGGCGGCTCTTCCAGTGAAGCCGCCGGTTCTACGATCGGCGAAGCCTGCTCGAGGGGTTTGACATTCTCGAGGTTGTGGTAACATTCTCGGGCTGCCCGAGAGGCGGGAGGGTTTCCCGCGCGCTTCATGTGGCGGCGTGAACCTTAACAATTGAAGAGTGGAACGGACTTCTCCGTGAAGGCCCACAAACGTCGTGGGGACCCTGATTCGATTCTATGAACCTCAGCCCTGATGGGTCGAGGTTTAACGGAGAGTTTGATCCTGGCTCAGGATTAACGCTGGCGGCGTGCCTGACACATGCAAGTCGAACGGGTGCCAGTTGCCCGCAAGGGTGGCTGGCGCTAGTGGCGGACGGGTGAGTAACACGTGGGCAACCTGCCTGAGAGTGCGGAATAACCCTGCGAAAGCAGAGCTAATACCGCATGTGGTTCGCGGATGGCATCTTCCGCGAACTAAAGTCGCAAGACGCTCTCAGATGGGCCCGCGGCCTATTAGCTAGTTGGTGAGGTAACGGCCCACCAAGGCTTTGATGGGTAGCTGGTCTGAGAGGACGATCAGCCACACTGGGACTGAGACACGGCCCAGACTCCTACGGGAGGCAGCAGTGAGGAATTTTCCGCAATGGGCGAAAGCCTGACGGAGCAACGCCGCGTGAGGGATGAAGTCTCTAGGGAT
>VBIC01000090.1:30577-31140 GCA_005881425.1 Chloroflexota bacterium | reverse complement strand
CGGGACCCTGTTCACCAGGCATTACGGGATCCCGACGCAAGTTGCCCATCGCTACCTCGGCCGAGTCAGCGACGATGGCTTGCTGACCATCGATTTGAACGAGGTTCCGCAAGACGAATCAGGCGCCGGTCGGGCCCGATAACCATGTGCACCCAGGCCATTGGCAGCAGATCCCAGGGCCATCGGTCCCCTCAGGTAGACGGACTTGAGTCTACTCAGATAGACTGGACATGAAGCGCTCCGAGTTGCTGAGGCGGATAGGCGGCGCGGCGAAACGCAGGAAGCTTGCCTGGAAACTCCGCCGGCAAGGTGCACAGCACGAAATATGGGAACTGGACGGCATGACCGTACCGATACCCCGGCATCGCGAGATCAGCGAAAGGCTGGCGCGCGCGATCATGGCCGACCTGGCCGGCAAGCTCGGCGAAAATTGGTGGCGCCTGAGCTGACTTCTCGGTCGGTCTACAGAGTCGTCGTGGAACGAGACGGTGATTGGTGGCTCATAACCGTTCCGGATGTGCCGAGAGCCAGGAGCCAAGCCCGGCGTCTGGACCAAGTGGAAG
>VBIC01000090.1:16867-30559 GCA_005881425.1 Chloroflexota bacterium | reverse complement strand
CTAGAGCTACCGAAGGACAGCATCGAACTGGACGTCGATATTCGTCTACCGGACCAGGTCGCCGAGGCACTTGAGCGCCATCGTGAGTCACGGCGTGAGTTGGGGGAGATTCAGGCCCGGGTCGGCTCCACCACCGCGGAAGCCGCCCGCCGACTCGTTCACGAAGGTCACCTCACTTATCGGGATGCGGCTCGGCTATTGGGCCTGTCCTTCCAAAGGGTGCACAAGCTCGTCGGATCGCACTGACAGTGAACCGTTAGGAGGCACGCCTGATCGCCACGCCCGTCACACTCCGCCGCTAGGCCAGGTGGCGAGCTATCCGAAGCTGAGGCCATGCTCGGCGCATAGCGCGGGGATCGTCGAGGGATCGAGCTCCAGCCCGTAACGCTTCGCGATCGGCGCGATCATGTCCGGCTGGCCGTTGCCTCTGCGGAACAGCTCGATCAAGCAGCCGACCGTCAACGCCCTGTTCCAACCAACTCCAGCAGCGTCTTCGCGTTGCGGATCGCGTAGCCCTCCATGTCGTTGTTGAAATAGATATAGGATGCGATCCCGGCCTGCTGCCAGGCCAGAAGGCGGTCGGCCCAGATCCGCAGCGCCGCGCGCGTGTAGCCGATCCCGTTTTTACCCAGGTGCATCCGGACGTAGGTGAAGTCGGTGGTCATCTCGCAGGCCTGTGGCATCCTGGGATGGTCCGGGATGCAGAGCGCGATCCGGTGGGCGCGCAGCCGCTCGTAGACCGCGGCACTGAGCCAGGAGGGGTGGCGGAACTCGAGCGTGAATCGCTCCGGCCCGCGGAGCATGGGCAGGAATCGGTCCAGGCGCTCCAGGTCCAGCTTGAAGTTCCCCTGGAACTGGAAGAGGATGGGACCCAGGTGGTCCCCTAACCCCCGAGCCGCCTCCACCACCCGGTCGACCGACTCCTGCTCCACCGCCAGGCGCTTGATGTGGGTGACGTAGCGGCTTCCCTTGACGGCGAAGACGAAGCCCTCCGGCGACTGGCCGGCCCAGGCTTCGAAGCGCTCCCGCGTCGGCTGGCGGTAGAAGGAGTTGTTCAGCTCGACGGTGTCGAAGTGGCTCGCATAGAAGGTGAAGTGCTCGCGTGCGGGCAGTTTTTCGGGATAGAACCGCTTGCGCCAGTGAGGATAAGACCAACCCGAGGTCCCGACACGGATCTCGGCCATGAAGCCATTCTCGCCCCGCTATCCGCGCCCCGGAAGCCCGCTTATACTCCTGACGTGGTCACGGCGATCGTCCTGATCGAGGCCGAACGCTCGGCCATCCCCCGCCTGGGGCAGGCGCTCGCCGGCGTCCCGGGCGTGGCCGAAGCCTATTCGGTCACCGGCGAGTTCGACTTCGTGGCGCTGATCCGAGTCAAGGACCACGAGTCGGTGGCCGACGTCGTCACCTCGCACCTGGCGCAGCTGCCGGGGATCGTCAAGACCCGCACCCACGTGGCCTTCAAGGTCTACTCCCGGCATGACCTGGAGGCGATGTTCAGCGTGGGCCTCCCTGCCGAAGAGCGCGCTTAGCCGAGCGGCGCTCGCGCTTGACTATCGAACATCTGTTCGCTAGCATGGAATAGCCTCCCGTCCTGATTTCGTCATCCCTCGAGGCGTCGATCCCTGCCACTGCGTGTCAAGGACTCAGCCCATGCCGGATCCACTCCAGCAAGCTCTCAGCGTCCTCGAGACCCGGTTCGGGAGCGCCGCTCCCAGGCCGGCCGCGCCTTCGGCCGCGGTTCGATCCTCGGGCATTCCCGAGCTGGATGAGCTGACCGGTGTCGGCGGCTTCGCGGTCGGACGCCTCTGTCTGCTGGCCGGGGCTGCGGGTTCGGGGAAGCGGACCATCGCCCAGCGTCACGTCGCCCTGGCGTCCCAGGAGGGGCCTGCTGTCTACGTCGATTTCCGGGCGCGCCTGGACGCCGAGTTCCTGGCCCGGCTGGGCGCCTGCCTGGAGCGGTTGCTGGTGGTCCGCCCCAGGACGATCGGCGAGGGAATGGAGGCGGCTCGCGTCCTGGCCCGGGCCGGCGCGGGCTGCGTGTGCCTCGACTTCCCTCCCCAGGAGGCCGCCCTGGAGGCGGAGCTGCCTCACCTGCTGCGCCGCGCACAGGACGCCGAGTGCACCCTGCTCCTGGTCCACGACGCCGAGGTCGAGGACGTGATCCGCTATTACGCCAGCCTCATCCTGCGGGTCGAGCGGCGGGGCTTCACCTTCCACCCGGACGGCGACCTGGCCGGGATCGAGGTCGAGGCCATGGTCCTGAAGAACCGGCTGGCGCCGCCGGGGACGACTATCCCAGGGAGCGCTTTCTGGGAGCGCCCGAATGATCGCCTGCGCCCGGCTCCCCCATCTGGCGCTGCCGGCCGCCATCCGGCAGGACCCGTCCCTGCGCGGACAGCCGCTGGTCCTGGGAGAGAGCCCGCTGGGGACGGTGATCGCCGCCTCCGAGGAAGCGCGCCGGCGAGGCGTCGTCCCGGGCATGGCGATCAAGCATGCCGAGCAGTGCTGCCCCGAGGCGATCGTCCAGCCGGTCGACGAGACCGGGACCGCGCGCATCCGCACCCTGCTCCTGTCGACGCTCTACAGCCTGACTCCGGAGGTGATGGCGGAGGACGACGGCTACGCGTTCCTGGACCTGCGCGGCCTGCGGCTGCGCTGGCCTGATCGCCAGGCGCTGGCGCGCGAGCTCGACCACCGGGTCGAGGCGGCGCTTTCGGCCCGGGCCGCGGTCGGCATCGCCGGGACGATCTTCGCCAGCCGGCTGGCGGCCGATCGAGCTCTGCCGGGCGCGCCCCGGATCGTGGAAGACGCCGCCGCCTTCCTGGAGCCGCTCCCGATCGAGTGCCTGCCGCTCGACGAGGATCAGCGCGGCTACCTCGACCTCCTCGGCTTGCGCACCCTCGGTGATCTGCGCCGCGTCCCGCGGGTCGCCTTCCGCCGTCAGTTCGGGGTCAAGGCGATCGGGCTGCACGACCTGGCCTGGGGCATCGACGCGCGCGCCGTCCCGACCTGGCGGCCGCCGTCGCGCATCGAGGAGAGCGCGCCGCTGGAGCCGCCGCTCGAGAACACCGAGGCGCTCCAGTTCGTGGTCCGGTCGCTGATCGACCGGGTCGCGGAATCGCTCAAAGCCGGCGGGCTGGGCGCACGCGAGATCGTGATCCGTCTCGACCTGGACGGGTCGCCCCGGCTGCGAGAGTCGGTTCGCTACGCCTATCCGCTGACCACGGGCGCGGATCTCTTCGAGCGCATCCGGGGACGGCTCAAGCGGCTGCAGCCGCCCGCTCCCGTCGAGCGCGTCACGCTCGGCGTCCGCCAGGTCGAGCCGGCATACGTCCGTCAGCCCGGGCTTCTGCTGCGCCGCGACGGGCTCCAGGAGACTCTGGCCGATGCCATCGGGCGGCTCCAGGAGGAAGTGCGGCCCGAGCTGATCCAGCGGGTGACGATCGACGCGACCGCCCCTCCGGTCTCCGACTGCCGCGTGCGCTTTGCGGCTGTCACGGGCGGGGATCGGCGCGGGTAAGAAGGATGACCGAGCTGCTCGACCCGGCCCCGCGGATCCGCGTCCGCCTCGGTCCCGACGGCAGTCCGACCCACCTGGAGTCGGCCGCCGGGTGGCAGCCGGTGAGCCAGATCCTCGACCGCTGGCGGATCGATTGCGATTGGTGGCGCGACCGGATCGCGCGCGAGTACTGGCGCCTGCTTCTGGACGACGAGCTCGCGCTCGAGTGCTACCAGGACCACGCCTCCGGTGACTGGTTCATCCAAAGGATCTATGACTGAGCTCGGAAGCCTAGGGGGTCCCCCGGCTGAAAGCCAGGGGGCGCGCTTTCGCGCGCAAGCGCCGGCGCCGGAGGCAGCGAGGTGCAAGGCATGCGAGCGCATCGGATTTCGCGCGAGCGCCCCGCGGAGCTGCCGTAGGCGCACCGGCGCGCATAAGTACTGGAGTTAGAAGTCGTGTACTGCGAACTGCACTGCCACTCGAATTTCAGTTTTCTCGAGGGCGCGTCGCACCCGGAGGAACTTGTGGCACGCGCCCGCGAGCTGGAGATCCCGGCGCTAGCGATCACCGACCGCAACGGCCTCTACGGCGCGGTGCGGTTCGTCCGCGCCGCGGAATCGGCTGGCATCACGCCCATAGTCGGCGTCGAGCTGACCCTCGACGACGGCACCCCTCCTCCCAGGGATCGAGTCGACTTCGACCGCTGGGGCGACCGGATCGTCCTGCTCGCGCAAGACCGGGCGGGCTACACCCATCTCTGCCGGCTGATCAGCCGGGCGCAGATGCCCAACGCCAAGGGGACCGCCCGGCTCAAGCCGGAGGAGCTCGCCGCCGCCACCGGGCACTGCTTCGCGCTGGTGAGCCGGCCCCGCGGCCGCCTCCCGTTCTACCAGGAGGTCTTCGGCCGGGATCGCGTGTTCATCGACCTGCACGATCACCTCGGCCCTGGGGACCGTGCCCGCAACCAGGAGCTGCTCGAGCTCTCCGAGGTACTGCTGGCGCCGATCGTGATCACCAACGAGGTCTTTTACGCCAGCCGCGACCGGCAGCCGCTGCACGACGTGCTGACCGCGATCCGGCACCGGACCACGCTCGAGGCGGCCCGCCCCTACCTCCATCCGAACGCCGACTACGCCCTCAAGCCGGAAGCCGAGCTGCGCCAGGTCTTTAACCGCTACCCTCAGGCAGCGGTCGACCAGGGATTCGCGAACGCCGCCGCGATCGCGGACCAGTGCCGGTTCACCTTCGACCTCAAGGGGGCGCGCTTCCCCGGCTTTCCCGTCCCCCAGGGGGAGACGCCCTTCTCCTTTCTATACCGGCTCTGCCAGGAAGCGGTGCGCAAGAAGTACCACCCGGTCACGCCCGAGGTCGCCGCCCGGCTGCAGCGTGAGCTGTCGGTCATCGACCGGACCGGCTTCGCCGAGTTCTTCTTGATCAACTGGGACCTGATGCGCTTCGCGCAGGCAAGAGGCATCCCGGGCCAGGGCCGGGGCTCGGCGGCCGACAGCATCGTCGCCTACCTGCTCGGCATCACCCGCGTCGACCCGATCGCGCACAACCTGCTGTTCGAGCGCTTCCTGCACGAGCACATGAAGGTGGCCCCGGACATCGACATCGATTTCTCCACCGCGCATCGGGAGCAGGTGATCCAGTACGTCTTCGAGAAATACGGACCGGAGCGTACCGGGATGGTGTGCAACGTGGTCACCTATCGCCAGCGGTCCGCCATCCGTGAGGTGGGCAAGGCGCTCGGCTTCAAGGAGGAGACGATCGACCGGCTGGCCAGGACCGCCTCGGGCTGGCATCCGGAGAGTCCGCAGACGATCGCCCAGGCGGCCGGCTACGATACCGCCCTGCCCGGCCGGCCCTGGCGGCAGCTCTTCGACCTGGCCGGCCAGATCCTCGAGTTCCCCCGCCATCTCTCGATCCACGTCGGCGGGATGCTGGTCACCGGCGAGCCGCTGATCGACATCGTGCCGGTGGAGCGCGCCACCATGCCGGGCCGGATGGTGGTGCAGTTCAACAAGGACGGCCTGCGCATGCTGTCCGTCGTCGCCGAGGCGCTCGACCTGATCGAGGCGGACACCGGCGTCCGTCCCGACCTCGACGCCCTCGACCTGAAGGACCCCGAAGTCTATGCCCTGTGCCAGCAGGCCGACACCATCGGCGTCTTCCAGATCGAGAGCCGGGCCCAGATGCAGACCCTGCCGCGGTCCCGGCCCGAGAACTTCAACGACCTGGTGGTCGAGGTCGCCATCATCCGGCCCGGGCCGATCCAGGGCGACGCCGTCCATCCCTACCTGCGCCGCAAGCAGGGCCGCGAGCCCGTCACCTATCTGCATCCCAGCCTCCAGCCGATCCTGGAGGAGACGCTGGGAGTGGTCCTCTACCAGGAGCAGATCATCAAGATCTCGATGGACTGCGCCGGCTTCTCCGGCGGCGAGGCCGATCGCTTCCGGCGCGCCATGAGCAGCCATCGGGGCCACGCCGAGATGGAGGCGATTCACGAGCGCTTCCGCAGGGGATGCCTGGACAAGGGGATCACGGCCGAGGTCGCGGACGCGATCTTCTCCAAGCTGGCGGCGTTCGCCGAGTTCGGCTTCACCAAGTCGCACGCCGCGGCCTTCGCCCGGACCTGTTACGAGCCAGCCTGGCTTAAGCTCCATCACGCTCCCGCGCTCTACGCCGGCCTGCTCAATCACCAGCCGATGGGCTTCTACCACCCGCACGTGCTGGTCGAGGACGCCAAACGGCATGGGGTGCGCATCCTGCCGCTGGACGTCAACCGCAGCTACATCCGCTGCACCGTGGAGGAGGGCGGGCTGCGCCTGGGCTTCAACTACGTCCACGGCCTGGGCGAGCGTTCGCTCCAGGCGCTGGAGGAGGCCCAGCTCAAAGGGCCGGTCCGCTCGGTGGAGGATTTCTGCCGCCGCATCCGCCTCACGATGACAGCCCGCAACGGGCTGACCCGCACCCAGGTGCGGACCCTGATCCTGGCCGGGGCCTTCGACGCGCTGGAGGACAACCGGCGGGAGGCGGTCTGGCGATTCACCGAGCAGGCCGACGACTGGCAGCAGGATCCGCTCCTCCGCGAGCCGGTCGAGCCGGTCGCGCTACCCGCGATGACGCATCGCGAGCGGGTGGCGACCGACTACCGTCTGCTTTCGCTGACCACCACCGATCACCTGATCCATTTCTACCGGCCGCAGTTCGCCGAGCTGCGGGTGATCGATTCCCGGACGCTGCGCGAGAGCGTGCCCGACGGCGCGCGGGTGCGGGTCGGCGGGCTGGTGATCACCCGCCAATCGCCCTCGACCGGCAAGGAATTCAAGTTCTTCACCCTGGCCGACGAGTTCGGCCACGTCGACGTCATCCTCCGGCCGCCCATCTACCAGCGCTACCGCCAGGTCGCCAACCTGGAGCCGATCCTGATCATGGACGGCACGGTCCAGAAGCAGGACGGGGTGTTGAGCGTCCTGGTCACGCACATCCAGGCCGCGCCCTCGCTGCCCGGCGAGGACGTTATACCGGAGTCAAGAAACTATCGATGAATCACAACTAAGGAACCGTAGGCTCTCCCTAACGGCTATATTCGCAGACTGTAGTCGTGACTATTTTGCGGATCTTAGGCTCTCGTAGATCGAGGCCCCGCGCATCCAAAGTAACGCTCCAATGCCGATGGCAACGGTTAGTCCAAAGATTATCGACTCAGCTGTCCATTGAACGCCCAGATTGATCACCGAGTGGCAATCCTGAACCTGGCCGAAAAGCGTGAATCTGAGCTCACATCTAGTAGGCAGGACGAGATACCAAAAGGCCGCTGCTCCTGCGATTGCTCCCAGCCAGGACTTGCTCTCATTGACACCATGCAACACATGCAACAGATGCGCCATACCCATTAGGCACCGAATTGTCCTCCTTCTGAGCCAGGAGGTCAATAGACAATGAGTCCCCAACTCCGGCAATTGCCGGACGACGATCGAGCGGACGGCTCTCCAACTTGGCCTTATGAGTACTCATCATCCTTGCCGCCGTCGATCTTGTCGTCACCCGGATACCCGACCTTCCTAAGGCCCGCCAGGATGCGCGCGAACCGGCTGCGGGGACCTTTGGGAAAAAGGGTAAGAGGTTGCGAAGTAGCGGAACCATGCGTCCAGGAACCAGCGGACCATGATTGGCTGTCCTTCATCGTCAACATGGTGTTTCAGTTCTTGCGAGACTCCGCATCCACGATGTTCGTCTGCTGCGACCCGCAAATCGGGCAATTGACCTAGTTGATTGAATTGCTCCAGTGTTAGAACTCGCTTCCCGCTAAACCCGAGCCAATTCCTGCGCCTCGGTGGAAATCTGTCCACGATGGTGATCATTCGGCTGAAATCGCCATAGACTCCACCGCGAGAAGGGGTTTCGGGCTCGGCATCGTTTGGCTCCGTTCGTACCCTGTCAAGAGGGGCGGCGGGTCCCGCCGCTTGGAGTGAGCAACATTCGTTCCAAGCATTACGGATCACGGCATCTACTACGCATACTACCTCCGCCAAAACTTAGGCGACGCGGCGGCGCAGGGTCGCGGTTCCGCCGGCGATGACCAGGACGCAGAAGCCCAGGACCACGGCCAGGTCGAGCTGGAGCGAAGACCAGGAGAGGTCGGCGCCTTTAATCATGATGTTGCGCATTCCATCGACCGCGTAGGTCAGCGGGAGGACGTTGGAGACGACCCGCAGCGGTCCGGGCTCGGTCGAGACCGGGAAGATGATCCCCGAGAGAAGGACCTGAGGCACCACCACGAGCGGGATGAACTGCACCGCCTGGAACTCGGTGCTGGCGAACATGCTGAGGAAGATTCCCAGGTTGACGGCGAAGATCGCCATCAGCGCCTCCAGAAGGAAGATCAGGAGGACGTTTCCACCGTTGTGGACGTGGAGCACCAGCAGGCTGAAGGCGAGCACCTCCGCGGCCTGGATCAGGGCGAGCACGGTGAAGCCGACCATGTAGCCGAGCACGATCTCCGGACGGCGCAGCGGGCTGGCCATCAGCCGCTCCAGGGTCCCCTGGCCGCGCTCGCGCAGGAAGGCCACCGCCGTGATCACGAAGACCAGGAAGAAGACGACCAGGCCGATGAAGGCCGCCCCGAAGTAATCGAGCGTATCGAAGCCCGGCCCGCCGTAGCGATAGGAAACCCTGGGCGTGAAGTGGACGCCGGCCTGCCCGGCCAGTACCGTGAACGACTGGCTGGTCGCCTGCAGGATCGCCGCCGACAGGTTGGGCTGGCTTCCCTCCAGGCGGACCTCGGGCGCCACCACCCTTGACTGCTGGACCTGGTTGGAGAAGTCGGCCGGCAGGAGCATGTAGCCCGCGATCTCGCCGCTGCGCAGCCTGGCCTCGGCTTCGGCCTGCGACATGCCTGAGGCGGAGACCGCGCTGGAGCGCTCGATCTGGTGCGCCAGCACGCTGCCCAGCGGCCCGCCGTCCAGGTCGACGACACCCATCCTGGGCACGTCCCCGCCGCCGCGCAGGACATAGCCCAGCAGGGCCAGGATGACGAGCGGCGCCCCGAAGAGCAGCGCCAGCGTCCGGTGGTCGCGCCGGAACTGCTGGAGCAGGCGCCGGGTGATGGCGCCGATGCGGCGGGTGCTCATCCCGCCGCGGCCTCCGAGAGCTTGAGGAACGCGTCCTCCAGCCGCTCCACGCCGGCCCGCGCCTTCAGCTCGGCCACCGTGCCCTCGGCGAGCAGCCGCCCGGAGCGGATCAGGCCGAGCCGGTCGCAGCGCTCGGCTTCGTCCATGACGTGGCTGGAGACCAGGATCGTCCTGCCGCCGGCGGCCATCTGGCGGAAGCGGTCCCAGAGCTGCCGGCGCAGCTGCGGGTCCACGCCGACGGTCGGCTCGTCGAGAAGGAGGAGGTCCGGCTCGTGGACCAGGGAGCAGGCAAGCGAGCAGCGCGTCCGCATGCCGCCGCTCAGGGTGGCGACCTCGCTCCGCCGCCGGTCCCACAGGTCGACCAGCTCGAGAGCCTCGCGCACGCCGTCCTGGTGTCCGTGGATGGCGGCGAAGAAGCGGACGTTCTCCTCGACCGAGAGGTCGGGATAGAGGGCCGCCTGCTGGGTCATGTAGCCGACTCGCGCCAGCAGGTCGAGGTCGGGCAGGCGACGACCCAGGACCTGGACCGTGCCCGCGTCGGGATCGAGCAGACCGACCAGCATCCGGATCAGGGTGGTCTTGCCCGAGCCGTTGGGCCCCAGCAGGCCGTAGACCTCGCCTCGGCGCACCTGAAGGCTGGCGCCATCGAGCGCCGCCAGCGAGCCGAACCGCTTGACGACCCCGGCGACGTCGATGGCCAGGTCCGCCGCGCTCACGTCATGCCTCGAAGCCAGACAGCGGCCAGCTCCGTCACCGCCTCGTCGCCGGAGGGAACGCCGGCTGCGGCTCGCGACAGCAGCGCGCCTCCGAGGAGGTGGAGCATGATCGGTCCGACCAGCGCCTGGACGGCGAGCATGGGGTGCATAAGGCGCAGCCGCCCCGCCGCCATCTGGGCCGCCAGATACCGCCCCAGCGTCGCAAAGGCCAGGAGCCCGGTTTCGCGAAAGGCCTGCTCCGTCTCCGGCGTCATCGAGGTGACCTCGAAGATGATGGTGCGCATCAGCCCGGCGCGGCCGCTGACGGTGGAGTATGCGGTGCGGACCAGCTCCGGGATCAGCTCCTCGGGCGGCCTTCCCGCGCTGCCCGCCAGGAGCGCCATCACCGGCTCGAACGGGGAGTAGGCGAGGAGGATGGCCCGAAAGAGCGCCGGCTTGCCCGGAAAGAGCCGGTAGAGGTTGGCGCGCGAGATGCCCGCCCGCTGAGCGAGCTCATCCATGGAGAGCGCGGCCAGGCTTTCCGTCTCGAGCAGCCGGATCGCGGCCTCGAGCACTCGTTCCGCGGCCCTCGGCTCCGGCTCCAGCGCCAGCGAGCGAACCAGGTCCGCGCGCGACGCAAAGGTGCGGTAGAAGGTGGTCCGCGAAACGGCGGCCGCCCGGGCGATTGCGGTCACGGATGGCTGCCCGCCCGCCTCGAAGAGCCTGGGTGCCACGCTCATGATCCGCTCCCTCGGCCCTGCCATCTGCCGTGTTCGATGACGATACTAGACGAGACGTCCAGTCTTGTCAAGTACCGCCAGCCAGCCGGTGCCCGGCGTGCCAGCCGGCCATCGGCTAGGCTGTGCAACCATGCCTGAACTGCCTGAGCTGGAGGTTCTCCGCGAGTACCTGACGCCCCGGCTCCAGGGTCAGGTGATCGCCGGCGTCTGGGTCTCGCCCAAGCTGAGCTTCATGCTCCGGACCCCGCCGGAGGACTTCGCCCGCCAGCTCCAGGGCGGCAGCTTCGAGCGGGTCTGGCGGCGGGGCAAGTTCCTGATCTTCGACATCAGCGGCCAGCACCTGGTCGTCAATCCCATGCTGGGCGGCCGCCTCCAGTGGTCGCCGGCCTCGGAGAAGGTCGCGGCCGCCACCGTCTTCCGCCTGACCCTGCAGTCGGGCGACGAGCTTCGCTTCCTTGACACGGTCAAGATGGGCCGCGTCTACTGGGTGCCGCCCGGCGCCCTGCCCACCATCCCTGGCTGGGCCGAGCTGGGACCGGACGCGCTGTCGGTCGAGTTCCCCGACTTCGCGCAGCGGATCCGGCGGCACCCGGGGGAGCTGAAGAACCTGCTGCGCAACCAGGCCTTCATCTCCGGTATCGGCAACGCCTACAGCGACGAGATCCTCCACGCCGCCGCCCTACTGCCCCTGCGCAAGCGGACCACGCTCAAGGGCGACGACCTGGAACGGTTGCACAATTCGGTGGGCACGGTCCTGCGCGGCGGGATCGAGGCCATCCGCGCCCAGCCCAACTACGAGCCGCACAAGCAGGACCGCAGCTTCATGGCCGTCCACGGCAAGGGTGGGCAGAAATGCCCGCGCTGCGGCCACCGGATCTCGGAGCTGACCGCGCGCGGCGAGAACACCGACTTCTGCCGAGGCTGTCAGCACTGATTGACGTTCCAAGTCGGAGGCGTCACGAGGCAGACTGCCTAGTCGCGGAGCTCGCGGAATCCGGCGGCTGTAAAGTCACCATCAAACGCAAGAGCTTCCCGGATTCGTAATGAGCGCATTAGGGCGAAGCTAGTGGCATCCACGAAGGAGTATTCGCGTTCGTCATGGCGGCGCAGCCAACGAAGGGCCGCCGTCTCTACGTCCTCAGAGACAACGAGGAGTCGAAGCCGCGGCGACCGGTCGATGGAATCGAGAAAATCAACGGCCGATCTGTGCCCTGCGCGGCGGCGGAGGAACGTCCAGGTTTCCCCGCGGACGTGGTTACTGGTGAGAAGGGGCTCTGCCGCATGGCTCGCCAAGAGTGTTCTTGCCAGGTCGTGAGAATCGTCGCGACGGTTGCGAAGAGCCACCCAGAACGACGTATCGACGAAGATCACCGATACACGATGTCGTCGATAGCGCCTGGCTCGAAGTCGTCGGCGCCGGCCATCCGGCCGATTGGGTCCGCTGACAGCGGTGGTAGTGGCTTGAGACGCTCTCGGACATAGAGCCGAATCAACGCGGCTTTCGACGTCCCTGCCTCGACCGCGGCGCGCTCCAACTCGGCGTCAACGTCCTCCTCGATCATTATCTGAAGGCGCTTCACGACTGGAGTATACATCACATCGGTGATGTTGGTGTAGGCCTAGTATTGCTCCGCGTAGGTCGCCAGCTCCCAGTCCGTGACCTGGCGCTCGTAGGCCTGCCACTCGCGCTCCTTGGCCTCGATGAAGCGCTCCACCAGGTGGGTGCCGAGCGCCTCGCGCACGACCTCATCGCGCCGCAGCTCCTTGAGCGCCTCCCCCAGCGAGGCGGGGAGGAGGCCCAGCTGCTGGCGGGCGAAGCGCTCCGGGTCGAAGGCGTAGAGGTTCTCCTCGATCGGAGGCGGTAGGGGCAGCTTTTCCTTGATCCCGGACAGTCCGGCCCGCAGCATGGCGGCGAAGGCGAGGTAGGGATTGCACGACGGATCCGGGGCGCGGAACTCGACTCGCATCGTGCCGCGCTCGCTGCCGCTGGTCCGCGGCACCCGGATCAAGGCGGAGCGGTTGGTCTGCGCCCAGCTGACCGCGATCGGCGCCTCGAAGCCTGGAACCAGCCGCTTGTAGGAGTTGACCAGCGGCGCCGCCACCGCGCAGAGCGCCCGCGCGTGCGCCAGCTGGCCAGCGATGAAGTGCCGGGCCACGGCCGAGAGCTGGTACTCGTCCGTCCGGTCGGCGAAGGCGTTCCCCTCGCCGGGCAGGCTGAGCAGCGATTGATGGGTGTGCATTCCCGACCCGGCCCGGCCATTGAAGGGCTTGGGCATGAAGGTGGCGTGCAGGCCGCTGCCGCGCGCGATCGCCTTGATCGTGGAGCGCGCGGTCACCAGCTGGTCGGCGGCGGTCAGCGCCTCACGCGGCGCCAGGTCCAGCTCGTGCTGGCCCGGTGCCAGCTCGTGATGGCTGCTGTCGACCTCGATGCCCAGTTGGCGGAGAGCGGTGGCCGCCTGCATCCGCACCTCGCTGCCCAGGTCGAGCGCGTGGTCGAAGTAGCCGGCGCGGTCGTGCGCCAGCGGGCCCATCCGGCCGTCGGGTCCCTCCCGCTCGAGCAGGAAGAACTCCAGCTCGGTGGAGACGCTGTAGGCGTAGCCCAGCTCGGCGGCCTCGGCCTGGGCCCGGCTCAGGACGCCGCGGGGGTCGCCGCCGAACCGCTCGCCGTCGGGGGTGTAGAGGTCGCAGATCACCTGGGCTTCGGGAGGGCCGCCCGCTCCCCGATCCCGGACGGCCAGCGTGGCCAGGTCGGGCTTGAGGTACATGTCGCTCTCGAAGATCCGGGTGAAGCCCTCGACGGAAGAGCCGTCGAACCACTCACCGTGCTGGACGGCGTGGGCCAGCCGCTCGGTGGGGATGGTGATGCTCTTCACCGTGCCCAGCATGTCGACGAACTGGAGGGTGCAGAAGCGCGCGCCGGCGCTGCCGATGAGCTCCTGGGCCTTGTCCAGGGACGCTCCCTTGGGGACGCTGGTCAGCTCAGTCCTCGCCGTCAGGTAGACCTCGGTGCTCGGGCGGATCGGGGCATGCCTCGACCCAGGACGGCGCCGGGCGTGGATGATCGGCGGGTCGCCACGGCTTGTCGCGCTCGACGCCTGTTCCGTCCATCTTGCTCCTCC
>VBIC01000090.1:0-16831 GCA_005881425.1 Chloroflexota bacterium | reverse complement strand
TGCGGTCGCAGCGCCACCTGCTCGTACTCCCGCACCCGCTTGTAGTCGATCCAGGTCTCGATCAGGTCGGTGGTGAAGACGTCGCCTTTCAACAGGTATCCGTGGTCCATCTCGAGCGCGTCCAGGACTTCGGCCAGCGAGCCCGGCGTGCTCTTGACCTGGCGCTTCAGCTCGGGGTCGAGCTCGTAGAGGTCCTCATCGATGGGCTTGGGCGGCTCGATCTTGTTGATCACGCCATCCAGCCCGGCCATCAGGCAGGCCGCGAACGACAGGTACGGGTTGCACGACGGGTCCGGCGTGCGGAACTCGATCCGCTTCGCCTTCGGATTGTCGAAGTACATGGGGATGCGGACGCAGGCGCTTCGGTTGCGCTTGGAGTAGATCAAGTTGATGGGCGCCTCGTAGCCGGGGACCAGGCGCCGGTAGGAGTTGGTGGTGGGAGCGGCGAAGGCCAGCAGCGAGGGAGCGTGCCGCAGCAGGCCGCCGATGTACCAGCGGCACATGTCGCTGATTCCCGCGTAGCCGCTGGAGTCGGCGAAGAGCGGCGTCCCCTCCTTCCACAGGCTCTGGTGCGTGTGCATGCCGGAGCCGTTGTCCATGAAGAGCGGCTTGGGCATGAAGGTGGCCACGAAGCCGTTCTGGGCGCACACGTTCTTGACGACGTACTTGTACATCATGACCTTGTCGGCCATGGTGACCAGGGTGTCGAAGCGCATGTCGATCTCGGTCTGGCCGGCGGTGCCGACCTCGTGGTGGTGGACCTCGACGTCCACACCGCTTTCGATCAGCTTGAGCACGATCTGGGAGCGGAGGTCCTGGAGCTTGTCCGTGGGCGGCACCGGGAAATAGCCTTCCTTGTAGCGCGGACGGTAGGCGAGATTCGGCTCGCTGTTGCGGCCCGAGTTCCAGACTCCCTCCACGGAGTCGATCTCGTACATGCCGGAGAACTGGTTCTGGTCGAAGCGCAGGCTGTTGAAGATGTAGAACTCGCACTCGGGGCCCCAGTAGCTGGTGTCCGCGATCCCGGTGGATAGCAGGTAGGCTTCGGCCTTGCGGGCCACGTGGCGTGGATCACGCGAGTAGGCCTGGCGGGTGATGGGGTCGATCACGTCGCACCCGATGCTCAGCGTGGGCACCCGGCAGATCGGATCGACGACGGCCGTCGAGGGGTCGGGGATGAGCAGCATGTCGCTTTCGTGGATCTGCTGGAAGCCGCGGATGCTCGAGCCGTCGAAGCCGATGCCGTCCTTGAAGAGGGAGGCGGTCAGCTCCGACACCGGGATCGAGAAATGCTGCCAGGTCCCGATCAGGTCGACGAACTTGAAGTCGACGATCCGAAGACCCTGCTTGTGGGCCAGGTCGATGACGGATTGGGCGTCCGCCCGGGTTCCCTTCTTGGCGCGGACTCCCTGGTCGATAGCCATAGATGTTGTTCCCTCCGTGTGCGTGTTCTAGCGGCGGCGATGCTTCGATCCTAGGCGGGGCGGCTCGCGAAAGCATCGTGTCCAGCGCCGGGGCCCGGACCCCGTTTTTGTGCGCCGCGCCTAAACGCGCGGAGCTATATTCTCGATGTCCTGCCCCCGAAGAGCCCGAAGCAGGCACCAGTGCCCGCTCCAAAACCCCCGGTACATGCTGCCTCGAAGGCCTCTACACCAGGTTTGCCGGCAGGAAGAAGCAATATCGCTAGGCCATCGAGGAGCAGGAGGAAGATTGCTCCCAGGAAGACCCACCGGAAGACAAATCTAAAGGTGTCGTCCGTCATGCCCACCCTTCAAGCAGGTCGGCGCTACGTCAGCGCCTTCTCCCGACTGTCTCCCGCTCCCGCAGCTCGGCCGGGCGGCGGGAGGATCGCGTAAAGGAATCGAGGAAAAGCGACCGCCACGTGGGCACGACGGTGCAGAGGGTTACGAATACCACCAAGGCCGCGAGGCCGATGAAGAAGGCTACGACCACGCTCGTAGCGTACATGGCGCAGAACTAGATGCGTGTACCATGCCCGGGCTTGCGGCCCGTGAAAGCGCTGATGAACAAGGCCCTCCACGTTGGGATGAGGGCGGCAAGCAGCAAGAAGAGAAGTAGGGAGCCGACGCCCAAGGCGAATGAGATAACAGCCACACTATCACCTTACCAGCTAGTCGGAGATGCAAGCCGTCCGAATCCGACCAACACCCCTTGAGACCCCAAACGAGCTGCCATCCTTGCTCCTCGGGTTGCTGCTGGTACGCTAGGCTCCTTCTGCCTCCCCAATCGCGGGGATTTCACCTTACTCCTCCTGTGGGTAGGTCGCCAGCTTCCCAGCCGGAGTCGCCTCCTTGACACGCCGCTGGGGCCGCCAAGGCTTCAGGGGCTGGCAGAGACGGCGGCGGGCGCTTCGTCGACCGTGACCGCGTAGTCCCCGGGCTGGTGGGGCGGGGCGGCCCCGGAGATGTCGAGCAGGACCGAGACCTCGAACTGCCCGCGGTGGAAGCGGAGCAGGTCCAGCTCCGTGCTGGCGCTGTCCTCGATCCATCCGGCGCCCGGCAGGGTGCCCCGGTAAAAGGCGGGGACGCCGGCCAGGTCGGCGACGTGCAGGTCGTCGGTGATGCTCTGGGTGCCCGAGGGGCCGGGTCTCTCGTCGACCAGCGTAGCGCCCGGCGGGCGCGGCAGGGCGCGCAGCATGGGGGCGGTGAGGTGGACGTCGGCGCCGCTGAGGGTGGAGCGGAGCTGGACGGCCTGGACCACGACCTCCAGGGCCAGGGCCGCCGCGAGCAATGCCCAGGCCGCGCCCACCCCCCAGCCGTAGGCGCGCCGCGTCAGGCCGTCGCGCCGGCGGCGCAGGGCGGTGGCGATGAACAGGCCGGCCGTCAGGAAGCAGAGGGCGGCCAGCGCCGACGCGCCGGCCTCGATCCAGGGTCCCGGAGCGCCGGTGCGGACCTGCTCGATCGCCACCAGGAGCAGCGCGGCCAGGGCGGCGTAGACGGCTCCCCGCAGCCGCGTCAGGAGATCGCCTGCTGCCATTCCTCGTAGAGGTCGCGCAGCCGCTTGCTCGCCTCCTGGTGAGCCCGGGACAGCTCCCGGACTTTAGCCGGGTCGTCGTAGGTCCGGTGGTCGGCGAGGCGCTCCTCGATGTCCTTGACCTCCGCCTCGGCGGCGCTGATCGCCTCCTCCACCGATTCCGCGGGCTCGACCTTTCCCTTCGCCGGCGGCCTGGAAGCGCCCTTGCGGGTGCGGGCCGTCTGGGCAGCGACCGGCAGCGGCGCCGGCTGGCCGGCGCGCCGGCGTCGCTTTTCCAGCTCTGAGTAATTGCCCAGGTGAATGCTCAGCCCACCCCCCTCTATCACCCAGACCGAGCTGGCGATGGCGTCGATGAAGTAGCGGTCGTGGGAGACGAAGACGATGGTGCCTTCGTAG
The DNA here is from genome assembly GCA_005881425.1 of Chloroflexota bacterium. GTDB lineage: Bacteria > Chloroflexota > Dormibacteria > CF-121 > CF-121 > CF-120. The sequence continues at coordinate 13,441 of VBIC01000090.1, read as the reverse complement.
TCGTCGAGGGCCTGCTCCAGCATCTCCTGAGCCGGGATGTCGAGATGGTTGGTGGGCTCGTCCAGGAGCAGCAGCCCCGCGTCGTCGAGCATCAGCTTGGCCAGGGCCACCCGGCTCTTCTCGCCCCCACTCAGGCTGCGGATCTGCTTGAAGGCGTCGTCGCCGCTGAAGAGGAGGCGCCCCAGGAAGGTGCGCAGGGTCTCCTCGGGCAGGCCGAAGGCGTCCTGCAGCTCCTGGACCACGGTCTTGTTCGGGTCCAGGTCGGCCAGGTGCTGGTCGTAGTACCGCGTCGAGACGCGCGGCCCGGTGCGGACCCTGCCCTGCTGCGGCCGGAGCTGGTTCATCAGCACCCGCAGCAGGCTGGTCTTGCCGCTGCCGTTCGGTCCCACGACGGCGATCCGCTCCCCCGCGCCGACGCTGAAGGCGGGCACCTGGAGCAGCTGGCGTTCGCCGTAGCCGATCCGCAGCCCGTCGCTCTGGAAGATCAGCTGGCTGGTCGGGGTGGCCTTCAGCTGGATCCGGATCTGCTGGTCGGGCGCGGGCGGCTGGAGGCGCTCCAGCCGGTCCAGGCGGGTCTGCCGGCCGCGCGCCTCCCGGGCCCGCTGGCCGGCCTTGTAGCGCCGGATGAACTCCTCGGTCCGGGCCACGAACTCCCGCTGCGCCTCGTACTCCTTCTGGCGCAGCGCCCGCCGTTCCTGCCTCAGCCGCACGTACTGCCGGTAGTTTCCCGGGTACCACTCGGCGGCGCCGGCCTGCAGCTCCAGGGTGTCGCCCGCCGCCCGCTCCAGGAACCGGCGGTCGTGGGAGACGATCAGCATCGCCGCCCGCACGGTGCGAAGGAACTCTTCCAGCCACTCGATGGCTTCCAGGTCCAGGTGGTTGGTCGGCTCGTCGAGCAGGAGGAGGTCGGCGTCCTGGAGGAGGAGCCGGGCCAAGGCCAGGCGCCGGCGCTGCCCGCCGCTGAGGGCCCGCGGTTCGAGCTGCTGCTCCAGCGTCTTCAGGCCCACGCCGTCGAGCACCTCGGCGACCCGGCTGTCGTGGGCGTATCCGTCCAGGCGCTCGTACTCGTGCTGGGCCTCGCCGTAGCGCTCCAGCACCGCCGCCGTGCCCTGCGGGGAGGCGGCTGCCAGGCGGGACTCCAGCTCGGCCAGCTCGGTCCGCAGAGCCATCACCTCCGGCCGGCTGTGTAGCGCGTCCGCGTAGACGCTCTCATGAGGACCGGCCTCGAACTCCTGGGGCAGGTGGGCGACGCGGACGCGGGGGGCCAGGGTGACGCTTCCCCGGCTCGGGCTCAGCTCGCCGGCTATCGCCCGAAGGACGCTCGACTTGCCGCTGCCATTGGCGCCCACGATGCCGACCCGCTGACCCGCCTCGACCTGGAACGACACCTGGGACAGGACCTCGGTCGCCCCGTAGGCGATGCCGAGAGCCTCAACTCGAACCACCGGCATTGCAGAAGAAGTGTAAGCGGGATGGGAATAAAGCCCGCTTCAGGCCGGTTGCCATCGATATCCAGGAAGCCGCAATCGTGACTTGAGGGTGATTCGCCATGGTAGGACTGCTTGCCCAGACGAATGCGACCATCCGTGAGGCTGAACGGCGGCATCGCGAGCAGCGGGCAGACCGTGACCGGCTGCGGCGGCCCGTTGCCCTGATCGACCGGATGCTCCAGGACCTCGAGGAGCTCAACCTTCGCGGCCACAAGCGGGTGCCGCTCGCCTTCGAGCCTCGCCTCCAGCGGCTGCTGGAGCTGCTCGGACCGGCCAGCCCGGCGGTCGCCTCCGAGCTGGAGGACCTGAAGGTGAAGATCGGCATCTCCAAGCTGATGGACGCGCTCTTTTCGATCCAGGAAACCCTCTTCCGCGAGCGCCACGCCGCCTCCTTCGAGCTCGACGGCGACGACCTGATCTTCGCGGCCTGAGCCCGGGCCGCCCGCACCGCCGTCGCGGCCAGGCGGCGCTGTCTAGGCACGCGCCCGGTGGCGCGTTACCATAGCGCGATGCCCGACCCCCTCGAACTGATCCTGCGGCTCGCCACCGCGCTGGTCCTGGGCGGTTTGATCGGCCTGGAGCGCGAGCGGCAGGAGCGGGCCGCCGGGCTTCGCACCGTGACCATGGTCTCTTTGGGGTCCTGCCTCTTCACCCTGATCGGGGCCTACGGCTTCGGCGCTCCCACCCGGGTCGACCCGACCCGGATCGCGGCCCAGGTCGTGACCGGGATCGGCTTCCTGGGGGCCGGGACCATCTTCCTGCGCAACGACCTGGTGCGCGGGCTGACCACGGCGGCCACCATCTGGGCGACCGCGGCCATCGGGATGGCGGCGGCGGCCGGAGCCTACTTCCTGGCGCTGTTCACCACCCTGCTGGTGCTCTTCGTGCTGACCGTGCTCAAGCCCATGGAGAAGCGCTTCTTCAAACGGCCGGACGGCGCCAGCGTGGCCCTGGTGCTGCCCCGGCGGGAAGACTCCCTGGCGCTGGTCCAGAAGGCGCTCGGGTCCTTCGGTGGACTCTGCCAGTCGATCCACTTCGAGGAGATGGGTGAGGATCGCGACCGCCTGGAGTTCGACGTCGAGATCCCCCGGGGATCGGCGATCAACGACCTGCTCAAGGTCCTACGGTCGATCGAGGGGGCCAGCGAGGTGACCGTGATCCAGGACTTCCAGGACGACCCCATCCGCCTCGTCACCTGACTGCCGCCCCAGATAACAAAAGAGCGGCGCCCTCAGGCGCCGCTCTCTCTACCGTTACTACAACTATCCGCCATGGGCACCACCTCCCGAACCTTAGGCGCCGATTCTATCAGGATTGAGTTTTCAGGCCGAAGGCCGGCTGGCGCTTGTCCACGAAGGCTCTGACCGCTTCCCGGTGGTCGGCGGTCCGTCCCGCCAGAGTTTGCAGCTGGGCCTCCATCTCGAGCGCCTGCTCCAGGTCCAGCGAGAGCGCCCGCTCCAGCCCGCGCTTGATCAGGGCGTAGGTCTCGGCGGGCCCGGCGCTGAAGGCCCGGGCCCGTTCCAGCGCCGCGGCCATGAGCTGGCCACCGGGAACGACCGCGTTGACCAGTCCGATGGCGAGCGCCTGGGCCGCGTCGACCGTGTCGCCGGTGAGAGCCAGCTCCATGGCCTTGCCGAAGCCGCAGAGGCGGGTGAGGAAGAACAGGCCGCCGGCGTCGGGGACCAGGCCGATCCTGACGAAGGCCACGCTCAGCCGCGCGTCGTCGGCCGCGATGCGCAGATCACAGGCCAGCGCCAGGCTCAGCCCGGCGCCCGCCGCGGTACCGTTGAGCGCGGCGATCACCGGCTTGGGACAGGCTCGGATGGCCCGCACCATCGGCAGGTAATGCTGACGCAGGTCCGCGCCCAGGTCCGCATCGCCTGCCTGCGCGCGCTCCGCCATCTCCTTGACGTCGCCGCCCGAGGAGAAGGCCCGGCCCTCGCCGGTCAGGACCACCGCTCTGACCTCGCGGTCGCGGCTCGCGCTCTCGAAGGCCCGCCGCAGCGCCAGCAGCATGGCTCCGTTCATGGCGTTCAGCGCCTGCGGCCGGTTCATGCGCAGGCTGAGGACTCCGCCTGAAGGCTCCACGACCAGCGTGCTTTCGGTCATGTCAGCGCCCCTGAAAGCGCGCCGGGCGCTTCTCCAGGAAGGCGCGCATCCCCTCGCGCTTGTCCTCCGACGCGAACAGGAGGTAGAAGAGCTTGCGCTCCAGCTCCAGGCCGGCGCTGAGCGAGGTCTCCTGCGCCTGGTTGACCGCCTCCTTGGCCAGGCGTACCGCCAGCGGCGGCCGGCTGGCGATGGTGCGGGCCAGGCGTCGCGCTTCGTCCAGGTGGGCGCCCACCGGCACGACCCGATTCACGATGCCCAGGCGCTGGGCTTCGACCGCGGAGACCGGATCGCCGGTGAGCACGATCTCCATGGCCGCGGTCCGGCCCGCGACCCGGGCCCAGCGTTGCGTCCCGCCCGCTCCCGGGATGATGCCGAGCTTGACCTCGGGCTGGCCGAACTGGGCGCTCTCCGAGGCCACGATCAGGTCGCACATCAGGGCCAGCTCGCAGCCGCCGCCCAGCGCGTAGCCGCTGACCGCGGCGATCAGCGGCTTGTGGAGCGCGCGCAGCCTTGCCCAGCGGCTGAAGTTGTCGTCGCGCAGCACCTCCACCGGGCCGGCATCCACCATCTGCGTGATGTCGGCGCCGGCGGCGAAGGCGCGCTCCGAGCCGGTCAGGATCATGCACCCGATCGCGTCGTCGGCGTCGAAGGCCTCGAGCGCCTCGGTCAGCTCGGCGATGGTGCCGGGATTGAGGGCGTTGAGGACCGCGGGCCGGTTGATGGTCACGATGCCGATCGGGCCGTCGGTCTCGGCAAGCACGAATTCGTAGGCCATGACACCCCAAGTGTAGTCGCGGCAAAAACCGCCGCCCCTCGGGGGCGCCAGCCCGCGACCCGGCCACCGTTATAGCGAGGTGAAGCGCCTGCTCCTGGCGTGCCTGCTGCCTGCGCTGGTCACGCTCTCGCAGCCGGTGGACGCCGCCGCGGACGACGCCCTGCCCTTCAGGACGGTGGTCGACGCGATCGTTCCGCCCTCTCACGGACTGACGATCAGCGGGAGCGCGGGCGGGTGCGACCTCCTGCTCGGCAACCAGAGCGGCCAGGACGTGATCCTCTTCGACATGAGCAAGCCGCCCAAGGCCAACCGCTTCCCCACCCCGCCCGCCAGCAACAACGCGCGCCCGCCGCTGGCGGTTCACCTCACCGGCGCCTGGCCCTGCGTCACGCTGCCCACGATCGGGGAGGACCAGCGCTGGAACCACCAGCCGGCTACGGTCCTGATCTGGAGCCTCCAGGGCCAGGTGGGGGCGCTCGCCTTCCAGCTCAAAGCCCACACCGAGTACGACCCTTCGCTCGACCCCGCCTCGCAGTGGATGCTCTACCTGCGGGTGGGCGGCGGTCTCCTGATCGCGCTGGCCGCGCTCCTCAGCGGTCCCTGGCTCCTGAGCCGGCGCCGCGAGATCCTGCAACGCCGCGAGGCCAACGCGGCATAGCCTGAAGCAGGTCCCTTCCGTCCATCGTCCATTTGGGACTGGACGCGGCGTCCACCCCGCCATATAATCGCGCCAGCCTCGGGAAGGGCGATCCGGGTGACTGACAAAGCGGCAGCTCGCTAGGTTGCTTTTGTGATACCGACGCTATAGAGTTTGAGGCAATGATCAGGATCGGGGAGCGGCTGGCGACGGACGCGGCGAGCGGCGAGAGGAAGGGCCCATCGTTGAGGAAGAAGGTGATCGTCCTGGGGACCTTCGGCACCGCCCAGCTGCTGGACATCGTCACCACCCACATCGGGCTCAGCCAGGGCCGGCAGGAGCTGAACGGCGCGGCCGCCTGGGTCATCACCCATGACGGAGAGCTGGTCGTCTACCTGCTGAAGCTGTCCCTGGTGGCGGGGCTGATCGGGTTGCTGCTTCTGGTCGGCCGCCGCCGGCCGGTGCTGTGGAACGCCTACCTGATCGCGGCCTGGGTGACGACCTTCGCGGTCATCAACAACATCTACCGGATCTTGAATTAGGTAATTAACCGGGCGCAGCGCCATCGGGGGCGATGAGCCGTCCCGCCGCTGCATACTGAATCGGTGCCGGTGCCGCTCGCGGCGACGCTCGTCGACGTCATGACTCCGCTGTTCTTCTACGTCGTGATCGTCGCCTACCTCGCCTATCTCCTCAACTCCGCCTGGCAGTTCTCGCGCCGGCCCGAGCAGTCGCGGACGATGCGCGGCGTCACCTTCGCTCTGGTGCCGCTGGCCATCCTGCTGGCGCTGGTGGGCGTGGTGGCGGCCAGCGTCAACGCCTTCACCAACCAGCAGGGAACGCCGAGCACACCCTGGGCGATCGTGATGATCGCCTTCGGGCTGGGAGCCGCGTCCGTGCTGCTGGCGGCTGAAGGCCTGATCCTCCGGCGCCGCCTGCGAGGCGGACCGGGCGACCGGCGGGCGATCGGCTTCCGCAGCCTGAGCCTGATCGCCACCACGGTGCCCCTGGTCCTCCTCGGCGGCCTGTTCCTGGCCTTCGCCACCTGTCACCTCGCCTGCGGCTAGCCCCGTTATACTTGACTCATCTACTCAACATTTTGTCCGGCGTCTGACTGAGCCATGCGGGTCTCCATGAAGACGGAGTACGGGGTCCGCGCGCTCTGCGAGCTGGCGCGCAGCGAAGGCGGCGGGCCGGTCCAGAGCGCCGAGATCGCGCGCCGGCAGCGTGTGCCGGGGCCCTTCCTCGACCAGGTCCTGATGACGCTGCGACGGGCCGGGCTGGTCCGATCGGTGCGCGGCCCGCATGGGGGCCATCTGCTCAGCCGGCCGGCCGCCGAGATCCGGCTGGACGAGGTGATCGGCTGCCTCGAAGGCGGCTCGGCCGCCGCCGGCAGCGACCTCCAGGCCGGGCCGGCCACGCTGCCCGCCCTCGAGCGCCTGGCCAGGGAGGCGGAGCTGGCGGCGCGGCGGGTCTTCGCCGCCCACACCCTGGCCGACCTGCTTCGGCTCCAGCCCGAGGAGTCCCCCGTCTTCCACGGCATCTTCAAACCCCTGCCCGTGCGCGGGCGCCGGGCCGTTCGGGCCTGACGTGGCAGGCGGACTCAGTCCTCAGCAGGCTGAGCGGTACGCCCGGCACCTCTCGCTCAGCGAGGTCTCACACCGCGGCCAGCAGCGCCTGCTCCAGGCCCGCGTCCTGGTCGTCGGCGTCGGAGCCCTGGGATCGCCCGCTGCCCTGTACCTGGCGGCCGCCGGCGTGGGCACACTGGGGCTGGCCGACCACGACCTGGTGCGCCTCTCCAATCTGCAGCGACAGGTGGTCCACCGCACCGCCAGCGTCGGGATGAGCAAGGTCGAAGCCGCCGCGACGCAGCTGGCCGAGCTGAACCCGGAGGTCCGCGTGGACCGTCATCCTTACGCGGTCACGGCGGAGAACGCCATGGCGCTGTTCGCGGAGTACGACCTGATCCTCGACGGGACCGACACCTTCGCGGCCCGCTACCTCCTCTCGGACGCGGCCTACCTGACCGGCAAGCCGCTGGTCCACGGCAGCATCTTCCGGATCGAGGGGCAGGTGACCGACTTCGTGCCCGGCCGGGCCTGCTACCGATGCCTCTACCCGGAACCGCCGCCGCCCGGCCTGGTCGGCGACTCGCCGGCGGTCGGGGTCTTCGCGCCCCTGCCCGGCGTGATCGGCACCATCCAGGCGGCGGAGGCGATCAAGCTCCTCACCGGCCGGGGCGATCCCCTGGTCGGACGCGTCCTGCTGCACGACAGCATGGCGATGACATTTCGGGAGCTACGCTATCGGCGTGATCCCGCCTGCTCGCTCTGCGGCGACCATCCCACCATCCGCGCGCTGGTCGACTACGAAGCCTTCGTAGCCACGGGGAGCGCTCGATGAACAGCCTCCGGCACCAGCGCCAGCGGATCCTGCCGGAGATCGGCGAGGCCGGCCAGGAGCGCCTTCGCCGCTCGTCGGTCCTGATCGTCGGGTTGGGCGGGCTCGGCTCGCCGGTGGCTCTCTACCTGGCCGCGGCCGGGGTGGGCCGGCTGGGCCTTTACGACGACCAGGTGGTCGAGCTGCCGAACCTGCAGCGCCAGGTCCTCTACCGCGACGCGGACCTGGGCCGGCCCAAGGTGGAAGCCGCGGCGGAACGCCTGCAGGCCCTGGACCCGGGGCTGACGGTGACGCCTGGTCGCGACACTCTGCGTCCCGAAAACGCTGCCGCGGCCTGCGCCGGCTACGACCTGCTGGTCGACGGCACGGATGCCTTCGAGACCAAGTTCCTGCTCAACGACGTTGCCGTCCTGCGCCGCCAGCCGCTGATCCACGGCGCGGTCCTCCAGTGGCGCGGCCAGGTGCTCACCATCCGGCCCGGCGACCCCTGCCTGCGCTGCCTCTTCCGCGAGCCGCCCGAGCCGGGCGCGACCCCGACCTGCGAGGAGGCCGGCATCCTGGGCGCCGTCACGGGGGTGATCGGCAGCGTGCAGGCCGAGGAGGCGATCAAGGTGCTGCTTCAGACCGGCGACGTCCTCAGCGGGCGCATCTTTCAGCACGACGCGCTCCAGGGGGAGACGCGGATCACCCGGTTCGCACGCGATCCGCGCTGCCCGGTCTGCTCGTCGAGCCCGCTCATCGACCTCGAGCACTACGGCAGCAGGGTCTCACCGCGCGGCCACCTGGTCCCGTCAACACCATGAGCCAGGCGGAGATCGGCGTCTTCGGCGGCTCGGGCTTCTATCGCTGGCTCGAAGACGTGGAGCAGGTGACGGTGGGCACGCCCTACGGCCCGCCCAGCGACGCGATCGCCATCGGAAGGCTGGGCACGCGGCGGATCGCGTTCCTGCCCCGCCACGGCGCCAGTCACCAGGTGCCGGCGCCGGCCGTCAACTACCGGGCCAACGTCTTCGCGATGCGCGAGCTGGGAGTGCGCCGCCTGCTCGGGCCCTGCGCCGTGGGCAGCCTGCGCCAGGAGGTGCGTCCCGGCGACCTGGTGATCTGCGACCAGTTCGTCGACCGCACTAGCGGCCGCAAGGACACCTACTATCCGAGCGGCCCGGAGGTGGTCCACGTTTCCAGCGCCGACCCCTACTGCCCGCAGCTGCGGGGGCTGGCGGCGGAGGCGGCGTCCTCGGCGGGCCTGCGCTTTCAGCCATCGGGAACGGTGGTGGTGATCCAGGGCCCACGCTTTTCGACCCGCGCCGAGAGCCGGTGGTTCTCCGGCATGGGTTGGGACGTGGTCGGCATGACCCAGTATCCGGAGGCCATCCTGGCCCGTGAGCTGGAGATGTGCTACGCCACCCTGGCGCTGGTCACCGACTACGACGTGGGGCTCGAGGGGCAACCGGATGTCAAAGCGGTGGAGGCCGCCGACGTGATGCGGGTGCTGGCCGAGAACGTCACCCGGGTCCAGGACCTGCTCCGCCGGCTGATCCCCGCCATCCCCGACCAGCCCAGCTGCCGCTGCCAGCAGGCGCTGGCCGGCGCCAAGCTCTAGTTCTTCAGTTACGCGCCCGGCGGCAGGGCGCGTTACAGGGCCGTTACGGGGGCTTGACCGGTCCTTAACCGGGCCGCAGCTATCGTGAGCCTCGCTTCCCCTTCCTTGAAAGGCCGAGACCCCCAAGGTCCCGGCCTTTTTCTTACGACCGGGCATCGCTACCTATAATCCGGTCGAATGAAGGTGCTCATCACGGGCGGGGCCGGCTTCATCGGCCAGCGTACCGCCCTCCTGCTGCTGGAGCAGGGACACCAGGTGAGCATCCTCGACAACCTCTCGCCCGTGGTCCACGGCCAGCCGCCGTCGTTGCCCGCCGGGATCGAGGTCATCCAGGGCGACGTGCGAAAGCGCGAGGACTGGTCGCGGGCCCTCAAGGACCGCGAGGTGGTGATGCACCTCGCCGACCACCACGACTACCTGCCCTCCTACAGCAAGATGCTCGAGGTCAACGCGGTGGGAACCGCCCTCCTGCTCGAGCTGCTGGCCGAGGGGAACACCGCGGTGCGCCGCCTGGTGCTCGGCTCCACGGTCGCGGTCTACGGCGAGGGACGCTACCGCTGCCCGCAGGACGGCGACGTCTATCCGCTGCCCCGCAGGCCGCAGGCGCTGGAGCGCGGCATCTGGGACCCGCCCTGCCCCAAGTGCGGCGGCGCCATCACCCCCATGATCACCGACGAGAGCGGCACGCTCAGGCCCACCTCCGCCTACGGGCTCAGCAAGCTGGCCCAGGAAGACCTGACCAGGATGGTCGCCGAACGCCACGCCGTCGACTGGGTCATCCTCCGCTACGCGGCGGTCCAGGGCGGTACCCAACCCTTTCAGAACGCCTACGTCGGGGCGCTGCGGATTTTCGCCCTTCGCCTCGCCCTGGGCCGGCCGCCGCAGATGCTGGAGGACGGCAACCAGCTGCGCGACTTCGTCCACGTGGGAGACGTCGCCCGGGCCAACGTGGCGGCCGCGGAGCAGCTGCCGGTCGGCATCTACAACGTCGCCGGCGGGAAGGCGCAGACGGTGCTGGACCTGGCCCGGACCCTGATGCGGGTGGCGGAGCGTGACCTGGTGCCCGAGACCCCGGGCTGCTACCGGAGCGGCGATCCGCGCCACGTGATCCCGGACATCAGCCGGATCAAGGCCGCCGGCTGGGAGCCGCAGATGGGACTGGAGAGCATGGCCCGCGAGTACTGGCAGTGGCTCCAGCGCCAGGGAGACCTCGAAGCCTACTTCGAAGGTGCGGATCACCTGATGCAGCGCACGGGCACGGTGCGCTTCATCCGATGACACCGGCCTCGGCCGGCCGCTTCTACATCCGCTACGCCATCCAGCGCTGGGACGACGCCAAATGGTTCATCGGCAGCTTCGTCGTCGTCCTCCTCGCTCTCACCGCCTACTCCATCGCGGTGCACAAATCGTCGCTGACCTTCCTGATCGTGCTGCTCATGGAGATGGTCTTCCTCCTCGGGCTGTGGACCTTCCGGCGCACCGCCTACCTGGAGATCGGGGAGCAGGGCCTGCGCGTCCGCTACCTGCTGACCCGGCTCGAGCTGCCCTTCGCGGCCGTGACGCGGGTCCGCAAGCAGCCGCTGGGCGTCGCCTTCCAGCCTGCCGACCGGCGCCGCTACGTCAACCGTTTCGTCCGGCGGCTGGCGCGCGATCCCGCCGTCTACATCCGGCTGGACCGGCGGGAGAGCGAGCTGATCCAGGAGGTGACCCGGCATCTCGGAGCCCGGATGGTGAACGGCGCCGACGTGATCCTGCCCATCACCGACGTGGATGCCTTCCTGGCCGCGGTCAAAGGACGGCTTCGCGCCGGCTCGGGATGAGCGAGGCGGTCGCCGCGCCGCAGCCGCGCCGGGCGTGGTGGCGCCTCGACGGGACGGACCTCCGCTGGCTCCTCGGGCTCACGCTCCTGGCAGCCGTACTCCGTTTCGGTAGTCCGTTCTTCCCCAACTTCCTGACCGCGCCCGGCACCGGAGCACCGTTCACCGTCTGGGGGATCGGCCACGACTACCAGGATCCGCGCATCCCGGGACTCGGCCAGCAGGGCCAGATCGCGCCCAACTCACCCTTCGTCTTCGACGAGCTGTATTTCGCCAACGACGCTCGCGACGACCTCAACGGCCGCGACTACCTGGACCCCGAGCCGCCCCTGGCCAAGCTGATCATCGCGCTGGGGATCAAGCTCTTCGGCTTCAACTCCTTCGGCTGGCGCCTGATGCCGGCTCTCTTCGGCACCGCCATCGTCCCGCTCATGTACCTGCTCGCTCGCCAGCTGGTCCCGATCCGGTTCTTCGCCATCTCGGCCGGGATCCTGACCAGCCTGGACGGGATGCTGTTCGTGGAATCCCGGACCGCGGTGATCGACATCTTTCCGATCGCGTTCGCGGTGGCCGCCTACCTGCTCTTCCACCTCCATCTGCGAGCTGACTCGCCGGGGCGCCAGCGATGGACCATCGTGGTCACCGGGCTCATCCTTGGGTTGGGCCTGGCCTCCAAGTGGACCGCGCTGGCGGCCTACGGAACGATCGTCGTGCTCCTTGCCGTCCTCCTCTGGCGGGGCGCTCTGCGCTACGACCGCAGGAGCCTGGGAGTGGCCATCCTCAGCCTCGGACTGCTGCCCGGGCTGGTCTACGGACTCAGCTTCACCCATTACCTGACCGTTCACCACTCGCTCGACGGCTTCAGCCAGCCGGCGCTGGCCTTGAGCCCGTTTCACCTCGACCTGGGCCACGCCTGGCAGTCGCTGGTCAACTTCCACCGCTGGACCTTCAACTACCACTACACGCTGAAGGCCCCCCATCCCTACTACAGCCCCTGGTTCTCCTGGCCCGTGCTCTACCGGCCGGTCGCCTACTACTACCAGGGCGCCGGCCTGGGAGCCGATCACCTCACCGGCCAGAACCTGGTGGCCGAGATCTTCAACCTGGGTAACCCACTGATCTGGTGGATCAGCATCCCGGCGCTGGTGACCTGCGCCGCGCTGGCGCTGTGGCGGCGCAGCTATCCGGCGGCCTTCATCCTGCTCGCCTTCCTCAGCGCCTGGCTTCCCTTCTCCAGGGTGCCCCGCGGGCTCTTCCTCTACCACATGCTCGGCGGGCTGCCGTCGATGATCCTGGCCGTGGCCCTGGTCCTGACCTGGGTCCGGCCGCTGCGCCTGCCGTCACCTTCGCCTACGCCTACCTGGCCGCGGTCGCGACCCTCTTCATCTACTTCTACCCGCTGTGGACCGGGCTCCCGCTTCCTTACTCGACCTGGCTGAACCACATGTGGGTTCCGAGCTGGATCTGACGCCGCTGGCCGGCGCCCTGCTCGCGGTCTCGACCCTGCTGCTCGGGCTGGCGCTCGCGCCCTGGCTCCCGCGGACGATGGACGCGGCCGAGCGCGTCGTCACCGGCCTCTGCGCGGCGATCGTGGGCGTGACGCTCGCCGGGTATCTGCTCGCGCTCGTCCTCGGGCTGCACCTTCCCCTCGTGCTCCTGCTCTCGGTCGCGGCGCTCGGCGCCGGCGCGCTCCTGGTGCGTCCGGCCTCAGCCCGGCTGGAGCTGGCACGCTGGACCCGCCTCCCCGGCTCGGGCTGGTGGTCCTCGCCCGAGGGGCGGCTGCTGCTGGCCACGCTGGCGGTCGCCCTGGGCCTGGGGTTCCTCTTCGCCCGTGCCGTGGTGGTGACCCCCGGCGGCTGGCTGGCTCACTACTCGAACGTCTGGTCGGACTGGTCCTTCCACGCCAGCTACACCACGACCTTCGCCTACGGGCAGAACCTTCCGCCCCAGAACCCGCTCTTCGCGCTGACGCCCTTCCGCTATCCCTTCGGCCCGGACTTCGCCAGCGCCCTGCTGCTGGCCGGGGGCTGGAGCGTCCCGGCCGCCCTGATCTGGCCGGGCTGGGCCATGGCGACGCTGGGGCTCAGCGGGCTCATCCTCTGGGCCCGGCGGCTGACCGGCGCCCTGCCCGCCGGCCTGCTGGCCGTTACCCTCACCCTGCTCGGCGGCGGCCTCGGCTTCTGGTTCTTCTTCGGCGACGCCGCCCGTCAGGGGCTGCTGACGACGCTGGCGCACCTGCCTCGCGGCTACGACCGGCTCCCGCCCCCGGTCAACATCCAGTGGTACAACCCGGTCCTCTCCTACTGGCTGCCCCAGCGCTCCTTCGTCTTCGGGGCGGCGATCGTGGTCGCGGTCCTGCTCCTGCTCACTCCCGTGCTGCAGGCGACGCGGCTGTGGCAATGGCGAACGGCCTGGCAGTCTCTCTCCGGCTGGCCGAGGGGCCTGCTGCGGGAGGAGGACTCCGCCTTCCTCTGGGCGGGCTCGCTGGCGGCGGCCCTGCCCTGGTTCCACGTCCACAGCCTGGTGGTCCTGGGGATCGTCACCCTGGCCTGGGCCCTGCTGCTGCCTCGCCCCGGCTGGCTCCTGTTCGCCGTTCCCCTCCTGCTGCTGGCG
>VBIC01000209.1:329-1663 GCA_005881425.1 Chloroflexota bacterium | reverse complement strand
GGCGCCACGAGCACCGGACCGGAGCGCATGGAACATGCGTGAGGACCGGAGCGCAAGTGGCAACGCACGGATCGGCCGCATTCAGGGCGCAGATGCCCGTCAGGATCGGCCGGGCCTACCTCCCAGGTTCTCCACCGGGGTCCTCAACGTCGACAAGGTTGCGGGGGAGACGTCGTTCTCCGTCGTCAACCGCCTCCGCAAGCTGACCGGCGCACACCGCGTGGGCCACGCGGGCACGCTCGACCCCTTGGCGACCGGTGTGCTCCCAGTCCTCTTCGAGTCCGCCACCAGGCTCGCCGAGTTTGCGCTCAAGCTGCCGAAGACCTACGTCGCGGAGATCCACCTGGGCTTTGTCACGGCGACCGACGACGCCGAGGCCGAGCTCGAGCCGGTCGCCGACCCCAGCGCCGTGACGGATCGCGATCTCGAAGCGGCGTTGACCCTTTTTTCCGGCCGCTTCCTCCAGCAGCCGCCCGCCTACTCGGCGGTGAAGCTGGAGGGCCGGCGGGCCTACGCGGTGGCGCGGGGCGGCGTGGCCACCAGGCCGCCCGCCCGCGAGGTTGAGGTCTACGCCACCAGCCTGCTCGACTTTCAGCCGGGCGCTCGCGCGGTCGCGCGCGTCGAGGTGCGCTGTGGCAGCGGCACCTACCTGCGGGCGATCGCCCGCGACCTCGGCGAGAAGCTCGGGGTCGGGGGCTACCTGGGCCGCCTGGTGCGCACCGCGTACGGCCCGCTGCGGATGGAGGATGCAATCTCGTCCGACGCGATCGCCGACTCGCAAACGGTGCGGGATCGGCTCCTTCCGGCGGAGGTCATACTGCCCGAGATGGAACGGGTCCGGCTCAATGTCGAGCAGGAGGCGCAGGTCCGCCAGGGCCGCTCCGTCCGAGTCCTTCCCGAGCCCGGGCCAGGGCCCGTGCGCGCCCACGACGCCGAGGGCCGCCTCGTCGCGCTGGGCCACGCTGACCCTTTGCGCCGGACGTTCGTGCCGGAAAAGGTGCTGAGCTGAAAACCTCCGCAATTTTCCGGAAAAACGTGAGCACAGCCCGGCTACCCAGAGCAGGGGATCCAGGGTGCTGATCTGAAGGTCCACATCGGGCTCCCGCAGGAGCCGATCGGGCCGGTCGCGCTCACGGTCGGCAGCTTCGACGGCGTGCACCTCGGCCACTTCGACGTGATCAGGCACCTTGAGGACGCGGCCGCGGCCGAGCATGCCGCGTCCGCCCTCATCACGTTCGAGCCCCATCCCCGCTGCGTCCTCGACCCTGCCAACTGCCCGTCATCGATCACGACCCTGAGCGAAAAGCTCGGCCTCATCGATGCCGCCGGGATTG
>VBIC01000209.1:0-200 GCA_005881425.1 Chloroflexota bacterium | reverse complement strand
GTTCGGTCGGGGCCGCACGGGCAACGCCGAGTGGCTCCGCGCGCATGGGCACCACGTCGAGGTGGTCCCGCCCTTCAAGATCGAAGGCCGGGAGCTCCACAGCTCGGAGATTCGGCGGCTGGTGACCACCGGGGAGGTGGAGGCGGCGAACCGGCTGCTCGGGCGCGAGTTCGAGATGACGGGGCCGGTCGAGGCAGGCG
>VBIC01000089.1 GCA_005881425.1 Chloroflexota bacterium | reverse complement strand
CTGGCCGAGGTGATGGAGAAGTTCGTGCGCGGCGAGGCGGACGTGCTGGTCTGCTCCACCATCATCGAGTCAGGCCTGGACATCCCCAACGCGAACACGATCATCGTGGTCGACGCGCACCGGATGGGCCTGGCCCAGCTCTACCAGCTGCGCGGACGGGTGGGACGGGCGGGGCAGCGGGCCTACTCCTACTTCCTCTACAACCCGACCCGCTCCTTCAGCGAGAACGCGGACAAGCGCCTGGACGTGATCGCCGAGCTGCACGACCTGGGATCGGGTTTCAAGCTGGCCCTCAAGGACCTGGAGATCCGGGGCGCGGGCAACCTGCTCGGTGTGGAGCAGCACGGGGCCATCGCCTCGGTCGGGCTGGAGCTGTACAACTCGCTGCTGCGGGAGGCGGTGGAGTCGCAGAAGACCGGCGCCCCGATCGAGATGCCGGCGACGCTCTCGCTCGACCTGCCCCTGGAGCACTTCCTGCCCCGCGAGTACGTGCCGGACGAGAAGCTGCGCCTCCAGGTCTACCAGGACCTGGCCGCGGTCGAGGACGAGGATGCGCTGGAGAAGGCGGAGGCGAATCTGAAGGACCGCTTCGGCCAGCCGCCGGCGCCGGTGCGCAACCTTATATATGCGCTGCGGGTCAAGCTGCTGGCCCGCCGGGCGCGGCTGACCGCGATCGAGACCGACGGCGAGTGGCTGGTGCTGCGCCTGCCCACGGACTGGTCGGGCGACCCGCACCGGCTGGAGAACCAGTTCCGCTCCATCCTGCACGTGCGCTTCGGCAAGGTGCGGATCTCGCTCCGGCAGGCGGGGAAGGAGTGGAAGGAGCGCCTTACCGACGTGCTGGGCGAGATCGAGCGGCTGGGGAACCTGGCCGTGGCGGCGGCGGGCTGACATTCCGGCTCTGGTAAAATCCGCTGCCACGTGGTAAAATAAGTTACCAGGGAAGCCAGCCATGCGCCTGGACGAGCCTCTTGATGACGCGTTGCAGAGTCGTAGTTACGTTCGCGTGCTCAGGACGCTCTTCAGACTGCCGGAGGGGCTGTCGGTCAGCGGTCGGGAGGTAGCCCGACGGTCATCGATTTCGCATCCAACCGCCACCAGCGTCCTGGAGTCGCTCGCCATCCAGGGTGTCGTGCTGGTTCATCGCAGTCTTCGGCTGGATCAATACGAGCTGAACCGTCACCATGCCCTCGTTGGAAAACTGACACCCCTCTTCGAATGGGAACGACAAGTCCGGGATCAGGTCGTCGCCTCCCTGCGCAGCCAGCTCGAGCGAGCGGCCCCGTGGATTTCGGCGGCATTTCTCTTTGGCAGTGCCGTTCGAGGAGAGATGACGCTTGACAGCGACGTCGACCTGGCCGTCGTGGTTTCGGAGTCGAGGAGAGTCGCTGAAACCGAATTGGCGCTGCAGGAGATCGCCGACGTCGTACGCCAGCGATTCGGCCTTCGCCTCGAAGGCATCGTTGGATTGGGAACAGTCGAGTATCTGATGAGCTCACGTCGTCGGGGGCATCGGTTGTGGCGGAATGTGGTGCGCGAGGGCATAGTCCTGTTCCCATCGACGGCTTCCGAGCGGGAGGTCGTCGCCAGTCGCCAATTCAGTGCCTAAGCGAGCCAAGACCGCAAGCGCACCGCGGTCGGACGCCGCGCTCTACCTTGGTAAGGCGACGGAATTCAGCGAGGCTGCCAAACACGCGCTCAGACAGTCGCAGCACGACGCTGCCATGCTCAACGCCATTCATGCAGCGATCAGCGCAGCCGACGCCGTGACCGTAGGCCTGTCGGGTCTAAGGTCGACGGACTCAGACCATCAGCGTGTGGCGGACCTGCTGCTCCAGGTCGGCCGATCCGAGTCGCTCACGACCCATGTCAGGCAATTGAGGGTATTGCTGTCACAGAAGAACATGGTGGAGTACGAATCGGGGCGGGCCACAGCCGCCGAGGCGTCCGACGCCGTATCCAGGGCGAAACGCATCGTTGACTGGGCTCGTGAGACGGTAGCAAGCGGCAAATAGGAGGGTGGGGTCATGAGCACACTGGAGAACCGGCCGAAGACGGCGCTCCTGGTCATCGACATGCAGAAGGGCCTGGTCGGCGGGGCTCACGAGCGCGACGCGGTCGTCGCCAACGTCGGCAGCCTGGTCGTGGTCGGGGCACAGACGGATGCCTGCGTCCGCTCCACGCTCCACGGCGCGTTCGTCAGGGGCTACGACGCGACCCTGGTCAGTGACGCCCATACGACGGAGGACCAGACGGCATGGGGGGCGCCGCCGCCGGACAAGGTGATCGCACACACGAACCTGTACTGGACCTATCAGACGGCGCCGGGGCGGACGGCCGGGACGGTCGAGACCAGGGACGTCGACTTCGGCGCTTAGGGGCGGGGCTGGTTGCGGCAGACCAGGACCACAGCACCATTACGCGGATTCGGCATCACCAGGGCGCCCGGGTTGGGGCTGACCGTCAGGCGGCAGCGGGCAGGGACCGGAGACAGCGAGCCGGACTCGACCAGCGTGAAGTTTTGGCCTGAGACGGCGGCGATGTCGAGGCTGACGCCGGAGACGTCTGCCGTCCGCGAGGATCGCTCGATGATCGTGCCGGCGACAGTGGTCGCTGAGGAAACCGCCGTTTCCTGAGACGACACGCAGGCGGGTGGCGGTGGAAGGTGGACGACCAGCCGGGACCAGGCTGTGGCGGCGCGGGAGCAGCTCACGGCGCTTCCCGAGAAGGCCGGCGTGCTGGGAGCGTCTGTGGCAGCGTTGCCCATGATCACCGCCAGTACGATCGTCGCGACGCCCGCGCCCAGCCGCTGGAGCATGGCCCTCTCAAGATACTCGCCCAGGTAGGTGGGAACCACACCTAGGGGCGCTGGCCGGCGCGGCTGGCGGGCTCATCCCTGGCGGTGGCCTGGCGGGCGCCTGCATCTCCGGTGCGGTCGCGGGCGCCGTCGGGAGCGGGGCCGAGCAGCTCATTGACGGTTATCTGGACGGCAGTGACGTCCTCAAACCGGCTACGAGGGAAGCACCGGCGCGTGAACAACCGTCAGGGTGCAGGCGCCGGCGGTGGGCACGTGCGCCCCAGCCCGGTCCAGGCCGCGGACGCCGCCGGACTGAGAGGGCAGCCCGCAGTCGCGCCCGCGGTCAGTGCGAGCGAGGGCGTGGTCGTGGCCGCGTGCCAGACGCTGAGAGCGGCCACGAGGGCGCTGCCGGCGACGAGACGGTGAGCCATGACCGGACTTCTACGATACGCCTGCGATTGCGCCGGCGAGGCGGGTGCGAAGTCATACAGCTTCGATGCCACGAAGTGATTACCTTAGGTCTCGGTCGAACGTGGCTACAGATCGGCGTTGATCGGCCGCTCGACCGGACGTAGGCTGGGGCGAGGTCCCAAGCCTGAGGGGTCGATAAGGAGAAGAAGCAATGGGGGGCCACACTCCGCAGCGTTTTCATCGGCTCATTTCGCTCGGTGTCGGCGTTCTCTTCCTGCTGAGCCTGGTTCAAGTATTTCCAGGTAGCTTCCGGCCAGCACCAGCGGAGGCCGCCACCTATCCGCCCGTCACCGTGTATGTCGCCTACGCTGACTCGCTTCGCGCAAACGGCTTTTTCCCGAAACCCTGGCAGGACTCTCCGAACGTGGTCTTCGAGGGATGCACAGGCGCGTGTACGTTCGATGGCGGAGCGATCCGGATCGACAACCCGACGTCGAACGCCCTGACGATCGACCAGGCCACTGTTGACATCGGCGCGGCCTGCACCTTCGGGCTCTGGCCTTCGAACATGACCCTTCCCGCGGGCCAGACGCTGATCCTGGCGCAGGAAGCTTCGGGAGCGTCGAGCGGATGCTCGCAGGGCAACCTGTTCGACACCTCGGATGCCCCCTCGATCACGTGCACTCCAGACGGAATCGTCCCAACGGTGCACGTCACGATCAACGGCATCACGACGTCGTACAGCGACACTCGCCAGGTGCTGAATACGGGAGGCACCGATCCGCCAACCTGCACTGGAAGCAATGAATCGCACCAGTGGCAGCTGGCCGGCGGTGGACCAACGGCTGGTGAGCTCCGGGGCGGCGGCAGTCGAAGCGTCCGGCACCAGCCGATCTGCCAGCGTGGACGCTTCCCGGTCAACTGCGCGACGGGTGAGTTCTGGCATACCTTCGGCGACCTCTACGTCCCAGGGCGTGGCGAGCTGCTCGATCTCACGCGGACCTATTCCTCTCTAGGCGCGTCACAGGTAAGTCCGCTTGGCTTTGGCTGGACCCACAGCTACAACCTGAGCCTCACCGTCGACTCTCAGAGCGGCAATGTCACGGTCAACGAAGAAACCGGCTCGCAGATCGTGTTCACGCCGACGCCCTCCGGCTATCAGGCCCCGAGCCGCGTGATTGCCACGCTGGTCAAGAACTCAGACGGGAATTACACCTTCACCCGCTGGGATGGTGAGCAGCTCCTCTTCAACTCCAATGGTCAACTGGTCCAGGAGAGCGATCGGAACGGATACAAGACGATCCTGAGTTACAACGCGGGGGCGCTCGCTACGGTAACCGATCCGGCCGGTCGCTCGCTCAACTTCACATATACCGGCGCCTTCATAAGCAAGATCACCGATCTCGCCGGTCGACAGGTCACTTTCGCCTACGACAACAATGGCAACCTCGTTTCGGCCACCGACGTCGACGG
Organism: Chloroflexota bacterium; assembly: GCA_005881425.1. Taxonomy (GTDB): domain Bacteria; phylum Chloroflexota; class Dormibacteria; order CF-121; family CF-121; genus CF-120. Next base: position 11,713 of record VBIC01000089.1, on the reverse strand, counting down.
CGGCGTCGCGAAGTTCACCTACGACCCCAATCACCTGTTGCTCACGATGACCGACCCGGACGGCGGCACCGTTACCAACGTCTTCGACAGCAACGGCCGGGTGACGAGCCAGACCGATCCCATGAACCGGACGACGCAGTACAGCTATACATCGACTGGCACGACTATCATCGACCCGAACGGCACCGTGCACGTTGAGGTTTACCAGAACAACGAGCTCACTTCACTTACCGACGGCGCGGGGACGCCAGCCGCCTCCACCTGGACATATGCCTACGATCCCAACACGCTGGGCATCACGTCGGCGAGCAATCCCAACGGACAGACGGCGACCAACATCTACGATGCGACCGGCAACGTGCTCAGCAGCACTGACCCGCTGAACCGGACGACCACGTATAAGTACGACGGGCTCAACCACCTGACGTCGTTCACCGATCCGCTGGGGATCACAACCACGCTGACGTACGACAGCGCCGGGAACGCGCTCTCCGTCTCGACTCCCTTAGCCGGGTCGAGCCAGGCGCAATCTGCGACCTTTTCCTATGGCGACACCTCACACCCTGGCGACGTCACGTCGATGACCGACCCCAACGGTAAGGTATGGACGTTTACCTACGACATCAACGGCGACCTCACGAGTGCCAGCGATCCGCTCGGCGACAAGACGACGATCGCGTTTGATAGCTTCGGGCACCCGACCTCAGTAGTGAGCCCCCAGGGAAACGTGTCAGGTGGGAATCCGTCAGCCTTTACCACCACCCTTGCCTACGATGCGGCGGGCAACGTCACCACCGCCACGGACGCGCTGGGCCATGCCACGGTTTCGACCTACGACGGCGACTTCAACCTGACAGGCATTACCGATCCCAACGGCCGCAAGACGTCATACGCCCTTGACCTCGACAACGAGCTGACCAAGGTGACCCAGCCAGACGGCACGACCATAACCAACGCTTACGACCTGAACGGCAATCCAATCAACGAGGTGAACGGGCTGGGAAACGCCACGACCTACGGCTATGACTCGCTTGACCGTGTGATCTCGATCGCGGACCCGCTCAAGCGCACGACAACCTATGCGTACGATGCGGCCGGCAACCAAACAAGGGTGAGCGACCCATCAGGTCAGATCACGACCTTTGCCTACGATGCAGCCAACCAGGTGACCGGCATCACCTACTCCGACGGCAAGACGCCGAACGTAACGTACGCCTACGACGCAGATGGGCGGAGGACCTCGATGACCGACGGCACCGGGACCAGCAGCTACGGTTACGACTCGCTCGACCGCCTCACACAGTCAAAGAACGGGGCCGGACAAACGGTGGGCTACGGCTACGACCTGGTCGGCCGCCTCACCTCGCTCACCTATCCCAACGGGCAGACGGTCAGTAGGGGGTTCGACGCAGCCGGGCGGCTCATCACGGTTGTGGACTGGTTCGGCCACACCACCAGTTTCAGCTATGACGCCGACGGCAACGCGCTATCGGAAAGTTACCCCAACAGTACGCAGGCCGCCTACACCTACGATCGTTCGGGCCAGTTGACCGGCATCAGCAACAGCAAAGCGGGCACCAGCTTCGCCAGCTTCGGGTACACGCGCGACGCCAGCGGGCAGCTCAGCAAAGAGACCTCGACCGGGCTCAACCAGCCGGCGCAGAGCTACAGCTATGACCAGCTCGATAGGCTGACCGGGGTAAACAGCTCTTCTTACAGCTACGACGCCGCCGATCACATGACAAAGCTGATCTCCGGCGCCAGCCTGAATTACGACGCCGCCAGCCAGCTGACGAGCATGACGCGGGGTGGCGCGACGACGAACTTCACCTATGACAGCCGAGGCAACCGGCTGAAAGGGCTGTCCCCGGAGGGCACCGCCGCGACCTATACCTACGATCAGGCGGACCGGCTCACAGGGTTCCAGACCACTCCGCCGCCGACGACGGGCCTGATCAAGGCCGGCGATTACTTCAGCGTTGCGGCCCGCTCGGACGGAACCGCCTGGGCATGGGGCTACAACGTATTTGGCCAGCTCGGCAACGGCACGACTACGAACTCCAACGTCCCGGTGCAGGTGAGCGGGCTCGTCGGCGTGACGGCCGTTGGCGCGGGCGTCTACCACGGCGAGGCCTTGAAGAGCGACGGCACGGTCTGGGCCTGGGGCTATAACGGTAATGGTCAGCTGGGCAACGGGACGACGACCAATTCCAGCGTCCCCGTGCAGGTCAGCGGCCTCGGCGGAGCCAACGCGATCGCCGCCGGCAACTATCACGGTCTCGCGGTGAAGAGCGATGGAACCGTGGCCGCCTGGGGCGACAACGCCGCGGGCGAGCTCGGCAACGGCACGACGATCAGCTCCTCGACTCCTGTTGCCGTCAGCAATCTGAGCGGCGCGACGGCGGTGGCCGCGGGCGGCATGCCGGGGGCGGCAGGACACAGCCTGGCGCTGAAGAGCGACGGGACTGTATGGGCCTGGGGATACAACAACAAGGGCCAGTTAGGCAACGGCACGACCACCAACTCCAGCGTTCCCGTGCAGGTAAGCGGCCTTTCCGGCGTCGCGGCGATCAGCGCCAATGGCAACGACAGCTTCGCCCTCAAGAGTGACGGCACCGTCTGGGCCTGGGGCGACAACAGCGCAAGCCAGCTCGGCAACAGCGGCGCGGGCAAGAGCAGCGCGACGCCCGTTCAGGTCAACATAAGCGGCGTCAGCAGCATCTCCAACGGGGCGGACTTCGGCCTGGCGGTGAAGTCGGATGGCACCGCCTGGGGCTGGGGCGACGACATATACGGTCAGCTGGGTGACGGAGGCGCCTGCGGTAAGTCATGCCTGACGCCGACGAAGGTTGCGCTCGGCAACGTTGCCGCAGTATCCGCTGGCTACACCCACACCCTCGGTATCGCCAGTGACGGGACCAGCTACGGGTGGGGCGACAACAGTCAGGGCGAGCTGGGCAACGGCACCGCGACTGGGTCCAAGACGCCCAGCCAGGTCAACAATTTCGGCAAGGTGCATCGGGCGCCGGCCTCGGCGAGCTATGCCTACAACGGCGATGGCCTTCGCGTGTCGAAGACCGTCGACGGGGTGACGAGCCAGTTCGCGTGGGATCTCACCGGGCAGCTGCCCGTGCTCCTGAGCGACGGATCGGCGAGCTACATCAATGGTGCCGGTGGCGTCCCCGTCGAGGAAATCACGCAGTCGGGCTCCGTATTGTATCTGCACCAGGATCAGCTGGGCAACACTCGGCTGTTGACCGACGGGTCGGGGAACGTCGCGGCGACTTATCAGTACGACGCCTACGGCAATCCGGCGGCGATCGGCGGAACGGCCAGCATCCCATTTGGCTTTGCCGGCTATTACGTCGATGCGGAATCAGGATTCTCCTACGTGCTTGCCCGGTATTACGACTCGACGACCGGCCAGTTTGTGAGTGTCGACCCGGCAACAGGCCAGGCGCGCAGCCCCTATGGGTACGCGGGCGGCAACCCGCTCACCTGGAGAGATCCCTCCGGGCTTTGTCCCTGGTGCATTGCCATTGGGATCGGCGCCATTGCCGGTGCCGTCGGTGGCGCTGTCGGCTTTGGGATCAAGGTTGCCACGGGCCAGGAAAAGTGCAGCTGGCAGGCCTGGCAGGACTGCGCGCGCCATGCCACGGGTGCAATCGTGGGCGGCGCTGTTGGCGGAGCGATCGGCGCGGCGTGCGGTTCGGCAGTGGTCCTGGTTGCGGTCTGTGGCGGCATCGGCGGAGCAGCGGGACAATGGGTCGAGAACATGATTGACGGTAAACCGACAACGGTGCAGGACCTTCTCTGGGCAGGCGCCGGAGGCGCGGCGGGCAACTACCTCGGCGACGCGCTCCCCGCTAAGTTGATCAAGATCAACAAGGGATGGTTCAAGCCGAACACGCTCCTCAGCCTCGGCGGGTACAACGTGCGGCGCGCTGGACGGGCTCTCATGGGCTTCGGCATCGGCGTCACTGTCGGCCTGGGTGCGGATGCCCTCAAACAACTGATTCCCATGCCCTTCGGAACCAACTCCGTCCAGTGGCGGTTGACCGGCGGGCGTGGCCAGGCCCCTCGCCCATCCAGTCCGGCGAGAGGCACCGGCCTGGTACCGAGCACATGCTAACCTTTGAGGGCGGTAGTCGCCATTGACGACGTAGAGCAGGTGGCCACGCCAGCCCAGTACATGGAGCTGGTTGCGGCCGGGGCCGGCGCGGCACTGTGGATCGGCCTTTTCGTCTCCAAGGGCCCGCTCTTCGCCTTTCAAATCATCTGGATTCTCGTGGCCGCCCTGGGCGTCGGCGCCTGGACGGCCATGAGGCGGCTGCGCTTCAGCCGTTCCCGGCTGCGGATCACCTTCGGTCCCTGGTCTCGCGCAGTAGATCTGACGCGGGTCGAGAGCATCCATTGGAAAGAGGGCTCCGTCCTGACCTCAGAGGGCACGATCTACGTTCGCGATCGCTCCGGGCACCGCGTTCCGATCGAGGTCGGAAGGTTCCAGCGCGGGAAGGAATGGGGGCCCTTACTCCTCCAGGCGGCGGCTGCCTGCAAAGCCGCGGTGGATGAGCCTTCTCGCTTGATCCTGGAGCACGGCGGCCGGGTCCCTAACGGCGGGGTTTGACGGAGTGGCCGGGAGAAGTCGCATGTCTGGTATGACCCGGGTTTGCCGTCCGCGCGAACTCACTTACGACCTTGCCGTGCTGAGGGCCAGCCGGAAAGGTCCTGGCCGTCGTGCTTACGAACTTGCCAAAGAGTCGGCCTCGCGACACTGAAGGATGCATCGCTGTCGTCTCAGGCGCGGAAACGCTTCGCTTTATCGCCGGTGGAAGAGGCAGTGTGGAATGCTGCCGAGGGGCTGCGGCGACCACCAGAGCTGATTGCAGTGCCATCGAGAACGCGACCCCACCGGCGACAACCGCCACTCCAGGCTTGAGCATGAGGCCATCCTGAGGGAAAGACCTTGCGACCGCGATTTCCAGTTGTGTTGCGAAAAATCTTGCGCCCATCTCGGATCTGGCGCGCCTCGTCCAGCGTGGCGGGGGCGCATACTCGAACGCGGCTGGAAACATATCCTCCCTCCTGTTTGCCGCAAGCCCGCGAATTGAGCGGGGAACCGCCCTGGCGTAGACCCGCCACCGGAGGTTGTCAAACGGTCGACTAACATGGCAGACGTGTTCAACCTGCAAGACGTGTCCAAGGCGCGACCCAGATGAATAATCGGCATCCGATCCAGGCTGAGGGCCTGGTCAAGAACTTCGGCAAGACGCGCGCGCTCGATGGGCTCGACCTGCAGGTGGCCGAGGGCAGCCTGCTGGCGCTCCTCGGGCCCAACGGCGCGGGCAAGACGACCGCGGTGCGCATCTTCACCACCCTGCTCAAGCCGGACGCGGGCCGGGCCACGGTCGCCGGCTTCGACGTGGTCAGGGAGCCGAACCGGATCAAGTCCCGGATCGGACTGGCCGGCCAGACGGTGGCTATCGACGAGAACCTGACCGGCCTGGAGAACCTGGAGATGATCGGACGCCTCTACCACCTCTCCCGGCACGATGCCCGCAACCGCGCGCTCGAGCTGCTGGTGCAGTTCGACCTGACCGACGCCGCCAACCGGGTGGCCAAGACCTACTCGGGAGGCATGCGGCGCCGGCTGGACCTGGGCGCCTCGCTGGTGGCCCTGCCTCCGGTGCTCTTCCTCGACGAGCCGACCACCGGGCTCGACCCGCGCAGCCGCCGCCAGATGTGGGGCGTGATCAGCTCGCTGGTCGCGGAGGGCTCGACCATCCTCCTCACCACTCAGTACCTGGAGGAGGCGGACGAGCTGGCCAGCCGGATCGCGGTCGTCGACGCCGGCCGGGTGATCGCCGAGGGGACCTCCGACGACCTGAAGACCCGCCTGGGCGGTGACTGGATCGAGGTCACCGTCGCCCGCGATGGCGACCTGGCGAGAGCCGCCGAGACGGCGCGCCGGCAGCTGGGCGAGGTGACGATCGATCCCGCGCAGCGTCGCGTCGTTGGGCCGGCCCGCGAGGGCGCGCGCCAGCTGGCCGTCCTGGTGCGCGAGTTCGACTCTGCCGGGATCGAGATCGCCGATCTCCGTCTGCGCCGGCCCAGCCTGGACGACGTATTCCTCACGCTGACGGGCCACGAGGCAGAGGTTAAGGAGCCGGATGCGGCGCGGCCATCTCGCAGGAGGGCCAGCTGATGGCGCTCGCCGAGCTGCGTCCCGGCGCGGGCACCCGCTACCGGCCGATCCAGCGACCGGTCCTGGTCTGGGCCTTCCTCGACGCCATGGTCCTGGCCAGGCGCAGCGTGCTGGCCACGGTGCGCCTGCCCGAACTGATCGTCTTCACCGCCATCCAGCCGGTGATGTTCGTTTTGCTGTTTCGCTATGTGTTCGGGGGAGCCATCCAGGTGCCGGGCGGGCAGTACGTCAACTTCCTGATGCCGGGGATCTTTGTCCAGACGGTGGCCTTCGGTGGTGTGATCACCGGCATCGGATTGGCCGAGGACATGCATCGAGGGCTGATCGACCGCTTTCGATCGCTGCCCATGTCCTCCTCGGCCGTGGTCACCGGGCGCACCGTCGCCGACCTGGCCCGCAACCTGTTCACGGTGGTGATCATGCTCCTGGTCGGCTTCCTGGTCGGCTTCCGCCCCGGAGGCACGGCCTTCGAGTTCCTGCTCGGCATCCTCCTGATCATGGGGGTCAGCTTCGCCTTCTCCTGGATCTCGGCCTTCATCGGCCTGCTGGTGCGCAGCGTCGAGGCTGCGCAAAGCGGCGGCTTCATCTGGATGTTTCCCCTGACTTTCGCCTCCAGCGCCTTCGTCCCGGTGTCCTCGATGCCGAGCTGGCTGCAGGTCTTCGCCCGGCACAACCCGGTCTCGGTCCTCTCCGACGCGCTGCGCGGGCTCTTCCACGTCAACCCGGCGCTGACCACGGCCGACACCCGCTGGGCCCTGATCCAGTCGGTGGTCTGGATCGTCGCGTTGCTGGCCGTCTTCGTCCCGCTTGCCGTCTTCCGATACCGGCATACGACGGCGCGCTGAACCCGTAGCATTGAGCCGTGGACCCGCTGTCCATGGTCGACGCGCACTTTGCGGCCTACGTCGCACTGATGGGGCTGCTGATCGTCATTCCCGGGCCGGACATGCTGATGGTCACCCGGACGGTGCTGCGTTCCGGGCGGCGGGCCGGATTCGTCGTGGCCTGGGCGTGGCTGCCGGGATCGCGGCCTGGGCCTGCGCATCCCTGATCGGGGTTGCGGTCCTGCTGGAACGGTCCGTGGTCGCCTTCACGGTCTTGAAGATTGCGGGCGGGCCGTACCTGGTGTATCTGGGGCTGCGCAGCCTGTTCGGGCGCAGGGAGGAGGAGGTAGGCAGCACCCCCACCCCGGCCCTCCCCGGTCGAGGGGGAGGGAGAGATTTCGCCGATGCCCCTCGAGGGGGAGGGAGCAGACCCGTGAGTCTGTTCGGCCAGGGGATGCTGACCAACCTGCTCAATCCCAAGGCGGGCGCGATCTTCGCCACCGTCGTGCCCCAGTTCATCCGCCCCGGCGACCCGCCGCTGCGCCTGGCCCTGATGCTGTTGGCCTTCGAAGCCATGCTCTTGCTGTGGCTGCACCTGGCCGTCGAACGGCGATGAGGCACACCCGGCGGGAGGTGATGGAACGGACCCGACGGGAATACGGGCGGCTCGACCGGCTCGTGCGCCGGCTCCAGCCGGCCGACTGGAGGCGCCGGGTGCCGCGGCCCGAGACCCGGGATCCCTGGACGGTCAAGGACGCGCTGGCGCACGTCACCTACTGGAAGGAGCACAGCGCCCGCGCCTTCCGTGGCGAGCCACGCCCTCCCGAGCTCCGCGGTCTGACCGTCGACGCCATCAACGCCATCGTCTACCGGCGGTGGCGCGCCCGCGCGCCGGCGGAGGTGGTCGACTATCACCGCCGGACGCACGCGGAGGTGATGCGTACGTTGCGGGAGAAGCCACAGGCCTGGTTCTCGGCGAAGGAGCACCAGCCCGGCTGGCCGGGCGACTTCGACGGCCACTCTGCGGTGCACCGGGTCAAGGACCTCGAGGCGGCGCTGGAGCGGAGCGGTAGACTGGACGCGTAGGTCGAGCCTGCGCAACCAGGAAGGGAGGCAGCCGTGACAGCACTGTCCTACGCATCCGGTACGGCCGACACGCCCCTGCTGGGGGAGACGATCATCCAGAACCTGCGGCGAACGGTGGAGCGCGTTCCCGACGTCGAGGCGCTGGTGGTCCGGCACCAGGGATACCGGGCGACCTACCGCCAGTTCTGGGACGAGGTCGGGCTGGTGGCCCGCGGGCTCCTCGCCCGAGGAGTGCGCAAGGGCGACCGCGTCGGCATATGGGCCCCCAACCGGGCTGAATGGGTCGTAGTCCAGTACGCGACCGCCCAGATCGGCGCCATCCTGGTCAACATCAATCCCGCCTACCGGACCAGCGAGCTGGAGTACGCGCTGCAGCAATCGGGCACTTCGCTCCTGATCCTGGCGCGGGCCTTCCGGACGGCGGACTACGTGGCCATGGTCGGCGAGGTACGCAGCCGCTGCCCGGAGCTGATCGACACCCTGGTCCTAGAGGAGGACTGGGAAGCGCTCAAGCAGCAGGCGGCGAAGGTCAGCCCGGCGGCGCTGGCGGAGCGCGAAGCCGAGCTGCAGTTCGACGACGCGATCAACATCCAGTACACGAGCGGAACGACCGGGTTCCCCAAGGGCGCGACCTTATCGCACCACAACCTTGTCAACAACGGCTTCTTCATCGGCGAGACCCTCGGCTACGGCGAGCGCGACCGGGTCTGCATCCCGGTGCCCTTCTACCACTGCTTCGGGATGGTCCTGGGCAACCTGGCCTGTACCAGCCACGGCGCCACCATGGTCGTCCCCGCCGAGGCTTTCGACCCGGTGGCAGTGATGCAGACGGTGCAGGAGGAGCGCTGCACCTCGCTCTACGGCGTGCCCACCATGTTCATCGCCGAGCTGGATCACGCCGACTTCTCGAAGTTCGACTTCCAGAGCCTGCGCACCGGGATCATGGCCGGCTCTCCCTGCCCGGTGGAGGTCATGAAACGCGTCATCCGGGACATGCACATGTCCGAGGTGACGATCTGCTATGGAATGACCGAGACCTCCCCGGTCTCGACCCAGTCGAAGCCGACCGATTCCCTGGAGCGCCGGGTGGGCACCGTCGGCACCGTGCACCCCCACGTCGAGATCAAGGTCGTCGATCCCGGGACCGGCGGGCTGGTGCCCCGCGGCACGCCTGGCGAGTTCTGCACCCGCGGCTACTCCGTCATGCTCGGCTACTGGAACAATGAGCAGGCCACTCGGGAGGCGATCGACGCCGCACGCTGGATGCACACAGGCGACCTTGCGGTGATGGATGCCGAAGGCGCGATCAACATCGTGGGCCGGATCAAGGACATGGTCATCCGGGGCGGTGAGAACGTCTATCCGCGCGAGGTCGAGGAGTTCCTCTACACCCATCCGGCAGTCTCGGACGTGCAGGTCATCGGCGTACCCGACCGCAAGTATGGCGAGGAGCTGATGGCCTGGGTCAAGCTGCGGCCGGGAGCGAGCCCGAGCGAGGAGGAGCTGCGCGCCTACTGCAGGGGCAAGATCTCGACCTACAAGATCCCGCGCTACTGGAAGTTCGTGGACTCCTTCCCCATGACCGTGACCGGCAAGGTCCAGAAGTACAAGATGCGCGAGCACGCGATCGAGGAGCTGGGATTGAGGGCAGAGGCGACGGTTCAAACCGCCTAGACGGAGGGAGCCATGGCTGAACACGCGGTGGTGGTCAACGTGTCGCGCTACCGGCCGGCGCCGGGAAGGCGCGACGACCTGCTCCAGGCGATGAGCCGTATGGCGGAGCGCGCCAGCGGAGCGCAGGGGTGCTTCGGGGCGCAGGCCTGCACCTCGGACCGCGATCACGACACGTTGATCGCGATCTCGCGCTGGGAGTCACAAAAGTCGCTGGACGCCTTTGCCGGGACCGCGGCCTCGGCGACGGAGCGGGAGCACCTGGAGGGGCTGCTGGGCGGGCCGGCCGATCGGGAGAACCTTACCCCGGTCTAGCCGGAGAGCAGCTCCGGGCTCGGCACCAGCCAGGCAGCGGCGACGATCAGGATCGACGCCCAGCCTTCCTGTTCACCGCGGCAGGGTGCAGCCGAGGCCGAGCCGGCGGGCGATCTCAGCCGCGCGCGCCGCCACTGCGATGTCTTCGATGGACAAGCCGAAAGGATTCACGAGCACGCGGTCCTCCGCCCGTTCTCGACCGCGCTTCGACCCGACAACGATCTCGCCAAGCTGGGCGTCGATTCGCCTGGGTGATCCTCGTCGCCTCCCGTTGGGATCCTCCGGATCAGTGACCAGTCCCTGACGGTACATCCGTCCGATCAGGCGACGATGGTCAGCCTTGACGAGTCCCCAGTCGTCGACGACGAGTACCTCCGATTCGAGCACCACCTCGGGCAGCGGATCGTCCAGCGAGACGTTGACCAGGATGACACCTGGCTTGAGCCAGGCCAGGGGGATGTAACCGGTCGTCGTGGTCGTCACCGGCAGAACAAGGTCCGCTCCCTGGATGGCCGCGGCGGCGGTCGTCATCAGGCGGAGGTCGATGCCACGGCTGGCGAGCGAGCCGTTCGAGCGCTCGAGCAGGTCTGCCGCCCGGGCTGGGTCGACGTCGAAGATCCGGATCTCGGCCAGATCGCGCAGGTGGGCCGCAAGCACGGCCAGATGTACCCGGGCAAGCTCTCCCGCCCCGATCAATGCCACCACGCCGATCGGGGCCGCCTGAAAGAGCCTTGAGCTCAGCACGCTCATGCTCGCGGTTCGCAGGGCAGAGATGTGGGCGCCCTCCATGATGCATTCGATTCGCGCCGTCTCGGGGTCGAAGAGCAACGTCAGCCCGCTGGCGCGCGCGAGCCCGTGGCGAGGATTCGCTGGATTGGCATTGATGATCTTGGTGCCGACGGCTCCCATCGTGCCGAGGAGCGCTCCGGGCATGTTGAGGCTGCGCGCGGCTTCGCCCGACTGGTTGGTCCATGCGAGATAAGCCTCGTCTGGCAGCACGGTTTCCTTCTGAGCATGGAGCGCAAGGGCCTCGGCAACCAGGGCAACTGAATCGAGCTCCGCACACGCCCTCTCGACGTCACTGCGACTCAGGTAGAGGACGGGGCTATGGTCCGGGGAACCACTCCTTCAAGGCGGCAGCGAGCGCCTCGTCTCCCTGGACCTCGACGCCGTGCTCCTGCGGGGCGCCCCGACCCATCATGACCCAGTAGAGGCCCTCGCCCGGGCCGCGCAGCGCCGCGTCCGCCTTGCCGTGCCCGGGCTCCGCCACCGCCTGGCCGTCCTGGGCTCTGAGGATCCACTCGCCCTCGCCGTCGGTGCGGTGCAGATGAAAGCTGGCGGCCTTACCCTTGTGGGGCGAGCGCTGGTGGAGCCGCATCAACAGATTGATGCTGTCGGGCAGGGCGGCGGGGATGAACCACTCGGGCACCGGGTCGGGGCCGTCCAGGGCGGGGAGGAGGTCATGGCCGTGAATGACGTACTCGTTGAGCCGCAGCGTGGCGGCGATGCGGGGCGGTACCTCGCCGAAAGGCATCTTGAGGATCAGCTCAGGCCTGGGCATCGCCTCCGTCAAGGCCGCGATGCTGCGCTCGGATGCCGTGCGGGCGGCGTC
>VBIC01000088.1:19668-38216 GCA_005881425.1 Chloroflexota bacterium | reverse complement strand
CGACTTCACCTACGTCCGGATGCACCTGGGTAAAAACGGGATCGGCTACACGCGCGCGGCGCTGCGGATCTGGGCCGACCGCCTTCTGGCCTGGCAGCAGGCCGGCATCGCATCCTATATCTATTTCAACAACGACATGGAGGGCTACGCGATCCGCAACGCGAAGACGCTGCGCGAGCTGCTCGGCGTGCGGGGCGGGTAGACTGGCGTGATCGAACCATTCGCACGTAAAGGAGTACGCCGGTGAATCAAGGGATGCTCCTGCTCGTCTACCCGGTGAAGGACATGGCCAAGTCCAAGGCGCTCTTCCGCGAGCTGCTGCGAGTCGAGCCCTATGCCGATGCGCCGTATTACGTGGGCTTCAGGGCCGGCGACCTGGAGATCGGCCTCGATCCCAACGGTCACAGCAACGGGCCCCTCGCCTACTGGGCGGTCGACGACATCAGGGCGAGCTTGCGGCAGCTGCTGGCGGCTGGCGCCCAGGCTGACCAGGACGTCAAGGACGTCGGCGGGGGCATGCTGATCGCTTCGGTGAAGGACGCGGACGGCAACACGATTGGGCTGAGGCAGTCGCCCTAGCGGAAGCGCCCTCCGAAGGAGGGGCTGCCGCAAGCCTGCGATGAGCGTGCGACGCTCGATCGCATGGAGGAGCGGGAAGGGCGGGATTCGAACCCGCGGAGCGGTGAAAGCCCGCTCAAGCGCTTAGCAGGCGCTCGCATTCGACCACTCTGCCACCTCCCCGCGCGGGAGCGCTTGCAGTATACGCGGGGGCTATTGGCCCTTCAGCCTGCGGGCGACGATCGTCAGGTCGGCCACGAAGGCCTCCATCTCGGCGTGACGGCTCTCGTCATCGGGAGCGCGCAGGATCGCCGAGGGGTGGACGGTGGCGATGATGGGCGGCAGCCCAGGACGCTCCGTCACCCGGCCTCGATCGATCGAGACCCTGAAGCTCGCGCCCAGCAAGGCCTGCGCCGCGGTCGCCCCCAGGCAGACGATCAGCCGCGGGCGCACGGTGGCGATCTCGGCGTCGAGCCAGGGCCGGCAGGCGGCGATCTCGGTCGCGTTCGGCTTCTGGTGGAGGCGCCGCTTGCCCTGCGGCTTCCACTTGAAGTGCTTCACCGCGTTGGTGACGTAGACGCGATCGCGGTCGATGCCCGCACGGGCCAGCGCCTCGTCGAGCAGGTGGCCGGCCGGACCGACGAACGGCTTCCCCGCCAGGTCCTCACGATCGCCGGGCTGCTCTCCCACGAACATGACCGTGGCCCCCACCGCGCCCTCGCCGAACACGGTCTGGGTCCCGGTCTCGTGCAGGTCGCAGGCCTGGCACGACGCGGCCGCCTCCCTCAGGCTGGGCAGGCTCAGCTGGTCGGGGATGAGCTGGAGGGCGGGCGACTCAGCGCGCCGCCGGCTCATCGAGGGGCAGGGTCAGGGTGAACTCGCTTCCCTCCCCCGGTCCGGAGACGGCGACGATGTCCCCCCCGTGCAGGCGGGCCAGCTCGCGGGCCAGGTAGAGGCCGAGCCCGGTCCCGGGCACGTCGGGCATGGTCTCGGCGGCCAGACGGCTGAACCGCACGAAGAGCCGAGGCATGTCCTCGGCCGCGATCCCGATCCCCGTGTCGCGCACGGCCAGCAGCATCATGTCCTTGACCGAGGAGAGGTCACAGTAAATGTCGCCACCGCCGGGTGAGTACTTGACCGCGTTGTCCAGAAGGTTGTTGACCGCGATCTCCAGACGGAGCCGGTCTCCGCTGACCACCACCGGGCCTGGGCTGCGGTCGTGGATGACCAGCCGGTGGTGGGGAGCGGTCGCCTGCACGCTGGCGGCCAGGCGCGTGAGCAGCTCTCGCATGTCGACCGGCTCTCGGTGGAGCTCCATCCCCCGCTCCTCGAGGCGCGCGGCTTCGATCATCTCGCTCGCCAGCACGTTGATCTGGCTGGCTTTCGCCTGCAGCACCGGCAGCACCTGGCGCAGTCCTTCCGGGAGCGGTCCCAGCGTCCCGTCCTCCAGCATCGACAGGTAGCCGCGCAGGGTCGCGGCCGGTCCGCGCAGCTCGTGCGAGGCCAGGTTCAGGAACTCCGACTTGGCCCGCTCCAGCTCTTCCAGGTGGTCGGCGCGCTCGCGCAGCCTGGTCTCGCGCGCCTCCCGCTCGCGCGGGACGTCCTCAGCTGCCCCCCCGGAGACCATCAGGATGTGGCTCACCCGCGAGCCCCGACTCCGCACCGGCAGGACGTCGAACGATGACAGGATCGGCCTTTCGTCCTGGCCCCCTTCGCCCCGCACCACGAGCCGGCCCGGCTGGCGGCCGGAGCGCACCTGCTTGCAGACCTGGAGGGCGCGCTCCTGCTGAGGACCGTCGAGCATGTCGCTCAGCCTCCCGCCGGCTGGGCCGCTACGGCTGAGCCCGACTCGCCGGTTGAACGCGGGGTTGCTCCCCAGGCACTGAAAGTCATCACGCGTGGCCTCGAAGAGAGCGGCAGGAAACGGCAGGGCGTCAAGCAGCCGACGGATGAGCTCGTCGTCGGCACGCACCTCCGCCCCGGCCTTCATGGGTCGCTCCTCGCGGCTCGCGCTCAGAGAGAACATGGTTGCCTGCTCAATAATGATATTACCGCAATAACATCATCCAACAGCGCCTCTCAGGCTCAGGAGTAACGCCGGTTGAGCTCGAGCTGCGGAGATCAGCCAGCGGGCTCAGCGGTTGCGCTCATCGCGCAACTGATCCACCCGTTCGCGCCAGAAACGAAGCCGGCGCTCCAGCCTCGCCGCCTCCGCGGCCAGGATGGTGAGGTCGGTCTTGCCCACCTCCTCCCGGGCGATCTCCTCCATCTCCGGGGTGAGCTCGCCCGCGCTCTGCAGCAACCGGCTCTTGAAGGCCAGGAGGTCCTGGTAGACCCGAAGCCAGTGCACGGCGTCCTCGAGGTGGGTAGTGGACGGGTTCTCGCCCTCCAGGAGGCGCTCGGGATCCACCGACTCACTCGCCACCCGCTCGATCTTGGTTTCTTCGTTGCTCATCCGTTACTGGATCTCACCGTAACATGCGAACCCAGGAGCTGTGCAGACGGTGATCGATGACGACCCCGAGCGGCGCCGCCTGCGCGAGGCGGCTTCCGGGATCGCGCCCTGGCGCCGGTGGGGCCCTTACCTCAGCGAGCGGGCCTGGGGCACGGTCCGTGAAGACTACAGCGACGACGGCAAGGCCTGGCATTACTTTCCGCACGATCATGCCCGGTCGCGCGTCTTCCGCTGGAGCGAGGACGGCCTGGGCGGAGTCTGCGATCAGCGCCAGATCGCCTGTCTGGCCTTCGCCTTCTGGAACGGGCGCGACCCGATAGTGAAAGAGCGCCTCTTCGGACTCACCGGAGAGGAGGGCAACCACGGAGAGGACGCCAAGGAGTACTGGTGGTATCTGGACTCCACGCCGACCCATTCCTGGATGCGCTGGCGCTATTTCTATCCCCAGGCGCCCTTCCCCTACGCCCGGCTGGTGGAGGAGAACCGCCGCCGCGGGAAGCTGGACCCCGAGTACGAGCTGCTCGACACCGGCGTCTTCGACCAGGACCGCTACTGGGAGATCACCATCGACTACGCGAAGGCCAGCCCGACCGATCTCTGCATGCGGCTGCGGATCCGCAACGCCGGCCCGCAGGGGGAGACCCTCACCGTGCTGCCCATGCTCTGGTTCCGCAACACCTGGTCCTGGGGGCTGGATCCCCGTCGGCCTCTGCTGGAGGCGGCCGCGGGCGGCGTCAGGGGAAGGCATCGGGTCATGGAGCGCCTGGCGCTGGCGGGCGACGGCGACTTCGAGCCGCTGTTCTGCGAGAACGAGTCGAACGCGCAGCGGCTGTGGGGCGTTCCCAACCCGACTCCCTATCCCAAGGATGGGATCAACGACCACGTCGTCCTCGGATCGTCAACCGTCAACCCCCAGCGGCAGGGTACCAGGGCGGCCCTCCACTACCGGCTGCGCGTGGCGCCGGGGCAGACCGCGGAGATCCGCCTGCGATTCTGGGAGGGAGAGGGCATGCCGCCCCTCGACGGCGCCTTCGACCGGGCGCTCCAGCGGGCTGAGCAGGAAGCCGACGCCTTCTACGCCTCGCTGACGCCGCCCGGCGCCACGGCCGAGGACGCGGCGATCATGCGCCAGGCCTTCGCCGGCATGCTCTGGTCCAAGCAGTATTACCACTTCGAGGTCGCGCGCTGGCTCGATGGGGATCCGGCCGGCCCCCTGCCCCCACCCGGACATCGCTTCGGGCGCAACAGCGGCTGGCGCCACCTCGACAACCGTGACGTCATCTCCATGCCCGACAAGTGGGAATATCCCTGGTACGCCGCCTGGGACCTGGCCTTCCACTGCGTCACCCTGGCCCACCTGGACGCGGAGTTCGCCAAGCAGCAGCTCATCCTGCTCGGCCGCGAGTGGTACATGCACCCGAACGGGCAGCTGCCGGCTTACGAGTGGGCCTTCTCCGACGTCAACCCGCCGGTCCAAGCCTGGGCGGCGCTCCGCGTCTTCGAGATCGACGGCTCCGCCGACTACGAGTTCCTGGAACGGGTCTTCCACAAGCTGATCCTGAACTTCACCTGGTGGGTGAATCGCAAGGACTCGGGCGGGAGCAACGTGTTCGAGGGCGGTTTCCTCGGCCTGGACAACATCGGCCCCTTCGACCGGTCCGCGGCCCTGCCGGTCGCCGGACGCCTGGAGCAGTCGGACGGGACGGCCTGGATGGCGATGTACTGCCTCAACCTGCTGGAGATCGCCCTGCTCCTGGCCGACCACGATCCCATCTACGAGGACATCGCCACCAAGTTTTTCGAACACTTCACCTACATCGCGAGCGCCATGAACGAGCAGGGGCTCTGGCACGAGGACGACGGCTTCTACTACGACCTCTTGCTGTTCGCGGACGGCACCCGCATCCCGCTGCGCGGCCGCTCGGCGGTGGGATTGATCCCGCTCCATGCGGTGACCACCCTCGGCCCCCAGACCCTCGCCCGGCTCAGGTCCTTCGGGCGCCGCACGCAATGGTTCGTGGAGAACAAGCCGGAGGTCGCGAGCGTGGTCGAGCACATCGCCAAGCCGGGCCAGGGCGGCTGGTACCTGCTATCCATCGCCGGCCCCGAGCGTTTGCGCCGCATCCTGCGCAGCGTGCTCGATCCCAACGAGTTCCTGTCCCCGTATGGACTGCGCTCGCTGTCCCGCTCCCTGAAGGACCACCCGCTCGACATCACCCTGCCCAACGGCGAGATGCGCGTCCTCGATTACGAGCCGGGCGAGTCCACCAGCGGGCTCTTCGGGGGGAACTCCAACTGGCGGGGCCCGGTGTGGTTCCCCTTGAACTACCTGGTGATCGAATCGCTCCGGCGCTATCACCGCTACCTGGGCGACGACTTCCGGGTCGAGCACCCGGTCGGATCCGGGCGGCAGTGCACGCTGCGCGAGGTCTCGGACGACCTGGCCGACCGGCTGGTGGCGCTCTTTCGCGAGGGCGACGGCGGGCGGCGCCCGGTCCATGGAGGCGCGCCCAGGTTCGACGGCGATCCGCGCTGGCACGGCCTGATTCCCTTCCACGAGTACTTCCACGGCGAGACCGGAGCCGGGCTGGGCGCGTCGCACCAGACCGGCTGGACCGGACTGGTCGCGGACCTGATCACCCGCCGCCGGGGCGGGTCCGCTTAGCCGCCGATCGTCAGGAGCGTCTTGATGTCGGTGGGACGGCGGTCGAGCGCCGAGCGGAAGTCGTTGAACGGCACCCGTCGCGTGATCAGCCGTTCGAAGATGCCGGGCCAGCGCCGCTGGCCCTCCTC
Source organism: Chloroflexota bacterium (assembly GCA_005881425.1). Taxonomy (GTDB): domain Bacteria; phylum Chloroflexota; class Dormibacteria; order CF-121; family CF-121; genus CF-120. The sequence goes on along the minus strand of VBIC01000088.1, from coordinate 32,410 downwards.
GAAATGCTGCACGCCCATCTCGAAGTAGCGCCGGTTGGCGTTGACGCTGCCGAAGACGACCCTGTTCCCGATCACCAGTCGCAGGTTGAGCTGGTCGCCCGGCACCTCGATCTGCCGGTTTCCACCTGAGATCCCGACCAGGCAGACCACTCCATCGACCCCGACCGCGCCGATCGCCTGGAAGGCCACGCTGCTCACGCCTGTCGCCTCCAGGATGTAATCGATCTGGCCCAGCTCCTCCGCCAGGCCAGCCAGGGGATGCCGGTTCACGTCGTGGTAGGCGGCGCCGAGGGAGCCGACCAGCCGGGCGCGGTCGTCGTCCTCCGGTGTGGTCGCGTAGACGTGCACCTCGAGGCCGCGCAACCGGAGCAGGATGGCGGCCAGCACCCCGATCGTTCCCGCCCCCAGGATCACGGCTCGCTTGGGCTGCCAGACCAGGCGCTCCTGGATCTTCCAGGCCTGGAAGACCGCCTTCTCCACCACGCTCAGCGGCTCGAGCAGCACCGCGAAGGAGCGCAGCTCGGGCGGGATCTTGACCAGGAAGTCGGGCACCTCGTCGTAGAACTGCGCCATGTACCCGTGCGCCCCTCGAATCCCCCGCTCGGTGTAGCGGCCGGTCAGGCACATGTCGCTCTCACCGGCCTGGCAGTTGGCGCAGCCGTCCGGACGGCGCACCGTGGCCACCACCAGGTCGCCCGCGCTGAAGCCGCGGACACCCTCGCCGACGGCCTCCACCCGGCTCAGCCCCTCGTGGCCGATGACCAGGAAGTCGGAGCCGGCCGGGGCCTCCCCGTACTGCGCGTTGTTGATCTCGGTGTCCGTGCCGTCGATCCCGACCTCGAGCACCCGCATCAGCAGGCGGCCTGGCGCGACCGCCGGCCTGGGCATGGTCACCATCCGGGCGCTCTGCGCCTGACCCGGCGTCACCGCCACCGCCTCCATGGTCTGGGTCGCCTGCGTCACTGCCATGTGGCTTATTGTGGACGGGCGGCCGCGTGTGCCGCCAGGGGAATCTCAATGGACGAGTTCGACGTCATCTGCCTGGGAGCGGGCCCCGCGGGCGAGGCGCTGGCCCGCACCCTGAGCGGCTCGGGCCTGCATCTGGCGCTGATCGAAAAGGACCTGGTCGGCGGCGAGTGCGCCTACTGGGGTTGCCTCCCGAGCAAGACTTTGCTGCGCTCCGCGGAGGTGATCGCCGAGGCCGGACGCGCGCGCGAGCTGGCGGCCTCGCGAGTCGATTGGGCCGTCGACCGTCCCCGGGTGGCCGCGCGGATCGCCTGGATGTCGCGCGAGTGGGACGACAGCGGCGCGCTGCAGGCGCTGGAGAAGCAGGGCGCGACCGTGATCCGCGGCGAGGCGCGGCTGGTCGCCGCCGCGCAGGTCGAGGTCGACGGCCGGCGGCTGCGGGCCCGCCGCGCGGTGGTGATCGCCACCGGGACCCGCCCGGCGGTTCCGCCGGTCCCGGGCCTGGACTCGGTCCGCGCCTGGACCAATCGAGAGGCGATCAAGGCCGCCGAGCTGCCCCGGCGGCTGGTCGTGATCGGGAGCGGCGCGGTCGGCGTCGAGCTGGGCCAGGGCTATGCCCGCCTGGGCAGCGCCGTCCACCTGGTTGAGTCGGCCCCCCGCATCCTGGCCCTCGAGGAGCCGGAGGCGAGCGCCAGCCTGGCCGAGGCACTGGAGAAGGAGGGTGTCCAGATCAGCGTCGGCGCCAGGGTGTCCTCGGTGGAGGCATCCGGCGAGGGCGTGGCGGTCATCACCAGCGCGGGCAGGATCGAGGGAGACCGGCTCCTGGTGGCGACCGGGCGCCGGCCCAACACGGAGGTGATCGACACCGAGGGCAGCGGAGTCAGGCTCAATCGGGGATTCGTGGCCACCGACCCGGCGACGCTGGCCGCCGGCGAGAGGATCTACGCCATCGGCGACGTCACAGGACTGGGCGGCTTCACACATCTATCCGACTATCACGGCGTGATCGCCGGGCGCCGGCTGCGAGGCGACGATGCTCGTGCCGACCACGGCGCCGTGCCACGCGTGACCTTCACCGACCCCGAGGTGGCCTCGGTGGGCGTGGCCGAGGCGCAGGCCCGGGAGCGGGGCGTCAACGTGTTCACCGTGGTGCAGGACGTCGCCTCCACCGCCCGCGGCTACATCCACGGACCGCCCGGCGGCACCATCAAACTGGTCGCCGACCGGGATCGTGGAGTGCTGATCGGCGCCACCATCGTCAGCCCGCGCGCCGGGGAGATGCTCTCCGAGCTCACGCTGGCGGTCAAACAGGGGATCCCGATCAGCGTCATGGCGGACCTGATCCATCCCTTCCCCACCTTCGCCCGCGTCCTGCAGGGGATGCTGGCCAGGCTGGACGCCGGGACCCGGGCGTCGGGCGTCGCCAGTCGCTAGCGGCTCGTTCTAAGCCAGCTGGTCGACATAGCCGCGCAGCGGCTTGGAGCGGGAGGGATGGCGCAGCTTGCGCAGGGCCTTGGCCTCGATCTGACGGATGCGCTCGCGGGTCAGGCCCATCCGCTTGCCGACCTCCTCCAGGGTGCGCTGGTGGTCGTCGGCCAGCCCGAAGCGCAGCTGCATCACCCGCCGCTCGCGCGGCGTCAGCGTGGCCAGGATGTCCTCGACCTCGTTGCGCAGCATCCCCTCGCTGGCCGCGTCCACGGGGGCCACGGCGTCACGGTCCTCGACGAAGTCGCCCAGGTGGGAGTCCTCCTCCTCACCGATCGGGGTCTCGAGCGAGACCGGCTCGCGAGAGATGCGCTTGAGCTCCTCGACCTTGGCCACGGTGATCCCCAGGGCCTCGGCGATCTCCGTGTCGCTGGGCTCGTGGCCGAGCTGCTGGTCGAGCATGCGCGAGACGCGGTTCAGCTGATTGATCTGGTCCACCATGTGCACGGGCACGCGGATGGTCCGCGCCTGGTCCGCGATGGCGCGGGTGACCGCCTGCCTGATCCACCAGGTGGCGTAGGTCGAGAACTTGAAGCCCCGGTGATAGTCGAACTTCTCCACCGCACGCATCAGTCCCAGGTTGCCCTCCTGGATCAGGTCGAGGAAGGCCATCCCACGGTTGAGGTACTTCTTGGCCACCGAGACCACGAGCCGCAGGTTGGCCTCGGTCAGGTGATGCCGGGCCTCGATCGAGCCCGCCTCGATCTGCTTGGCCAGCTCGACCTCTTCCTTGGCGGTGAGCAGGCGGACCCGGCCGATCTCCTTCAGATAGAGGCGGACCGGGTCGTCCAGCACCACCGAGTCAGCGGCCTCGACCTCGGCGAAGAACTCGTCGTCGACCGCCTCGGTATCAGTCTCGGCCTCGTCCGCGACCTCGATCCCCATCTCGCGGAAGGTCGCCGACACGCGAAAGAGATCGTCAGGGTCGTTCCCGATGACGGGGAACGCCTTGACGAGGTCGTCCGGGCTCAGGGACCCCTGGTCCTTGCCCTTGATGATGAGGGCCTCGGCGGTCCTCATCAGCTCGTCCTCTACTCTCCGTGCCACGACCTTGTATCTACCCAGCGACGGAAATTTGAACACGTCGCGTCGCACTTCCGCAACGTTGATGTCGCCAGAATCGTTCCGGAAGACCGCTGGCCGGGTCCCGGACGCGCCGCGGGTCGTGACCCAGAGTCCAAATCGAGGAGCGCCCCGGCTGCCGGGCTCGGCTTCCTCACCTATCGTATCGCCCCGACCGGCCGGATGTCATCCATGCGCACGCAACAATGGGGTCATGCGCGCTCGAGCCCTGGCCGGCCTGGGTGCGGCCCTCCTGCTGCTTCCCCTCCTGACCGCCGCCTGCGCTCCATCCGGCTCCATCGCCACCCTGAGGCCGACCCTGCGGCTGCAGAAGGTGAACGGGACCTGGATCGGCTTCCAGAACGGCCTGCCGGTGCCCACCTTCGACCCCCAGCCGCGGCTGCGGCTGGACCTGGGCGGCCCGTGGCGGGTGGACCAGCGGGAGCTCGACACCGACCTGACCCTCACCGATCGCGCCCGTTCGCTGAGCCGGATCGTACAGGCGGCCGGCGGCCGCCAGGATCCCGGCTTCGACGACAGCGGCTGGCCCACCGAGACCCTGCCGGGAGCGGCGCGCCCGCCGCAGCGCGCCCAGACCGGGAGCGGCTGGTACCGGCGCAGCTTCACCGTCCCGCCTGACTGGACCGGCCTGGCCTTCACCCTGGACTTCGGCGCGGTCAACTACGTGGCCGACGTCTGGCTCAACGGGGCCTACCTCGGCTACCACGAGGGCGGCTCGACGCCCTTCGCCTTCGACGCGACCCGCGCGCTGCGCCCGGGCGAGGCGAACGTGCTGGCCATGCGTGTCGACAATCCTCCGCTGGGCATCCGCAACGACATCGTGCCCTGGGGGCTGACCGACTGGTGGAACTACGGCGGCATCCTGCAGCCGGTATTCCTCGAGGCCCACCGCTCGCTGTACGCGGTCCGCGCCGACGTGGTCCCGCACCTGGACGGCGTCGACGTCAACGTGGTGCTCCACAACGCGGGGCGGAGCGCCGATCATGGCCAGGTGCGGATCGAGATCCTGCCCACGCTGCTCAACCCGGCCAGCCTGCTCGATCCCAACCCCCGCACGCTGGTGCCGCCGGACGCCCAGCCCGTCGTCAGCGACACCCTCGACCCGGGATCGCTGGACCCGGGCGCGGTCACCGTGGTGCACAGCAGCTTCCTGATCGGCGACGCCACGCCCTGGACGCCGCAGATCCCGGCGCTGTACGCCCTGCACGTGGTCGTCCTGTCGGCGCACGGCCGGTCCGAGGACGCGCTCTACGAGACCATCGGGCTGCGGCGCGTGGCCGTCGATCCGCAGAGGCCGCGCCTCCTGCTCAACGGGACGCCGGTCAGCTTCCAGGGCGTGGCCTTGAAGAACGAGGACCCCTTCGGTAGCGGCAACGTCCCGCGCGGCGAGCCGATCACCGAACCCGCCGTCTACGCCGCCATGCTGGACCAGGCCCGGCGGGTGCACGCGCAGCTGATCCGCACCGGCCACCAGCCCGCCGACCCCTCGCTCCTGATGATCGCCGACCGGGTGGGATTCGCCGTCTGGGAGGAGATCCCGCTCTACCACTACACGCCGCAGACCTATCAGATCGCGATGGGACGGGGCATCCCTCAGCAGATGCTGGAGGAGATGGACCTCCGCGACATGGACCATCCGTCCGTTCTCTTTCACGGTCTCAGCAACGAGTCCACGGGCGGCAGCGAGCGGCAGCAGGCGCTGACCGCCCTGCGCAACCTGGACCGCCAGCTCGACGGGACGCGGCTCACGGGCCAGGCCGCATACGGAAGCGATCCGGCCGATGGGACGTCCGATCCGCTCGACGTCGCCGGCTTCACCTTCTATTACGGCGTCTTCTACGGCCAGGACCCGACGGCCGATACGGCCGGCGCCCTGCGTGCCATCCACCGGCGCTATCCGTCGAAGCCGGTGATGGTACTCGAGTTCGGCCGCTGGGCCGACTCCCGAGCCGAGGAGACGGCGCAGGACCACGTCTTCCAGGCGACCTACCCGGTCCTCGCCGCCGCCGACGACACCATCACGACGAACGGGTACGTCGGAGCCAGCGTCTGGTGGTCGTTGAACGACTACTGGACCATGGTGCCGGGGATTTCGGTGGAGCACTTCGGGCTCTTCGCGCCGGACGGGTCGGCCCGCCGGGTCGCGGGCTCCCTGTCCAGCTCCTTCGCCGGTGGCGCCGGAGAGGGCGCCAGCTTGCGGATCGCGTCCGGCGGCAAAGGCCAGCCGGTCGAGGCGCCGCAAGCCGTGCCCTTCGCGGTGCTGCTGGCCTTCAGCCTGGCCTTTCCGCTGGCGGTGCTGCTGTTACTCCTCGCCGTTCTCTCGCGTCCCGCGCGGCGGCGACTGGCGGCGGCGGCGTGAACGAGCGTGGAGCGCGCGTTCGGGGACGGATCGCCGCGGTGTCGCTGCCCGCCGCCATGTCCTTCGGCGCCACCGCCGGCATCGCCGTAGGCCTCCTGCTGGGCAGCCTTGTGGGGGCGCTCCTCGACTATCTGGCCGGAGCCATCCTGGCCTGGCAGCGCCAGCTGAGCTTCACCACGGGCGTCGACGAACGCCTCCTTCCCTTCGGCGACACCATACCCGTCCTCCACGCCGTCCAGGACCTGTGGTTCCTCGTGGTGCCTGTGGTGGCCCTGCTGGCCGCGATCGTGGGCGCCTTCTTCGGCGCGCTCACCGGCGGCCTCCTGGCCACGATCTACAACCGGTCTTCGCTGCGCGCCCCCGTGGTCATCGAGGTCGACGAACCCCAGTGACTACCGTCAGCGGCTCGCGAGCGCGGGGGCGACCTCCCGGGCGAAGGCCTGCATGGCGGGGATGAAGTCCTGTGGACGCTTGCCGAAATAGGCGCAGACGTGCTCGGCCCCTGCTGACTCGTACTCCCGGATCCGGTCCAGGACGGTCTTCGGGTCGCCCTCCAGCGTGGTTCGCGCGCCCACCTGTACCCGGCGTCCGCCGCTGAGCGACCGGACGCGCTCGGCCAGCGGGCTGAACCGTTCGGGCGGGGTCCCGGTCGACTGCCAGACGTCCCCCAGTTTCGCCGCCCGGCTGAGGGCGGCGTCGGAGTTTCCGCCGATCATGATCGGGAGCTCCGCGCCCTGGGGCGGGAGCGGGCCGAACCAACCCTCCTCGTAGGCGAAGAAACTTCCCTGAAAGGGACCGGGGGCGCCCGACCAGAGGTGGCGGAAGAGCTCGATCGCCTCGTCCAGGCGCTTTCCCCGCGTGCTCCAGGCGCCGGCCGCGCCCACGTTGCGGAACTCGGGCTCGGAGTAGCCTGCTCCCAACCCCAGGGTGAAGCGCCCGCCGCTGAGCAGGTCGATGGTGGCTGCCTGCTTGGCGACGACGAAGGGGTTGCGCATGCCGAGCACGATCACCGAGGTGCCCAACCGGATGCGGCGGGTGCGTGCAGCCAGGTAGGCGAGCAGCGTGAGAGGCTCGATCACCCAGGGATAGCGATCTTTGAGATCGGGTCCAACCAGGAGATGATCCAGCGGCCAGACCCCGCTGAATCCCAGCTCCTCGGCCGCCTGCGCGATCTCGGCCAGCTGCTCGACCGTGACGCCCTGATGACCGTTGGGAAGCGCTACGTGGATCTCCATCAGCCTGATCACGATACGCCACCGGCCGCCGGCCGAGCCGTAAGCGAGCTCGACCTTGAGCGTTCGAAAGGGGGAAGAACCCTTACGGAGGAGGAGATTGATGCCTTCACGATGGATCATTGCTGGGCTCGCTGCCGTCTTCGCGGTCGGCGGGTCCTCTGCATATGCCGCCAACTCGCACGGCCAGGCGGTGAGCACCCTGGCTCGCGGCACGACACTGGACGGCCGTGCGCACGGCGAGGCGGTCAGCGACCTGGCCTCAGAACACGCGGCAAGCGTCCGCGCCGCGGTCAGCATCGCGCCGATCAAGTCACAGCCGCAGCAGGCGGCGCCCAGCAGCGGCTGCGCCGGCGCCAGAACCGCGATCACCACACTGCTCGCGGATCAGAGAGCGGAGGACAGCGCGGAGCGCGAGGCAGACCGGACCGAGGATCGCGCGAAGAGCGGCGCTGACCGCACCGAGGACCAGGCGGAGCGCGCGGCCTTCAAGTCGGCTCTAAGCGCGCTCATTGGCGCCTGCGGCCACGACCTCGAGTCCCCAGCCGAAGCCAGCAGCTGACGGCCGATCGACCGTGACGAAAGGCCCGGAAGATCCCGGGCCTTTCTTTTAAGCCCTCAGCTCACGCCTCGGCGCGCATCCCGATGCCGGTACGGGCCAGCAAGTCGTGGTCGGTGATCCATTGCTCGGTCTTAGTGCTGGCGTCGAGCATGATGCTCGCGACCAAGTCAGGCGTGAAGTTGAACCCCTTGACCGGAAAGGCGACTTCAGGGTGAACGTGATGGATGATACCCTGATCGCCCATCCGAGACTGGACGTACTCCTCCTCGAGACGACTGGCCGCGTGGAAGGTGATGGACATGGACTGCTGCCAGTTGTCGATCAAATTGACTGGATCCTGGAGACGCTCACCGTCGTAGCCGACCGCACAGGCGAAGATCGTCCCACATCCCAGCAGGGCAAGGCCGGAGAGCGGCTGGCTGCCGACGGCACCACCGTCGACCAGCAGAAGTGACTCACCGCCGACCGTCATGCGCTTGGGCGGGAAGACCCCAGGGATCGCGGAGGAAGCCACCAGCGCATCACCCACGTCGGCGTCACCCGAGAACTCCACCCGGCCCCCGCCCAGGCGATCGGCTGCCGTGACGATCAGTCGTGGCCGGCCGTCGTGTCCGAAATAGTCGAACGTCAGGCGCGCCCGGCCGGCCAGCTCCTGGAAGGCGCCGTCGAGCAGGGATTGGATCGACTCGTTGCTGCCCAGCGCCGCCAGGTGCTTCCGCTCCCAGACCGCCTCGAGGGCGATCTGCAGGGGGGTCAGCCCCAGGGAGCGGTCACTGACGCGCTCCAGGCTTTTCGCGGCAGCCTTGATCCCGCGCCCGTCCACCACGTCGATCGCGTGAGCGGTGCCGGCGATCGCCCCGGCAGAGACGCCGGCGATGGCATATGGGGCCACCCCCAGCTTTACGAACGCCTGCGCGATCCCCAACTCGACCAGCAGCAACGGCCCACCGCCGGAATACGAAATTCCGATCCGGGTCCGATCGAGCTTCAGAGGCTTGTCGGCGAGAATCGGCCGGCTCATGAAAGCGCATCCCAGGGCCCGAAGACGGCAGCCATTTAGACCGTGCCCCTTCGAACAGCTCTAGCGAATGGTCTCGCGCCCCGGCCTGCCCCCATTGATCCAGCCTCGGGGGAGACGCTAGCACCAGGGGCCGTGGCTGTCAACGGTCGAGCCCCGAGAGGCTGGCTCAACCAACCATGCCTAGGTGTCGCACCGCTCGCAGCGGCCTCGACGTCTTGCTTGCCATCAGTTGACACCTGACGGCGCCGATGTTAGCTTGACCCGGGAGGGAGGAATTTGGGGGCATGGGCCGCGACCGGGGGCCGGAGGTTGCCTGACCATCGAGGGCCGGCTCGAGATGTGAGGCGGGCTCTCGGGATACATACGGCGCTAGCCTGAGAGCGCGAACGATGCGTGTCTATGAAGCGATCGTGAAGGGCCTCATAGGTATCGGCGTCGACGCGGCTTTCGGCGGCGCAGGCGAGAACGATGCCAGCCTGATGCTGGCGCTCAAGCACGCCGAGCCGGCCATCCGGCCCGTGATCACCAAGCACGAGCAGGCAGCCTCGTTCATGGCCTGCGGCTACGCGATGTACAGCCAGAAACTGGGGTTCTGTTTCGCCACCGCCGGGCCGGGCGCCTTCAACCTCTTCTCAGGACTGGCGGTGGCGATGTCCGATTCGTACCCGGTGCTGGCAGTATCGGGCTTCTCGTCGCTGCACTGGAAGGGGAAGGGTGCCCTGAATGAGACCTCCGGGACCGGCCGGACGCCCAACTCCCAGGCCATGTTCGCCGCCACGACCAAGGGGTCCTACCTGCTCGCCGACGCGGCCCAGACCTGCGACCTGCTCGAGCAGGCGGTCAACCTGGCCTTCGAAGGCCGACCAGGGCCGGTCCACATCCACGTCCCGGAAGATCTGACGCACCCCGACGTCTCGGTGACGAATTATCGCGATATCCAGCTCAAAGTCTCTCCGATACTTCCCGATCCCGCCCAGCTCATCGATGCGGCGGCCACCCTGGCCGAGGCGCTGAAGAAGCCGAAGAAGGTCCTCGCCCTGATCGGGTTCGGCGCCGTTCGCAGCGGTGCTCGCGCCGAGCTGACCGCCCTGCTCGAGCGATACCAAATCCCATTTGTCACCACACTGGATGGCAAGGGCGTGATCGGCGAGGACCACCCGCTGTCAGTCGGCCTGTTTTGCGACAGCGGCCAGGAAACCGCCTGGAAAGCCTTCGACGAGGCGGACACGATTCTGGCGATCGGCAACTCCTTCGCCCAGCACGCCACCTTCAATTTTCGCCCCGACCTGTTGCAAGGCAAAACGCTGATCCACATCAACATCTCCGCCGAGGAAATTGACAAGGTCTACAAGGCAGACGGCGCGATCGTCGCCGATGCAAGGCTGGCGGTGGCAGCGCTGGATCGCGAGCTGGCCGGGCTCGGCGCCCTCGTCTCGACCTGGCGTCCGGCACGACATGACTACGCGAGTGAGGGCATCATCCAGCTGGGCGGCAAGATCCATCCGGGCAAGCTGGTGCAGTCGCCACGCTCCGTGGCTCGGCTACTACCTGCGGCTGACGGGGGGCCAACATTTCCGCAAGCCCGGGAGCTTCGGCCCGATGGCCGGTCATGTGAACGGCGCGATCGGTGTGAAGTACGCCCACCCGGAGCGTCCCGTGGTCGTGGGCTGCGGCGACGGCTGCTATCTGCTCTCCGGCTTCGAGCTCATGACGGCCGTCGAACATGAGGTGCCGATCGTCTGGATCATCTTCAACGACGGCGAATTCAAGCTGATCAAGATGTATCAGCTTTCGGCCTACGGCGAATCCGGGCTCACGGAGTTCACGAACCCCGACTGGGCCGCGTATGCCGCGGCCTGCGGCGCGACTGGCCATAGGGTCGACACGCTGGCGGGCTTCGAGGCCGCCCTCGATGTCGCGCTCGGCACGGCTGCGCGTACCACGGGCAAGCCCACGATCATCGATGCTCACATCACTCGGCTGGCTCTCCCGCACTACAGCAGCACGCCGCACGGCGTCCTGCCGGGGATCCTGGAAATGCTCGTGAACAAGATCCATCCACTTAAGGGGGCGAAACCGGAATGACCGGGTGGCGCGAGGCGTACGAGGGCGGCAGCGCCGAAGCCGAGCGGCGAGTCTTCGAGAAGCTGGCCAGGGACATCATGGCCGTCCAGCTTAAGATCCAGCGAAGGGCCAAGGCCGCGCACGTGCAACGGGCCTTCCATGCCAAAGCCGTGTATGCGGCCAGGAACGCCGAGCTGCGCTTTGCGGCGGACCTGCCGGAGGACCTGCGAGCCGGCTTCGCTCAGCCCGGCAAGGCCTATCCCGCCACGGTGCGCCTCTCCAACGCCGACGGCGCGCGCCAGGACGATGACAAGCCGGACCTGCGTGGCATCGCGGTGCGGGTGGAGGTCGGCGAGGGCGAGACACACGACCTGCTGGCGACCAATTTTCCCGTCTCCCATGCGCGCAACGCCCGCCAGTTCGTCGCCTTCGCGCAGGCCACGGCGGGGGGTGCGGTGGGCCGCCTTTTCGGGCTGATCGGCCTGGCGATCGCGTTCGGCCCGTCCGAGGCGCTGCGCATGCTGCGCAACGTTCTCAAGGCGCGGAGGAAGGTCAAGAGTCTCGCGCTGGAGACCTACTGGAGTCGCGGTGCGATCCGTTGGGGCGAGACGCTTGCCGTGCGCTACATGATCCGCCCCGCGCCGGGCGCCGCACCGGCTCCGGAGCCGGTTGCAGTGGATCCCGACTTTCTCGCCAGCGAGCTCCGCCGGCGCCTGGAGGGTGGCGACGTACGCTTCGAGGTATGCATTCAGCGCTACGTCGACGACCGGTCGACGCCCATCGAAGACACGGCCGTGGAGTGGACCGAGCAAGCCTCGCAGCCGGTTGCGGTCGCGGTCCTGACCCTGCGCAAGCCCAACGCCGGCAGCGCCGAGGCGATCGCCGACGCGCGCTTCATCGACGAGCGGGCCTTCAACCCCTGGAACACCACCGACTTCTTCCGCCCGCTCGGCAACCTCAACCGGGCGCGCAAGGCCGTCTACGACGCCGGCTCCGCCCACCGTTTGGGCTATCGATGGCTCACGGTACCGCCCCGCCGCAACCAGGTGCTGGGGGCTGTAGTCCGCGGTATCTACCGGTTCGTCAACCAATTCATCGCCTGGCACAGGCTGCCGCTGCAGTTCAGCCTGCTGAACCTCGACGCGTTCCGGTATGTGCTGCGCCGCGAGAACCTGATCGACACCGAGGTGCGCGAGGCCCCGCCCAGGGCCCGGCCCGTGCCCGCCGGCATCCCGGAGGATCACCGGCGGTGGCGCACATTCGACGGCATCGACAATGACCTCTCCGATCCGGCGATGGGGTCACAGGGGGCCGCCTTCGGGCGCAACGTGGCACCCATCTACGCGCCCGACTTATTCGACACGCCGAGCCCCATCGTGGTCGCCCGCGAGCTCCTGGACCGCAAGGTGTTCATCCCCGCCCGCTCGCTGAACATCCTGGCGGCGGCCTGGATTCAGTTTCAGGTGCACGATTGGGTCGATCACGCGCGAAACCCACTGGGCGTCAACGACATCGTCCTGCCTCTGCTGCCCGGGATGCGCTGGCAGAGCAGCGCCGGCAGCGCGTCCGAAGGCCACATGCGCATTGCCGGCAACACGAACCCGGTCCCGCGCGAGCCGCCGATCTACTTTCACAACGACGCGACCCACTGGTGGGATGCGTCGGAGCTGTATGGCGAGGAGAGAGAGCAGCGGGAAAAGCTCCTCGAGGGGCCGAAGTTCCGCCTGACCGACGGCCACCTGCCGACGGACGTCAATGGCATGGAGCTGACCGGCTTCCACGAGAGCTGGTGGCTCGGCCTCTCGGCGATGCACCTCCTGTTTGCGCGTGAGCACAACATGCTGTGCGACGCGCTGCATGCCGAGTACCCGACCTGGGACGACGCGCGGATCTTCCAGACGGCCCGCCTGATCGTCTCCGCCTTGATCGCCAAGATCCATACTGTGGAGTGGACGCCGGCGATCCTGGCG
>VBIC01000088.1:17405-19650 GCA_005881425.1 Chloroflexota bacterium | reverse complement strand
ACGGCCCGCCCAGAGACTGGCTCACGAAACTCGGGCTATGGCTGCTCGACACCCATGCCTTGACCGGCATTCCGAAGACCATGCCCGACCACCACGCCGCGCCCTACAGCCTGACCGAGGATTTTGTCACGGTCTACCGGATGCACCCGTTGATCCCCGATGACTACTGTTTCTACGATCACCGCTCGGGCGAAAAGCTCTGGGACAAATCGTTCCCGGACATCCAGGGCGTCCAGACCGACAAGGTGATGCGCGACACCGGCCTGCGCAACACCCTGTACTCCTTCGGCATCGCTCATCCGGGCGCCATCACGCTGCACAACTTTCCGAGCGCCCTGCGGACGTTCCAGCGGACCGGTACCGCTCCGGTGACCGAGGACAAGGAGATCATCGACCTGGCAGTGGTCGACCTGGTGCGCTCGCGCCGCCGCGGCGTGCCCCGGTATAACGACTTCCGGGCCGGGCTGCACAAGCCGCACATCACGCGATGGGAGGGTCTCACCGAGACCCCCGACGACGTCGCGCTGCTGAAGGAGATCTACGGCAGTATCGACCGCGTCGACACCATGGTCGGACTCTTCGCGGAAACACCACCGGCTGGTTTCGGCTTCAGCGATACGGCGTTTCGCATCTTCATCCTGATGGCGTCGCGCCGGCTCCAGAGTGATCGGTTCCTGACGGTGGACTTCCGGCCGGAGATCTATTCACCGCTCGGGATGGACTGGATTGCCAACAGCGGCATGAAGAGCGTGATCCAGCGGCACTGCCCGCAGTTGGCCTCGCTCATGCCCGGGGATGCCAGCGCCTTCGTGCCCTGGCGGCCGATCCTCCCCCAGGCGAAGGCGCCCAGTTGATGGACCATCCCGGCCTTGAGGCCCTGCTGCAACGTCCGCTCCTGGAAAGCATCTGGCGGCGGCGCACGCATCGGGTCAGCCAGGGAAGCTCGCTCCTGGCCGGCAGCATGAGTTATCAGTCGACCAATCCGCGCGCGCCACTGGGCGAACTGGAGGAGGCGATACTGATCGCGTCCACTGGCTGCACCGGTCTGACCATGCCCGATCGACCCTTCCAGGATTCGAACACGAAGCGTCCGATCATGGCCAAGCCCGATCTGTGGACCCTGGCGGGACGCACGGCAGGCAGCCCCGACAACGCGCAGGGCACCCATTTCTTTCTCATCAATGACGACGGGACCTACTTTCTGCGCAGTCTGCCGCCACTTCCGGAAGGCGAAGATGGTTTCACCTCTGAGCGGCTGATCGAACGAGCCCGCGAGGCCAAGGTGCAGATCCTCGATCACCGCCTCGACGTGCCAGACGGCATGCGCGACTTTCCCGCCTATACGGATTCCAATCGCTTTCTCTCGAACCTGCCGGGTACGACGATCCTTTTCCCGGTGGTGGATCTCTCCCGCCAGTACATCAACGGCATGATGTACATCCTGACCGAGCCAAACAAGGCACGTCCGGCGATTCGCGACGACCGGAATTTCTATCGGCTCGCCGGCGTCAAGCGCTGGGCGAAGAACGGCTTTCTCAACAAGGACCTGCCGGTGCCGCTCGGCATCATCGGCTCATTGCGCACGCAGATCGAAGCCGATCTCCTACTGCAGAACCTCTTTCTGACTGCCGACGCCATGGGGCTTGGCGCCTGGATCCACGGCGCTATCGGCCCGCCGGTGATCCTCGGTGATCCTAAGTTCATCAAGAAGTACGGGCCTATGCTCGGGTTCGATTTCGTCACACCGCGCTGGCGGCCGTTGGACATCCTTCGCTGGCACGTTCCACTGCCAAGCCTGGCGAATGTACGCACGAATCCGATCGGGCTGCGCCACAAGGGCGAGCATCTGATCAAAGGGCACGTGGTTTTCCCCGGCTACTACGACAGCATGTCCGATGCTGTGGATGAGGTCGTCACGACCAAGTTCGGACCCCAGGGAATCTATAAGGATGCGGCGTTGTTCGACCGCATCTACAAGGGGGATTACGGCGCGCGTTACCTGAGGGATGCGGCCGCCTACTCCCAGGATGTCATCGACTGTGTCAAGGACATATGCAACTACATTTACGAAACCCATGGCCGCTTTCCCGCCCACTGCGATGCAATCCATGTCCCGGGCATATGGCTCCAGGCCCATCACGTGGAGGTCGAGTACTACGAGCGCTTCTTCCGCAACGGCCTCACGGATGCGCACCGCGATCACCAGAGCCGCTGGCACTGACGGCGTGGGCAGCCAGCCGCTCTC
>VBIC01000088.1:3518-17322 GCA_005881425.1 Chloroflexota bacterium | reverse complement strand
GGCGGTCGCGGCCGCCGTGCCTGAGACCGCTTCGATGCTCACGTTTTAGCCCCTGCTGGATTCATCAAGCGCCATAGCAGCGCGCTAGTATTCGATGTAGTAGCCGCTTGGCGATATCAGGGGACAAAGGGGTGCCGGTATGGGAAGCAGGGTCCGGTTCGGTATTGCGCTGGCAGGCGCCGCGGCGATGTTTGCGACCTCAGCGTTACCCGGGAGCGCCGCCGTAAGCGGCGGGACTGCCCAGGCCGGGTTCACGGCGCCGCTGACGCTTCCGGGATCCGACACCTTTGGCGAGCCGAGTCTCGCCCGCGACAGCCAGGGCCGCCTCTTCGCGACGGCGCCTCGAGGCGTCCTGACTACCGCGACCACGAATCAGCCGAGCCCGGTGTGGGTCTCCTCGGACGGCGGCCAGAGCTTTCAGGGCCCCATCGTCCCCGCGGTCGCCGGGACGGTGGCCCAGCCGCTGGGCGGTGGGGATACCGACATCGTCGCCGTACCGGATGCCACGCAGAGCGTCTTCCAGACCGACCTGTGGCTCGGGGACACCACGATGAGGGTCTCGACGGACCACGGCCAGAGCTGGCTCAGCAACGAGGCCGGCCATTCCTCGCCCGGCGACGATCGTCCCTGGCTGGCCTACTCCGGCAAGGACCAGAGCCTGTACGTGGTCTACGACGGGATCGACGCGGTCCACGTCGCCCGTGCCAGCCTGGCGGCCGGTCCCGCCGGAGGGATCGCCTTCGCCCAGGACGTGCCGGCGGTTCCCGAGTGTCTGATCGGCGGCCAGTACCTGGTCCGCAACAACAAGCCCGCGCTCAAGCTGGCCAATCCCTGTTACTCGGGGACACCCCTGAATGTACGGCAATGCGTCTGCCCGCCGGGCGGGATCGCGGTCGATCCGAGCACGGGCAGCGTCTACATCACGTACAGCCGCCAGAACGGCGCCGCGGGCGGCGGCGTGGGAGTCGCGCGCTCGGACGACCTTGGATTGACCTGGTCCAGCTTCAACATCCCCGGGACCGGGAGCACAGGATCCGCCTTCGACACCGAATGGAACTTCGCCCCGGTGAAAGTCGACGGCCAGGGCAACGTGTACGTGGCCTGGGGCGAGCTGATCGGGGGCAGCGTGCAGATCCGCTTCGCTGTCAGCCGCGACCATGGCCAGACCTGGTCGGCGCCGATCAAGGTATCGACCGCGAGTGCGACCAACGTCTTTCCGACCATGGACCTGATCGCTCCCGGCTCGGTCGCGATCGCCTACTACGGGGCCACGACGAGCGGCGACCCGAACGCGGTCAATGCCAGCTGGAACGTCTACTTGAGCAAGGTGACTAACGCCCTGGGCACGCCGAGCGTCGGCACGGCCATGGCGGTCGCCGGCATCCACACCGGCGCGATCGAGTCGAGCAACGGGTCCTCGGATCGCTCTCTGCTCGACCTCTTCCAGGCGATCGTCGACGCGGCGGGCAAGGTCGACATCGTGTATACCGCCGGCCAGCTCAGTGGGACTCAGCTGTTCTTCGTCAAGGAGGCCTGACCGATGAAGCGGACGGCAACTCGTTTTGGCGCCCTGCTTGCGCTTGCCGCGACGATGGCCTTTCCCGTGAGCACCCGCGCGGCCGGCCCACCGGTGGGCTTCGCCACTCCGACCTACGTGGATACCAGCCTTTCCGGCGGCGAGCCGGTGATCCTCAACTCCGGATCAAAGGGCACGCTGGTCTACACCAGCCACCAGGGCACCACCCACCTCTACCGGAACGGCATCGTCAGCTCGCCGCTCTCGTTCGCGCAGTTCCTGCTCGCCGACTGTAATCAGGTCTACGTCTGGTACTCGACCAACGGAGGTTCGACCTGGCAGCGGGTGACCGCTTTCGACGGCACCTGCACGAGCACCAAGACCACGGGGTTCTCCGATCCCGACCTGACCCAGGACTCGGGCGGGCTCGTCTACGACACCGGCATCAACCTGGCCAACGACTCCGTGTTCGCCTCCGCCGACGGCGGCAAGACCTGGCCCACCGGCACGCCGGATTGTCACGACGGCGACCGGCCCTGGCTGGCCGGCGGCCCGGCCAACCAGGTGTTCATGGCCACCGACACGGTCGAGAACGTTCTGAGCCATCAGGTCTTCCAGGGAACGGTCGACAGCGCGGGCCTCGTGGTCTGCAGCGCGACCGGCGTCTCCGACACCGACGGATCGACCTACACCGGAGACGGCAAGCTGTCCTACGACCGCCACAACGGCAACCTGGTCGAGCCGGCGATCTTCTTCGACGCCAACGGCAGTCTCAACGGGGTCGGCGTCAGCGTGGCCCGCGCCTACGGGCAGCCCTTCACCCCGCGCCGAGCGGCGACCACCACCATGTTCGCCCACTGGCCGGCGCTGGCGATCGACGCCAGCGACAACTATTACCTGGTCTGGGACACGGATGACCGCACACCGGGGACGACCGGCGGCTGCGGTGGCGGCCTGAGCCCGGCGCCCAACTCGATCAAGATGGCGGTCTCCAGCGACCACGGTCTGTCCTGGAGGACGTTCACCGTGAGCCGCCCCGGAACCGCCCGCGTGCTCTGGCCCTGGGTCGTCGCCGGCGACCGGGGCAAGGTCTCGGTGGTCTGGTACCAGCTCGACGGACTGGAAGATCCTGATTGCCAGCCGGCCAACACCTTCGTCTATGAGGCTCAAATTTTCGGGGCCAGCGGCTCCACGCCCTCGATGACCATCGTCAACGCCGCCGGCCGCTCGATCCACTACGGGACCATCTGCCAGGGCGGCACGTCCTGCGTCGCCACCGGCCAGGACCGCCGTCTCGGCGACCTGTTCACCAACGCCATCGACCAGCGCGGCTGCGTCGTGATCGCGACCGCCGACACGATGCTGACCGATCCGGTCACCGGAGGACCACTGCCCACGGCGAGACCGCTGTTCATCCATCAGAACGCCGGTCCGACCCTGATCGGAAATGGACAATGCACCTAGGGATGGACCAGGTCGGGTCCCTTCCCCATCGGCTGGATCAGGTCGAACTGCAGCCCCGACCATCCCGGACCCTTCCCTGGCCTTACCCGGCGGGCGACCCAGACCAGCGTCTTACCATTCAGCCATCGCGTCCGGCGCACATAGCGGGTGACCTGCGCTCCGGCCTGCGGCAGGGCCCGGTCGAAGACCAGGTAAGGCGAGGATGAAGGCTCCAGGATCTGGCCTCGCGCCGGGATCGTCAGGTCCGCTCCGGCCGCCGCGCCCTCGATCGCCCGGGCCATCTTGCCTCGCCGCAGCATCAACGAACCGTCCCCCGCCGTGACCGGCACCAGCGGGATCCAGTTGTCGGGCACGGTGGTGCCCATCGTGTACCAGGCCTCCGGTCCTCCGGGCGTGGCGGCCGGCGGCGCGGGCGGCGGCTGCTCCCGCAGGCGGCGCAGAAATGCCTCCTGGCCGTCGACCGGCAGGTCGACCGGGCTCTGCAGCGTCTTCTCGATCGCCCAGCCCATCGCCGCCAGGTCGTCCCGGAGGAAGATCACCTCCTCCAGGGGCGGGGAGTCCTCCCAGCGGGCCAGCGTCGACGCCAGGTAGAGGATGCCCTGGTGGCCGTCGTCACCGGAGAGGCGGAACATGCTCCAGGGCCGGCCGGTCGCGGGCAGGTCGACGGTGGCGGGGATCTGCGTCTGCCGGCCGAAGGTGTCGGTGACGACCAGTGACGTGACCCGGCACAGGCTCCCCAGGTCGAGCTGGATCGGGACCTGAAACCAGTCGCCGCCGTACAGGATGGCGAACTCCATCACCAGCAGCTTGGCCAGGTCGGTGTGCTCCGCGAACAGGCTTCCGAAGTCGACCTGGCCGTCCTCGAAATCCCACCAGCGATTGCCGGCCATCCCGGCGAAGGTGGTCTTGGTGGGAACGAAGGTCAGGGAGGTCGTCGTCTCGGTCGCCGGCTGGCCGCCCCCGATCGATTCGCCGGCGCCCGAGAAGGCGTACCAGTCGAGCCGGCCGCCAGGGAAGTGCCTGGCCTGCAGCGCCAGGCTGTCGCCGTCGAGGTCGCTGCCCACGGCGAAGCCGTAATCGAGGTTGGGACGGTCCCAGGCGGCGTCGTGGTCCGGCGTCGTGAACAGCGCCTCGCGGTAGGTCTTGAGCCGGACCAGAGCGTCATGGGCTCCCGGCTGCGTCGCCGAGGCGGGGAGCGGCGGCGCGCCCGGCGCGCCGATGAAGCTCTGGTAGGCGGCCTCACCATCCGCGATCCGGCCGGCGGAAAGGCCGCGGAGCCGGATCGCCCGTGGGTCTTCGATCTCGCCGGCCGGCGGCTGGGGGGCGATCGCAAAGGCCTGGCGGAAGTCGGAGACTACCCCGGCCGGCAGCAGGTTCTCGAGGAAGATGCCGAGCTGAATCGATCCCCGCAGCCCGAGCGTGACCGGTTCCCGTTCCACGTGAGCCTCCAGCGGAATCGAGTCGTCGATCGCGACGGCGCTGCCGCCCACGGGCTGGTAGCCGGTGAGCCGCCGCGTCGAGAACTGCAGGCGGGCCACCCCCACCTGGCGCTGGCGGGCCAGCATCCAGAGCGGGTCTCGGACGCACACCTGGAGCGCCCGCTTCAGGTCCGCCTTGCGGGCCCGCGGTTCGATCCGAGTCCAGAAGGTGATCGACATTACGACGGCCCCCCGCCGCCGAAATCGGTGGAAACGGTGTCCGGCGCCGCCGTGCCACTCGTGTTCAGTCCGTAGTAGAGCGCGGGCAGGATCTGGCCGAAGTCCTCCAGGCTGTCGATGTCGACTGTGCGCAGCGCCGCCCATTCAAAGGTCTCGCTGACGATGTCGCGCAGCGTGTCGGCATCCCAGGCCTCTCGGGTAGCATCGGGGGCCAGGGCGAGCAGGAGACACTGCGGCGCCCGCGCCTTGGGTTCCTCGTAGTGGAAGGCGAGGCCGCTCGACTCCTGGGCCTGGGGGATCCGCTCCGGCCAGTCGTCGATCGCCAGGCCGCTGTGCAGTCCTGCCGGCTGGTAGGCGGGCGGCTCCATCAGGGCCAGTATCGAGAGGCGTCCGCGGGCCGGCGCCTGCTCCGGCTGGGTGAACTCGAGGGCGATCCACCGGTCGGGGTCCGGGCTGCGCGGCAGCTGGCCCAGCGCCCGCCTGGGGGCGTAGGCCTGCGCCTGGATCAGGTGGCCGGCGGCCAGCGCCGCGTCCAGCCGCGCCGCCGCGGGGCGGACGTAGGTCAGCTGCTGCAGGAACCGGTCGACCCCGTCCGGATCCGCCGCCGGCAGGAGCGCACGCGCCGGATCGAAAGCGAACTGGAGGTCGGCACCGTTGGCGGGGTGGAAGCGTGGCATCGCGGGGACCGAGCCGTCCACTACCTTGGCGAAGAAGGCGATCACGTCCGCCGCGCGCTGCACGGTCGCCAGGCTGGCCACCCGGAACACCTTCGCGGTCTCGATCCGCTTTTGGGCGGCGCCGTCCGCGGC
Source organism: Chloroflexota bacterium (assembly GCA_005881425.1). Lineage (GTDB taxonomy): Bacteria > Chloroflexota > Dormibacteria > CF-121 > CF-121 > CF-120. The sequence continues at coordinate 11,875 of VBIC01000088.1, read as the reverse complement.
CTTCCCCTGCTCGAAGAGAGCCTGGATCTCCGCGGCCCCCGGCGGCTTGGTCGGGTCCTGGCGCCGGCGCGGCAGCGGGACGCAGCCGGAAAAGCCGTAGGGGAGGAGCGCCAGCAGGTCGGCTGCCACAGCCGTGGCCGCGGCGTCCAGGGCCGCGCGAGCCGGCGGCGGCGCGGTCGCAGGGTCGAGCAGATGGCCGAGGGTGGCCAGGTCGGCCTTCAGGCTCGCCTCCGCCGTGACCAGCGAAGCCAGGGCGCCGTCCGCCCGCTGGAGCAGCTCGGTGACGAACAGGTCTTCCTGCTTCGGATCCGCCGCCTCCGGCGCAGCCAGGTCGTTGGGCTGCAGCCCGCGCGCCCCCAACACCAGGTCGGCCAGGGCCCCCGCCGCGGTCAGCAGGACGGGGAAGGAGATCGCTCCGGCTCCGGGGTTGGCGAAGACGATGGCGGCGTCCGCCGTCCCCGCCGGCAGGTCCGCCGCGTGCAGGATGCGCTGTTCCAGCTCGCCGTGCCCGGGCTGGCCGCCCGCCCTGGCCATCGCCAGCACGTCAAGCGGGCCGGCGGCCAGGTCCTGCAGGGAGACCGCGGCCGTGGTCGGGTTCCCACCGCTCGTGAACTGGACCCGGCAGCTGACCGTCGCCGGGTCGGGCAGCAGCCTGGCCAGCCAGTCGTCCAGGCGAGGCTCGAGCGTGCCTCGCACCGTGCGCGGGTCGGGCCAGTGGCTGCCGATCGCCCCGTCACCGCTGAACACCAGCAGTACCCGGTGGCTGATGTCGATGCCGCTGCGCGGGGTGGCCAGGAATTCAGGCTCGGGCGCCCAGTCGCCGCGGGAGGCGGCGTCGAGCAGGCCGCCGGCGCGCGCACTGTTGCCGCGCATCACCTGGAACACGCTTTCGGCCACCGACAGGTTGCTGATCGCGTCCATCACGTCGTCGAGCTCGCTCAGCACCTCCACCGTCCTCGACTGATCCGCCTGGGTGGAGGGCAGCCCCACGCCCCAGGCTCCGCCCAGGTCCAGCCGGTGCCTGGCCCGCGCATCCTGGAGCGCGACTCCGTCCACCACGTTGGGGGCGCTGACGAAGCTCGCGGGCTGGGTCGGGTTGGGATCGGTGACCGGCGGCGTGAGCGGGAAAGCATCACGAAAGGCGGGGACGAAGGCGTCCAGGCCGCGGTCGTGCAGCCCCTCTTCGAAGTGGAACCCGAGCAGCGCCCCCAGCCGCTGCCCCTGGCGCACGCCGTCCAGGTACCAGACCGCACGCCGGACCCGGTCCGAAGAGATGTCCAGGTTGACGAGATCGCCGCTGCCGCTGTTGGCGTGGCTCAGATAGCCGCTCCGGAGAACCGCTGCGAGAGCGGCCTGCTGGGGCGAGGGCGCCTGGATGTAACCCGCGCTGTCCCGGGCGCCGACCGCTCCCGGGTCCGGTCCAGGAGGGCGTTGGCCAGGCCGCTGGCCCAGGCATCCAGCCGGGTGCCGCAGGCGTCGAGCGTCTCGGTGAGGAGCCGGTCCAGCTCCGCCGTGGCCAGGCCGGCGAGGGCGTCGAGGCCGGCTTTGAAGGCTGACAGGTCCTCGAGCTGCGGATTGGCGGCCGCCTGGGCACTGGGCAGGTAGGCCTTCAGAGTCTGCCCACCGGTCAGCGGGAGGGAGCGGTCGAGCGCCGCCCAGGCCGTACCGCCCGGGTGCAGCCTGCCCAGCCCAACCAGGATGGTCTCTTTGAACAGTCCGGAGGAGGCGACCCCGGCGTCGACCAGCAGCCCGACCCCGGCGCGCACGTACTCCAGCAGCATCGAGGCCCGCGCGGTCTTGTAGAGCAATGTGGTGGGGGCCGGACCGGGACCCGGCCATCGCTCCTGGGCCAGGTCGTCGACCGCGGCGCGGGCAATCCATTGCAGGTAGTTGCCGGCAGTGCCGTCCGGCAGCGTCGCATCCCTGCTCAGCCGCTCCGTCTCGGAGAGCGTGGCCGCAACCGTGTCGAGCCGGATCTCGAAGCCGTCCATGAAGCCCGCCCGGCGGATCACAGGGTCGCGTCCGGCCAGGCCCAGCTGAGCCAGGGCGCGGTCGCTGGCCTGGGTGTGCGGCTGCCACCAGCCCGACAGGTCTCCGAAGTTGAAACCGAGGAAGTCGAGCCAGTTCCAGAGAAACTCGTCGCCCAGGACCGTGCGCCCCTGGAAATCCATGGAGCTGGCTTCCATTCCCAGGATGCCGAGCAGGGCCTGGTCGGGGTCCTGTCCCGCCCCCACCCGGGGCGTCTGTGCCGCTCCCAGGGACCAGGCGGGCTGGACCTTCCGAATCAGGGAAAGGACGGTGCCCTCCACGGCGGCGGCCGCCGGCTGCCGCCAGCGGCTCAGGGAAGTGACCGGCAGCACGCCGTAGGGGACGGCACCGACCGAGATCGCCGGCAAGCGGCCGCGAGCGCGGACGTGGTCGACGAAGAACTGGCGCGCCGCATCGACCTCGGAGTCGGTGAGGAGATCGGCCATCATCTGGCTCAGGAAGTAGCCCAGGGTCGAGGGCCAGAGGGCGACCGCCATCAGGCGGGCGTTCTCCTGGCCCCGGCCGTCGGCCTGGTCGATCGCCTGGAAGTGGTCGGCGCCGACCCCCAGCCCGCGTGCCAGCACCTGGCCGTCGCTGCGCGGGTCGGCGGCCAGGTTGCCCTGGACCTCGACCCGGAAGCTCCTCAGCGCGCCGGGGTCGCGGCGCGCGTAGGTGGAGGCCGAGTCGGGCGTGTTCTTGGTGGGCGAGCCCTGGCCCACGATCGCGAATCCCTGGGTGTAGTGCTGGGCGTCGATCAGCTGCTCCAGGGCCGGCGCGCCCTGCCCGGGCTCGCTGGCCGAGATCCCGACCGCGATCACCCGCTCGATGCCGTCGCGGAGATCGGCCGGCTGCAGCCCGACGCGGACCGCCATTCCGATCCGCTCGGCCTCCTGGAAATCGACCATCCACCGGATCGCCGAATCGAGCGGATCGCCCTTCGGGTCGTGGGGCGCAGCTGGATCCGGGAAGAGTCCCTGCTCGCTCGAGGCCAGCGCCGGCCCGCCCGCGGCCTGGGTGGTGGTGGCGGTCCTGACGGCGCCGCCCCGGATGTGGGCTGAGACCTCCCAGGAGGATGGAAGGAGGGAGGCGGTCGGAGGTTTCGGTCCCGTCTCACCTCGGACCGTCGCCCTGGCGCTCGATTCGAGGCCGGGCTGGGTCAGGAGCCGGATGTAGGCCGCTCGCGGCGCGCCGTGCGCGGCCACCAGGACCCGCCAGGGTCCGATCGGATCGTCACCCGGTTGCAGCTTGCCGACCTCGGTCCAGTAGGTGGAGCCGTGCTCCATCTCCTTCCGATCGAGGCTGGGATCGAATCGGTTGACGTGGATCTGGTCGGGGTAAAGGCGCACCCACAGCTCCGGCCCGGCCTCACCCTGAGCGAACCGGGTCTCGAGCCGGACCGGGAGCAGGAGGATAGGCGCCGTTGACGGCGCCGCGGTGATCCGGGGTGAGCGCGGCGCGGCGTCGAGGCTCACGGCAGCATCATCTCCGCGTGAATCGCAACCCGTACCGGCCGGCGCAGCGTGATCACCGCCATGCGGGCCGCGTCCTTGCCCCAATCGTTGAGGTCGAGCGGCGCCTGCACGTTATGGGGCTGCTTGCGGACCGGGGCGAAGAAGGGCACCGTCGGATCGGCGGGCAGGTCGAAGTCTTCCCACGACAGGTCGTTCCAGTCCGTGACGGGCCCCACCGCGGCGGGCTCGAGCCCGAACCGGGGCTCAGTCGGCTGCTGCTGGAAGACGAAGAAGTAGCCCTGGGGCTGGCCCGGCTGGTGGCTGCCCCTGGCCTGGTCGGGAGTTAGTGGAAATCCGAAGTAGGTGACGTCGGGATCGAAGGCGCCGCGGTAGAGCGGGTGGAGCTCGGTCGTGCCCAGCTGCCGTTTGCCGTCCGCTCCCAGGACCGCCTGGCAGGCGTAGATGACTGCGGTCGGATAGCGGCGGATCAGCTCGCCCCGCATCAGGAGGACGACGTTGTCGCCGAGGTCGGCCCGATTCTGGTTGCTCCCCAGGTCGTTGCCGTCGGGCCAGGTATGGATCGGCCTGATGTCCTTCAGGGCTTCCTTCAGGTCCGCCGGATCCGACGGCCGGGGAACGTACGACCGGACGTCCCAGAACTGGCGGAAGTAGGAGCCCCGCATGTCGGTCGGATAGTCGTGCCAGAGCAGCTGCCGGGCCATCTCGTGGTTGAGGCCGACCAGGTAAGCCTCGATGAAGGCATGGTTCGCCTCGAGGACGGTCATGGTGTCGGGCGGCACCGTGTCCAGCCCGGGCAGGATGTAGGCCTTCGCGAGGTCGCGCAGCGGCTCGTACATCGGCTGCGGGAAGTCGGGCGCCGCCATGATCTGGTCCAGCCGGTCTCGACCGGGCCGAGGCCAGGTAACGGCCGGCCCGACCTGGATCAGCGACTCGATGCGGGTCGCGACCGTCACCGTGGGGTCGAGCCGGGTGAGGATCGTGGCCGAGAGGGCGCCGAGATCCAGCTCGACCGGCGGCGGTGGAAGCGGACGCAGCAGGGGCGCCTGCACCATGCCGGCCAGGGTCGTGGCCTCCTGGCGAAAGCCCGTCGCGTCGGCGGAATCCGTCGACCCCGCGATCGTCGCATCCGAGGCCGGCTGCGGCTGGCCGGCCGGCATGATCCGGAAGTTGGCCCGCGGCGGGACCGCCTCAAGCGTCTGCGCCGTCAGCCCCGAGGTGCGCACGTCGACCGCCACGGTCCAGCTCGCTGACCTGCCGCGCACCGCCAGGGCGGTGGCGATCAGGAGCAGCCCCAGTCCGAGCAGCACCACCGCCGGCGGCAGCAGGCCCGAGGCTGCCAGCAGCAGGCCGAGGGCGAGCAGGATCACCCCCGCGATCAGCAGCAGCCACCAGAAGCGAGCCAGCAGCAGCCACAACCAGGACGGCAGGACGGGAGGCAGCAGGCCGTCGGAGACCTGATCGATGGTCACCATCCCGTTGGGCGCGTGGAGCGGAGGGACTACGGAGATCTCACCGCGGTTGAGGCGGCCGAGCAGGCTTGCCGGACTGCGGCTGGTGGCGCCCTGACGCCGCGAGATGGGCCCCAGCGGGCGCACGACCCGGCGAAAAGCCGCCGACGCGGCCCGCACCGGGATGCGGCTGGCGCTGAGCGTGGCGTGGACCGTTTTCGGACTGGCCTTGAGGCTGGTGTGGAGGGCCGCGGTGATCATCAGCGTCGCCTCCCCGGTGAGCGGCTGCAGCCGGACCGCGTAGACCTGGGCCAGCGCGGCGCGCGCCGCCTGAGCCCGGCGCAGCAGGTCGTTGGCGGCGATGATGCCCGCCACCTGCTGCCAGGCGGAGGCCAGCAGCTGGCTGCGCTGGTCGAGGACGACGCGGGTGCCCAGCCCGGCGGGGATCCGGTTGCGAGGATCCTGGTTGAGCGACCGCATCCAGGCGGGCGCCCCCGCGTCCACCTTCGGATGGGCAGCGTGCCAGTGGCCGTAGACGGGCGGCGCGATCACCGGGTCAGCCGGCCCGTCCGCGGTGGCCGGGGTCGCGACGTTGATCAGGTCGCTGACGGCCGACCGGTAGGTATCGGCGTCCTGGCCGGTCCAGGGACGAGCCTGGGCGTTGGGCGACTTGAGGGCCCCGCCCAGGTCCAGGGTCCGGTTCGCCTTGGGCAGGCCCCACCCGGCGTGGTCGACGTCGATCGGCCGGAAGCCCAGCTGGTCCAGCTCGCGGGGCTTGATCTGCCGCACCAGCGACTCGAAGTCGCCGCTGGCGCTGGTATGGAAGTCGAACGAGAAGTAGACCGGCAGGGTCAGCGGGCTCTGCGAGGTCGCATCCCAGGCCGGCCTGGACGCGGTGGCGGTGGAGGCGTCGCGGCCGAGCCCGGCCAGGACTCCCGTGTCGTAGGCAGGGACCAGAAAGGCGTGGTAGGCCGTGTCGGGTTCCAGGTGCCGGGGGCAGAGCAGGCGTGACATCGCCCGGTGCGGCTGGTCCGCGATCAGGCTGGCCAGACCAGCTGCGGTGACGTCGCCGGTGATCTGCGTATGTGCCCAGGCGTAGGAGTCGGCCAGGTCGGGGAGCGCCCTCAGGTCGGTGACGGTGATGGTGGGCAGGGGTTTGCCCGCGGCCGCCAACGCTCCCAGCTCGGAGGGCTTGAGGCAGATCAGGCTGATCCACGGGCGCAGCCGATCGCCACCTGGCGCAGCCGGCGTGACCAGCCAGGGGAACTCCGGGTGATCGAACTCGATGCCGGCGAAGTAATTGGGCTCGTAGTTGGCGGTCAGGTTCCGGGGCTCGGTCCGGATCACGTGCCGCGGATCCACGCCGACCACGTCCCCCGGACCGTAGAGCTGGGCGGTGACGCTCACCTGCGCCGTCCCCACGTCGGCGCCCCCCAGCGTCTTGCGGAGGGTGATCCCCACCGGGATGGCGACCCGCTGCCCGGCCGACCCGTCCGTCTTCTCGACTGTGGCCGGGTCGATGTGGGCCGCCGCGCCCCGCCGGACCCAGGGGAAGAACTGGTGCTTGCCCAGCTCGACGCTCATACCGCCACCGTCTCGTGCTCGGGCCGGATCTGAAGGCTGTCCCGCTGCTCCGGATGCTGGGCGAGATGCGCCTCCAGGTTCTGCTGGACCACGCTGAAGCTGCCAGCGTCGCTGATGTCGTCCCGCGGGCTCAGGTCGTCGGTGGTGGTCACCCGGTAGGTCGTGTGCCCGACGCTGACGGTGCCATCCGGCGCCTGCGGATCGAGGAACTTCCGCCGCCCGGTGTTTCGCAATGGCGAGAAGCGGGCCGCCCCCTGCCCGGCCTGGGCCAGCAGCCGGTCGGCGGCGATCCCGTATTTCGCCGCCGGCATCCCGGGCCAGTGCGGGTCGTCGACCAGGATCGTCTCGTACTCCACGTCGAGCGCCTGCACGGTACCGGACACGACGTCGTTAGCGGTCAGCTCCACCCCGGCTGTGTGCGGCTCGAAGGAGGGGCGGGAAAGCTTCTCGTCATCGCTCAGCTCCAGGAACTGGCCGGGCGCGAAATTGTCCGCAATGGTCACGAAATCGGCGGCGCGCAGGGACTGCCCGTTGACGGTGATGTCCTTGAGGTCGAACTGATCGACCCCCTGAGGCGCGGCGCTTCCGAATCGCGCCATGCGGAGTCCCAGGGGCAACACCTTCTGCGTCACGCCCAGACGGCCCAGGGGGTGCAGGAGGACTGTCTTGTCATCCGGCCTGGGCGCCAGCAGGGAGACGGCCCGTTCGGCATCCGCCGGCAGCGCCGCGTTCCAGCTGCGCACGTCGTTCAGGGCCGTGAGCAGCTTCGGGGTCGGATCCTCGGCGGGCAGGGTCACCTGGTTCGGGTCGCCGAAGCTGTGGTCGAAGCTGACGCTGACGGTTATGAAGAGGATGTGGGCGCTGGCCGTGCCGGAGACGTGCCAGGGGTTGGGGCCGTCCAGCTCCAGGTCGAGGCTCACGCTCATGAGGCTGGTGCCGCCGTGCTTGAGGTCCACGCTGCCCTTGAGCTCGACGATGAAGTGGAATGGCGAGACCACGAAAAGGGCGTCGAAGCCCAGGTAGCCATCGACGCTGAAGCCGGCGGCGGCGGCGTGGAGGCTGATGCCGGCTCCGAACTGAAGCGTGTTCGAGGTGACCGCGAAGTAGGCGTCGCAGCTGAGCCGCGGGTTGTCCCCGTCCCCCAGGCTCAGCGACAGCCGGGCCAGGGTGGGGAAGCCGGGCGGCGGCTGAGAGCGCGGGTTCAGCCCGCCGACCGAGAGCGCGAAGTTCGCGTTCTCGCCCCAGAGCAGCCGGAGCGCCATGTCGCCCAGCAGCGTGAAGGCCACCACCCGAGAGTCGTAGAGGGTGGCGTCGATGGTCAGGTATTTCTTCTCGAAGTCGACAGTGCCCAGGACGTCGAGATGGATCACCACCACCGCCGCGTCCTCGTCGGGCAGGACCGCGGTCATCCGGCCGAGGATGGCCAGCCGGATCGGCGCGGGGAGCTCGAGGACCACTCCCAGCTCCGCGATGATCAGGCTGGGCACGCCCCAGCCGAGTTCCAGCATCGGCCCGAAGACGTAGCGATTGAGCTGGGGCGGGAAAACGGTCTGGAGGTCGCTGATGATCTGTTGCGCGTGGGCGACCGGGTCCGTGGGAAAGAGGATGGAGTTCAGGTTGTGGTTCTTGAGGCCGGCTCGGAGCGCGTCGAGGATCATGGTCCGGTTGATCCCGGCCAGGCCGCCGACGCCGTTCAGGGTGAAGCCGAAGCCCAGCTGAATCGGCTCGAATTCGGCCGACACGATCAGCAGCAAGGAGAAGCCCGGCTGGCCCCCGGGCAGGAGGGGGTTCAGGATGCCGATCACCTTGATCTGGACCACCTCGG
>VBIC01000088.1:0-3500 GCA_005881425.1 Chloroflexota bacterium | reverse complement strand
AGAAGATGTAGCCGCCGCCACCGATAGGTCCGGCGTCGATCACCAGCCCGAGCCCGTTGGGTGACTTGAAGCCGAAGCTGGCTTCGAGATTGCCCAGGGGACCGGAGCTGGGGCCCGCCTTGGGCTTCAGCCTGGTCTCGATTCCGATCCGGTCCACGCTGGCCGCGAGAGGACCCAGGTTCAGCCCTCCGCTGATGGCGATCACGATTGCTGCGGCCGACGCCGTGCTCAGGCGCAGCGCCAGGTAGAGACTGTCCAGCTCGATCACGTCCAGGAGGTTGAGGTGAAGCGGAATCGTGGCCTCCACCTGGGCCTGGCCCTTGAATCCGAAGCCGGTCCGGGACGACCAGACCAGCTCCAGGTCGGCGGTGATCGAGACCGGATTCCCGCCCATCAGCTGCTGGATGAATCCGTCGGAATCCCCGAAGTCGATGATCAGCTCCAGCTGGGTGAGGACGAGCCCGACCTGGATGTCCGGGGCTGTGATTGGGCCGAAGGCGCCGAGGCTTGCCTTCCAGTGGCCGAGGATCAGGGCGTTGGAGCCCCAGGTGCCGGCGATCAGCAGCGGCTTGTTCGAGGCCGGCTCGATCGAGGCCGAGGCCTTGATGTTCGCGGTCCCGCCGACGGTCAGGCGGACGCTGCCGGGATGGATCTCGAGGCGGATTCCGTCGTCGGCCGCAAACTCCTCTTCCAGCTCGACGGTGAAGGGCCAATCCGCGGCTTCGGGAACCCCGGCCGCCCCCATCGAGGCGACGGAGAGCGCGATCGCGACGCCGTCCGGGTCGGCCAGGGAGGCCGGATCGGGAGGTATGGGCATGAAGGAAAGGGCCGCCTCGAAGAGCACGCTGCCGTCGTCGGCCTGCGCCCTGATCACCGGGATGTCGAGCTCCAGCGCCTGGGCCCGCTTGGGATTTCCCGGTGCGAAGTAGTGGCCGACGAGCGCCGGCTTCGCCGGCTTGACCTGGGCCGGCAGGGAGGTCAGCGCCAGCACCTTGCCCAGGCTGGACAGCAGCTTCTCGGCGTCGAGCGTCCCGGGCGGGGTCCAGCCGATGGTCTTGCGGATCAGCGCAGCCGGGTTCTCGATTCCGCTGAGCACCCCGCCGAGATCGATGCTCCGCTGGGTGAAGTCGGCCCGGTTGGCGACCCCGGTCATGCTGACCGACTTCTCACTGACCCCGCCGAGCAGCAGGAGGATGCCGTAGACGCCGGGGCGAAAGCCCTCGAGGTACTGCAGCAGGAGGTCGTCCGCCATCTGGGGTGCGACGTCGGACCAGAGCCCGGCAGGCACCTGCGCGGGCGGCGCGTTGCCGTCGATCTTGCGGATGTCGTCGACGATCTTGACCAGGGCCTCGACCAGGTTGACTATGGCGGTAACGTCCGGGTCCTGCCCGGAGGCAGAGAGCAGGGTCGCGATGTCAGTCGCCACGGTGGCGACGTCGTTGGCGATGCCGATCGTGGTGTTGACGTTGGAGACGCTGAAGGAGTTCGGGTCGAGCACCCAGCCGAACCGCTTCATGTAGGCGGAGAAGGTCGCCTCGGTTTCGAGCGCTCCGCGCAGCGGCTCCAGCATCGCGGCCAGCTGGTCGATGACCCACACGACAAACTGAAGGTTCACGGGGCGGCCTGCGCGCTCTTACCCGCGCCGAGCGCGCCGGCGCACTTCAAGGCGAATCAAAGCCGGCCCCGTACTGGATCAACGCCTGCGCCTTGATGATGCTGATCTGGTTGTCGTAGTCGGTCGTCGGCACTGAGGTGGCCGTCATGGTCGTGGTGCCGGTCGAGGCAAAGCAATCGCCCCGTCCGGTGGGGAGCTTGGGATTGCCCGAGCGCGCGTTCGCGGGGACGGTGAAGGTGAGGGTGTAGAAGGTGCGGGCGTTGGTGTCGAGCGCGTAGGTGAAGTCGGCCGGAACAGACGCGGTGGAACCCGTGCAGGGGGCAAACGTGGGCAGAATCCAGGGGGCCACCGGGTTATAGGTGAAGTTCCGCCTGCGCATGTAGTCGAAGCGCAGGGCGCCGAGCCTCCCCCGGCTGTGGTCTACCCAGGTGCCTTCGATGGCGGTGAAGGCGGCCCGCGTGTCGGCGCTCTTGACGGCCCCCAGAGTTGCCAGCAGCTTGGTCATCTCCACCACGGCCTGCTTGTTGAAGTCGCTGGCGAGCACGATCTTTCCGCCGACGTAGACGCCGAACTTGTTGGAGACCAGGTCCTCGGGCGAGAACGACGACGGGTGCATGCCCTGCTCGCACTCCCAGTAGGACACGATCTCGTGCCAGATCGACTGGTCGTAGGCAATGCTCATCGCCACCGCGGTCTGGTCGGCCGGGGTCGCGATCGCCTTCTTGAGCACGACCTCGCCATTGTCCTTTGCGCCCGCGAAGACGTTGAACTTGTCTCCGGCCTTGTTCTTGGTGAGGAGGGTGGTGTGATAGAACTTCGTCAGGTCGATCATGTCGCGCATGTGCGCCACGTCGATGAAGCCGGCCCCGCAGGTGTAGACGATGCCCCACCTCTCCTTGCCCTCGGTCAGTCCGCCATTGCCGTAGACGTGGGTGGTGACATCGCCTGCCTCGATGACTCGATTGCCGAGGACACTTGGCGCCAGCAGGCAGCAGGCGCGCGATCCCGGTGAGCCGGAGACGCCGCCAGCAATGGTTACTGAGGTCACGGACTCATCAGATGCCGGCTGGTTCGCGGACGCGCGCAGCCGGCCAGTCCGCCCACAATCACGACCCCCGGTTCCCTCCCGCTGACTCTCTGTGGCCTGTCCGCCCCATCTTGGGGGACTGTCGCGGCTGAGGTCAATCCAAACAGCAGTTCGTCAGCGGCGATCGAGGTCCTCCTGGTAGGCGCAGAGCGCGTTCTCGAAGTCGCCCGGCTCGTACGGCGGTCCGCCATCCCACGGCGTGCCGGCCAGCGCCGCGACCTCGTCCCAGTGATCAGACCACCAGAGAAGAAAGGCCTCGCACCATTCCGCAGTGCTCGCGGTGAGCGGAACGCCGGTCACCTCCAGGAACCCGCGGGCGGGCGCCGTGTCGATGTAGGCGCGGTCCGGACCGTAGCGCTGCCCACCGATGGCCAGCGCTCCGGCTCTCAAGGTGAGATCGAAGCAGCCGCGCCTCAGGAACCGGGCGATCTGACGCCGGCGCCGACGCACAAGCGCCTGGGGCTCGCCGACCTCGCGAGCCTGAAAGTGTGAGACCGACGCAATCTTAGAATCCCGCCAGCCACTCTGCACAGAAGCTCCAAAAGCGGCGTTCACCCTGGTCTAGAAGATTGCCGGCCTTCGCGATGTGACCCTCAAGGCGAAGTCGGGGCTCGGCCCTTCCGCCCGTTCTTACAAATGAAGCAACCTTACGCCCAGTTGAACGGCACCGCCAAATGCCACTAAGCCGGCTGAACGTAGCCATAGCCACCAGCGCCCCTGCGTCAGGGAATAAGCGGACTTGGCGGCAACCAAACTCCATATCGACGGCCAACTCCATGCCTTAAGAACCTTGTAGAT
>VBIC01000210.1 GCA_005881425.1 Chloroflexota bacterium | reverse complement strand
TAGAGAACATCTGTTCGCATGCGGCAGCGTAACAGCCGCGAACTGCCGCCATCCGGAATTTGCGAACGCAGCGATGACGCACGCTGCATCATGGGTGGTTCAAGACCCGGCGCGCATCTTGCGTTTCCGGCCGGGCCGAATCGGAGGATTGTTGCCGTGCCGCCGCGCTCGATCTGGACAGGCGTGATCACCTTCGGGATGGTCAGCATTCCCGTGCGCCTGTTGCCGGCCACCCAGGACAAGGACGTCAGCTTCCACCTCCTGCACAAGCCCGACCACAGCCGCATCAAGTTCAAGCGCTGGTGCGCGCCTTTGAGGTCAGCAAGGACCAGTACGTCGAGGTGGCCGACGAGGACCTCGAGCGGCTGCCGTTGCCCGCCAAGCACCAGATCGAGCTGTCGGCCTTCGTCAGGTCCGACGAGATCGATCCGACGTACTACGAGAAGAGCTACTACCTGGAGCCCGAGGAGACCGGCCTCAAGCCCTACGCGCTGCTCATGAAAGTTCTCGAGCAGAAGCGCGTCATGGGCGTGGCCACCATCGCCATCCGCAACAAGGAGAGCCTGTGCGCGCTGCGGCCGAGCGATTCGTCGCTGGTGCTCGAGACGCTGCACTACCCGGACGAGATCCGTGAGCACGACCTGAGCCTGCCGGACGTGCTGGTCAATGACCGCGAGCTGGCTGTGGCCGGAACGCTCGTCGATGCGCTGCAGGAGCCGTTCGATCCGTCGAAGTACCACGACCACTACCGCGAGGCGCTGCTGGAGCTGATCGCCAGCAAGACCCAGGGCCACGAGGTCGTCGTGCCCGAGGGCGAAGCCGCGGCCGCCCCAGTAACGGACCTGATGGCCGCGCTGCGAGCGAGCGCCCAGAAGCGCAAAGGCGGCGCCGCCCAGGCACCCGGCCAGGAGCGTAAGGCGGACGGCGCCAGGGAAGAAGCCAAAGAGGAGCGCAAACCGGCGCGGGCCGCGAAGAAGCCCCGCAGCCGCAAGAAGGCCGCCTGAGCGCGGCCCGCGGCGCGGAAAGGCTCAGGTGGGAAGTCGCCAGGAGGTGATGCCCACCACGGGGCCGATGATGTTGAACTCGCGGCAGACGACGGGGCTGCGACCCTGGGCGGTTTCGCTGACCAGGCACTCGCCGACCTCGGTGCGCGCGTAGGTCTTGACGACCATGCCCGACGCACCGCTGGCGTCGCTCACCAGGGCCAGGACGACCTTGCCGATCTGGTACGGCCGCTCGGGATTGACCCAGACGACGTCGCCGTCGTAGATGCCGCGGGCGGCCATGCTGTCGCCTTTGACCATCACCCCGAAGCCGTGCGGGCCGATCAGGCTCTCACGTCCCGGCGGCGGGTACTCCAGGTGGTCAGGGTCCGGCGGACTCTCGCGATCGCGCGGATCGCCGCACGAGCCCCAGCGAAAGACAGGCAATAGTTGGGCGGCGTGGCCGCGCAGGCTTTCCAGGCTACCGACGACGTTGGCCACCGGCTGAGCGGAATCACCGTCACCCGCGTTGCGCGGTTGGCCCGCGGCCCGCGCCAGTGGCTCAGGCAGCGGCAGGATCGGCGCGAGGAGCGCATCGGCGGTGCGCAGGTTCAGCGCGCGCGCCACGGCGTCGAGGCGGAACTTGCCCGGGCTGGGCAGGCGGCCGAGCTCGAGCAGGGCGATGTAGCCGTGCGAGACGCCGGCCGCCTCGGCCAGGCGGCGCTGGCTCCAGCCGTTGGCGTGGCGCAGGGTGGCGATGCGGCGACCGAGGCCGCCGGGATCGGGGACGGCGCGCGGTTCAGCGTGACTAAGCATCTTTGCTCAGGATATTGTACACCGTTGAGCAGCTCGGTTACAATCCTTAGCACATCCGTTCCACGCTCAGCATCCTGAGCGTTGCTCAAACGGGTGATTTCGCCGCGGCCTGGAGGCGCACCTGGACTGGCATGGACTCCGACTTCTTGTTGCACTCTCTCGGTGGCGGCGCCATCATCGCCGCCGCACTTACCCTCGCCCGGCTGCTGCTTGACTATGGCCTGCGCGGCGGAGAACGCCGCGTCGAGCACGACGAACGCCGGCGCGTTCAGCAGCGGGATGCCGAGGCGCGGCTCGAGCGCATCCTCCAGGACCGCCTGGCCGAGGCCGACCGCCGCCTCGAACGCTGCGACCTGGAGCTGCACGCCGAACGCGTGCGCTGCGCGAGCCTCGAGCAGGAGCTGCTGCGCATCCAGCAGGCCTACGAGCTGCTGAAGGCGCAGCTCGCCCTGCGCGTCTGCGAGGAGGCCCAGCGCCTGCCGCGCTAATCGAGCTTCAGCAGTCGAAGCGGAACATGACGGCTCGGCGGCTGCGAC
>VBIC01000087.1 GCA_005881425.1 Chloroflexota bacterium | reverse complement strand
CGGCCTGCGCCCGGGCGACCGGCTCCGGGTGAGCGCGCTCTTCACCGCCTTCGAGATGGGCATGCCGCTGGTCGGCTTCCTCGGCGGCGGGCTTTTCGGGCGGGTGATCGGCTCGCTGGCGGACGCCGTCGCGATCGCCATCCTGCTGACGCTGGGGGCGATCCTGGCCTGGCCTCGCGCGAAGGAGCGGGAGGAGGAGAGGATCGGGCTGCTGGCCCGCACCAGGGGCTTGGCCGCTCTGGGCTTGGGGATCAGCATCAGCCTCGACGAGCTGGCGATCGGCTTCACCATCGGGCTGCTCCGGCTGCCGATAGCCCTGGTCGTGGTCCTGATCGGGCTGCAGACGATCCTGGTCTCCCAGGCCGGGCTGCGGCTGGGCGCCCGGCTCGGCGAGGCCGTGCGCGAGGCGGCCGAGCGGCTGGCGGGCTTGGCGCTTGCGGCGCTGGGGCTGTTTCTGGCCGTCCAGAAGCTGCTGGGTAACGGCTGAGCCCGCTTCACGCGCTGGGCGCTACTTCACCAGGTAGGAGTTGACACCGGGCGCCGGGGCGAAGTTGACGTTGAACTGGGCGAGCAGGCCGGGCGTCCCACGATGGCCCGTCCAGTCGGGCACGCCCCCGTTGCAGGCCGGCGGCGACCCGGCCGTGTTGCCCTGGACGTTGCCCATGTCCAGGGTCATGACGAACCCGATGAACTCGCCGTTGATCACGTACTGGCCGCTGGAGTCACTGTCGGTCGGGTCGAGGTTCTGAGGGCCGAGCTGGACCGCGCGCAGGTATACCGATCCACCGCCGGCCGAGGCGTCGAACATCGTCCCCCAGACCTGGAAGCGCGGTGCGGCGGAGCCGCTGGCGTCGAAGTTCTGGTTGGTCCAGGCAGTCCCGGCGGTGTTCGTGGCCGCGATGTAGAAGGCTATGTGGGTGCTGCCGGTAGGCACGAAGCTGGGCGAGACGAAGAAGACGCTGCCCAGTCCGGTGGTGCTGGCGCTGGTCGCTGCCGAGAACGCGCTGGACCCGTCGAAGATGAACTCCACCCCGTCCACCCCGTTGGACGCGGCCGGCAGGTCGGTGGCGCCCACGCCGTTCACGTAGTGCGGCTGGCCGGTCGAGGTGTTGGAGACGTGCGTCCCCGTGATCTGCAGGTTTACCCCGCCGGAGAAGTAGTAGATGCCGTTGAGGAAGATGTAGATGCCGTCCTGGGCGTCGCCCGAGCCGTTCCAGGGGATGATGACACTGCTGGTGTACCTGCCTGGCAAGTAGACGTAGAGGTCGTGCGTCCCGGCCATGGTGTTGGTGACGGTGATGCCGGCGAAGGCTCCGGTACCGGTTGACGAGGCGCCGCTGCCGAGGTTGTTCACCTTCCAGCGTGAGGAAGGGCTGACGTTGGGCAGGGTGGAGACGTCCGGCAGCAGGTAGTCGGGCTTGGGATCCTGGCCCGTGCCGAAGTCCGGGGCGCCGGCCCAGAACTGCTGCAGGTTCTGGTTGTCCGACCCCTGGTTGATGACCAGCCGGCCGTTGATGTTCATCGATCCACCGCTGCCGGTCGGGATGTGGAACTTGGCGTTGCTGATGGTGAGTCCGGCCGAGGTCAGGTCGCAGGCGTCGGCGCCGTTCTGGCCGTTGTCCACCTGGCCCACGCCCGACATCTGGGCGTTGATGCTGTTGCCGGTTCCGAAGCCGCCGTAGGCGAAGATGGCGTAGGTCTTGGCGTTGGTGCCGGCCTCCGCGGTCGCCGTGGCGACGATCGCGATGTTCCGGAAGCCCAGGATCTCGGCGAAGGTCGCGTTGGCCAGGTAGTTCACCGTGACCACGATCTGCTTGTTGTTGTAGCCGCTCGGCGCGGTGGCGGTCACCGTGTAGCCGCCCTGGCTGTCGGTCACGGTGTTGCTGGGCGGGCTCTGGTAGAAGCTCGTCCCGCGGGCGTTGGCGGGCGCCTGGTTGAACACGGAGAGGGAGTCCTGGAGCGCGTAGAAGAGGGCGTCGCTGGGCACGCCGTTGGGGTTGGCCACCGTGCCCACCAGGGCCTGGGAGCCGGCCGGCGTCGATGGCCAGCGCCATCATGCCGCAGATGGCCACCATGGCCAGCGCCATGAGCACGATCGCCTGGCCTCGACGAGTCCGCCGGCGGATGCTGGTCATGGTCAGTACTCCGCCCGCATCGAGGAGCTCGCCGTCATCACCAGCGTGGCCCCGGTGGCGTTCGAGATCATGGCGGTCATGGGAGCGTAGAGGTAGGTGACGCGAACCGTGACCTCGTGGTTGCCCACGGTCCGGCCCGGGGTGATCCAGATGAAGCCCGTGTTGGCGGCGGTGGGGACGGAAGGTGAGGCGCAGGGAGTCGGGTCCTGCAGGCAGGGGTCTTCCGAGAGGACCAGCCCGCCTCCGCCGATGGTCGCCAGCGTCGCGTTGATGATGGTGGAGTCGGGTGGACGGCTCGTGTAGTTGCTGCGCAGCACCAGCTGGCGGGCCCCCTCGTGGGCCGCCTCCGCGATGCTGATATAGGCGGAGATGGCGCGGCCGAAGTCGAAGATCCCCATCAGGAGGACGAAGAGCACGCCCGACAGGAGCGCGAACTCGACCATCGACTGGCCACGGGACGCCTGCCGCGGGGCCTGCCGTGCCATCAGTAGTTGGTCCTCATCTGGACGCTGACGCTCATGGGGACCGGATTCCCGAGCAGGTTCTGGAGCAGCGGGGTGTAGAGCTGAAAGCTGTAGCGCACGTTGACATTGATGTAATAGTTCGCCGTCCCATCCAGCCAGAGGCTGACCCGGTCGTCGGTGTTAGGGCAGCGGGTCGTGCTGGTCCAGCCGGTCCCCGGGTACCAGGTGTTCAGCAGCGTGCTGTCGTGCGGCGGGCAGATGGTCACCGAGCTGGGAGTGATGCTGGTGTTGGCCAGCTCCGCAGTCACGGCGTTGACGATCGCGGGGTCCGACTGGATGGGACAGGTCGCGTAGCTGTTGGAGCTGGAGCAGCTCAGCGACTGGGGCCCGGTGTAGACGTTGAGGATGCCGGTCCGGCTTCCCTCGCGGGCGGCGTTGGTGACGGCGACCTGGAAGTAATAGGCTCGGCCGAAGTCGAGCAGCCCGAATGTGAGCAGAGCCAGTACCGGGATCACGAGCGCCGTCTCCACCAGCGACTGGCCGGCGCGGGCCCGCAGCCGCCCCCGGATCCAGGCCAGCGCAGGCTGAGAAGGTGCTGGCGTCAGCGACCTGTGACCGCGCTCCTTCCTTGACATCCGGCCCATTCCGCTCTACGGCAGATAACGCAAACGGTAATGGGCCGAGTTGACGATGCCGATCACAGTTTGTTGCGAGTTCCGTTACGGTTTTGGCTGCCCGCGGTCGCGGGAGGATAAAACAGGTTGGCGGGACTCGCGCGCAAGGAGACGGAGGCGCGAGCAAAAAGAATGCGACCTGTTGTTACGGTTTACAGTTCGCCGGTGTTACCCAACGGACCTTCATCCCGCCGCCCAGTCCAGACCTTGCGGTCCAGACCTTCGTCACCGGCAGAACCGGCCGTCTTGCGACAACCGATTCCCCAGCCCTTTCGGGCCGGGCCCCGGAACCTTACGGCTCCGGAGTGAGAACCTTGCGGTCCTCTCGCCGGCGACCCATCGCTGTCGTTTCCTTCAGCGACTGGCTTTCTAACAGGTCGCAGGCGTGAGTCTAGGGCTCGGCCCCGAGGGCTGCAATACGGAACATGCGTTCAAGAACGGACTTTCGTCAGCGGTGCCCGGCTTGCGACAATCGGGCGGTGCGGGGGCGTCCAACAGCCAGATGACCGCGCCGGCGGGGGCGGATCGCTTCGATTCGGTGCTGGGACCGCTGGTCCGGCGGGGCTATCTGTTGGCTGTGACCATGCTCGAGAACCGTGAAGCTGCGGAAGACGCCGTGCAGGAAGCCTCGATCAAGGCCTGGCGCAAGCTGGGCGATCTGCGCGAGGCGGGTGCGCTGGACACCTGGTACCTGTCCATCGTCGCCAACCAGTGCCGGAGCACGCGCCGCGGCCGCTGGTGGTCGGTGCGGACGGTCGAGGCCCCCGAGCACGGCGATGGCTTCGACGAAGACCGCGCCGTCGCGTCGATGGACCTCGACCGGGCTCTATCCCGGCTCGACCCCGAGGACCGGACGGCGCTCTTCCTTCATTACTACCTGGACCTGACCTTCGAGCAGGTGGGAAGGGTGCTCGGCCTGTCGATGACCGCGGCCCGCTCGCGCATCTATCGCGTCCTGGCCCGCTTGAGACCGGGCCTGGAACTCAGCGAGGAGGGAGAAGGTGGCTGATCTGGAGGGCGAGCTGCGCGTTTCCTTCGAGCGAAGGCTGCGGCGATTCCCGGAAGATCCTGACCTCCGGAAGCGGACGGCGGCCGCGGTCGCGCGCTCGGTTCGGCAGCCGGCGTGGCTGCCGGTCGCCGCCGCGGTGGCAGCGGTCCTGGTGGTGGCGGTCGTGGCATTCGCCCTGATCCAGTCCCGGCGCCATGCGGTGACACCGATCACCAGCCCCACGCCGACCGCCGGCCCTTCGAGCGTCCCCAGCCCTTCGCCGACCGCCAGCCTGTCCGTGGCGCCCAACCCGAGCCTGCCCGCGTCGGTCCCGCCGGCGGCCCGCGCCGGCTTCCAGCTCGCCTACGACGGAGCGCGAAAGGCGGTGGTCCTCTTCGGCGGAACGGCGGACGGGGGCACGACCGCCTTCTCCGACACGTGGACCTGGGACGGCGCCTGGCACGAGCAGCACCCCGCTCAGAGCCCGCCCGCGCGCCGGGGCGGGATGATGGCCTACGACGCGGTTCACAGGGTCGTGGTCCTCTTCGGTGGCTGGACCCCGGGACCCCAGGGCATCGGCCAGGCGCTCGCCGACACCTGGACCTGGGACGGCGTGACCTGGACCGAGCGCCATCCTGCCGCCAGCCCCGGCGCGCGGGCGGACGGCGCCATCGACTATGACGACGCCCTCCAGAAGGTGGTGCTCAGCGGCGTCGATCCGGCGTCTAACCGCACCGAGACCTGGGCCTGGGACGGCCGGACCTGGGCGTTCCTGGATCAAACCAGCTGGTCGGAATTCAGCGTGCCGATGGCCTACCATGTTCCAACCCGCCAGCTCGTGGCCTGGACGATCCCCGGCGGCACCGAGACGTTCGATGGCGAGCGCTGGCACGCGCAGTCGGCGGGCGGTCCGACCGGCACTCTCACGACGAACATGGACCTGTCCCGCCTCGACGCCGCGGGCATGGTCGTGATGTTCGGCGGCGCGGGGAGCAGCAATACGCTGCTGGACACGACCTGGGTCTACGACGGCACGACCTGGAGAGGGACGGGGGGCTCGCCCTCGCCGCCGGCCCGGCACAGCGGCGGTGCGAACGGAATGGTCTACGACGCCGACCTCAAGGTGGTGGTTCTGTTCGGGGGCGAAGGAGCGAACGGGCCGCTGGCTGACACCTGGACCTTCAACGGGGCAGCCTGGAGCAAGGTTGGAGGCAACTGCCCGTCGTCGGCGCCGGTTCCTGTCCGCCTCCCCCTACCGCACGGCCGCCCGTCGCCCGCGACCACCCCGGCTCAGGACGCCACCGCTTACCACTCGCCGGACGGCTGGAGCCTGATGGTGCCGGCCGGGTACGAGGTCCAGAGTCCGCAGATCCCCAGTGGCCTGCCGCACACGGAGATCGTTCCGTCGGCGCAGGCGGGGAAAACCGACCGCCTGCCGCTGCTGGTGGTCTGGACCCGCGGCCCGGCGGATTCCGCCCCGAACCAGGTCCAGCTGGCGCCGCCCGCTCTGCGCACCGACATCGACTGGCAGAACGAGTACAGCTTCGGCCCGGCCGTCGGCGGAGTGACCGCGACCGTTTCCCGGGCTCCGATCGACCTCTGCGTCCTGCCGGGCGCGGCCGCCGGCCCGGCCGCCGGCTGGCCGTTCCTCCTGACGTTCACCGCCAGGACCGCCGCTCATACCTACTTCTTCATGTTCGTCAGCGACACTCCGGAAGCTGGTCTCGTGCAGCAGGTCATGCAGAGCATCAGCCTGCGGTGACCCGCAGCTAGAATTCATTTCGAGATGACCCCGGGCACTCAACCGGCGACCGGGACGCAGGAGCGGTTCGACGCGCTGATGAAGCGGGGCGAGCTGATCGAGTCGCCCTCGGAGATGACCCCTGACTACCTGAAGGAGCTGAAGCACACCCTGATCGTGTCCGGGGACACGGAGCTGATCTCCGCCCCCGCCTACTACCTGGCGGCGCGCAAGGCGCCCAGCGTGAACGCCTTCATGACCGGGATCGCGATCATCCAGGACGAGCTGGCCCACGCCCACATCGCCTATCACATCCTGGAGGAGCTGGGGGAGAGCCAGGAGGCCCTGATCTTCAAGCGCGATCCCAAGTCCTTCCGCTATCCCTACGCCTTCGACGTCCCGCTGGAGAGCTGGACCGAGCTGGTGGTCGCCAACGCCATGTACGACCAGGCCGGCTTCTGCCTCCTGGGAGACATCCACCACCATTGCTCCTACGGACCCTGGAAGAGGGGCCTGGTCAAGGTCATGGCCGAGGAGAACTTCCACCTCCGCAACGGGCGCAACTGGTGCAAGCGGATCAGCCAGGCGGGTGGCGCCGCCAGGGAGGAGCTGCAGCGGGCGGTGGACTGGATGTTCCCCCTGACCGTGGAGTGGTTCGGCCTGCCGGACAGCCTCAAGCAGCACAACACCCAGCTCGATTACCGTCTCAAGGGCCTGACCAACGACCAGCTTCGGCAGCAGTGGCTGGCGACGGTGGTGCCATTCATGGAATCCATCGGCGTCGCCGTGCCCGCCCACCAGGTCGACTCCCACTACGAGCTGGAATATCCCTTCCCCTGTACCTTCGACGCGGGCTCCAAGCGCTGGAATTTCAAGGACGCCTGCACCTGGGACGACGTCCTCGCGCGCTGGCGCGCCCGCGGCCCCCGCAACGCGGAGATGGTCGCCCTCTTCCAGGAGAGCTTCAAGACCTTCAAGGTCCCCGGATGAGCGCGGCGGCCCCGGCGCTCGAAGCGCGCCTGTGGTCGGCCCTGTCCGAGATCCAGGACCCCGAGCTGCCGGTCAGCCTGGTCGACCTGGGGCTGATCTACGGCCTGACTCTGGAACGCGATCGGGTGCGCGTCCGCCTGAGCTTCACCGCCATGGGCTGCCCGGCCACCGACCTGATCCTGAACGACGTTCGGGAACGGCTGCTCCAGGAGCCGGGGGTGGCGGAGGTCGACCTGGAGGTGGTCTGGGATCCCCCCTGGACCTCGGCCCGGCTGACGCCACAGGGACGGGAGGAGCTGCGCGGCTTCGGGCTCAGCGTCTGATGGAGTACGTACGCGTCCATCCCCAGGTCCGAGAGTACGAGGTCTTCGCGCGCAAGGCCCGCGCCGAGGCGCTTCACCTGGTGGGCAGCGTGGTCGCCCCCGACGATGACCTGGCCCGAGCCTACGCCCGCGCCACCTACGATGAGGAGCGCTGGGTGGAGCTGGTGATCGTGCCCAAGGACGCGCTCCTCACGCTCTGGGCGCCAGGCGAGGAAGGACCGGACTCCTGAGCCTGAAGACGCTGGTCCGCAGCCTGGCGGACAACAAGCAGCTTCTTGGGATGCGATACGCGGAGTGGTGCACCGCCGCCCCCACCCTGGAGGCGGACATCGCGGCGGCGGCAATGGGGCTCGACGACATCGGGCACAGCCGGGTCCTCTACGGCTGCCTCAAGGAGCTCGATGGGGAAGGGGACGGCGAAGATCGAAGCTACCGCAACCTCGCCTTCCTCGACCGTCCCTGGCGCGCCTGGAGCCAGTTCGTCGCCGCCAACGTGGTCCTTGACACCGCCTTCACCCTGATGATCGAGGCCCTCGCCGGGGGAAAGGTCGAGGTCCTGCGCACCCGGCTGCGGAAGATGCTGCAGGAGGAGCGTTACCACTACCTTCACGGCCACAGCTGGATGAAGGAGGCGGATGCCGGGAAGGCGATCGCGGGCGCCTGGAGGGAGGCCGTCGAGTGGTTCGGGCCGCAGGGATCGGACGTCGACGAGCTGCAGGCTGCAGGCGCCCTCAGCCTGACGGTCCTGGAGCTGCGCGCCCGGCTGCGGGAGCGCCTGGACCGGCCGGAGCCGCCGATCAGCATCGACTGGAGCGGTTGGGACCAGGACCGCCGCCGTACCAGCGACGGACGGATCGACCAGCCGACGCTGGACATGATCCAGGGACTGGCGGAACGCCGCTACATGCCCGGTGGATAGCGAAGAAATCCCCTCCCCCTCGATGGGGGCGGGCCGTGACTCCCACTCCCCCTCGATAGGGGAGGGTCGGGGCGGGGGTGCTCCGGAGCAAGCCCCGCCCCCCCGCTGCCCCTTCTGCGACTCGCGCGACGCCCAGGTGATCTCGCTCTTCGGTACCCAGGTCATGACCATGCAGGTCAAGTGCCGCGCCTGCGGCTCCTACTACGAAGCCAGCAAGTACTGACGGCGCCCGGTTGTTTGCGAAAGCATGTTCCGGATTGCCGCCGGATGCGGCGCTGCGTACGCTAGGCCCGCGACCTGTCAGAAAGCCAGCCGGTGAGGAAACGAGCCGGTCGAGCTCCCAAAACCCGGGATCGCAAGGTTCCGGGGAGTACGGGGCGAAGGTTCTCTTGGAAACGGGTGGACCGGGCGGCGGATCCGATCTTGTCGCGTCACACCGGCAGGCTCGAGCCGTAACGACGGGTCGCTTCAATTTCCCCTGCAGGTACTGTCGGCTTGCCTTCCCAGCCGTGGTACCTGCAGCCGTGCCGTAGAGTCCCACCCTTCACCGTGCTTTCGTACTTGTTTCCTGATCCTTGATCAGGTATTCTGACGCGGGGAATTGTCGACCTAGACATGTGTCCCCGATGGGGCTTTGGGAGGGATTGCCGATGCGACATCTTCGTCTGCTCTCGCTTGCTCTGCCGCTTCTATTCGGAATGGGCTTCGGTCTGACTCCGGCCGCCGCCGGATCGGCGCCCGGGGTGGGCGTCGTCCCCCAGGGCTTCCAGTCCGACGCCGCCTACGCCCGCAGCTTCCGCACCGCCGGGGTGACCAACGTCGACGCCACCACCCAGCGGGTGAGCTGCTACACGCCGGAGGTCCAGTACGCCGGCAGCCTGGCCCCCAACGATGGCTACAGCGGCGAATCCGCCTGTAACGGCGCCGCAACCACCGGGGAGGCGCTCGGTCCCTATCCGACCCAGGCCGGCAGCAATCCCGGCTACGGAGTCCCACCCGCGGACCTGGTCAAGGATCACAGCGAATCCGACATCCGCGTCGATCCGACCAACAGCCAGCATCTGATCGGCCAGTCCAAGTGGATCGTCAGCCCTGAGGGCTACAACCACGTGCTCGGCTTCTACGAGTCCTTCGACGGCGGTAACACCTGGTCAGTCCAGGGACACGTTCCCGGCTACGAGGGCTGGACCGACAACACCGACCCGGTGGGCGCCTTCGACCGCTACGGCAACTTCTACTCCATGATCCTGCCCTACCAGTTCTTCTACAACAGCGACGGCAGTCACAACTTCCAGACCGGCAGCAAGGAGCCGAACCCGACTCTGCCTAACGACGTCATCGCGATGGCGGTCCGCCCGCACGGGGCGACCGGCCCCTCAGACTGGATCAGCACCCACAACGGCGGCCCGGACTACGTCGCGACCTACGATTCGAGCACCAACGGCAACGGGCCCGACAAGCAATGGCTGGCGATCGACACCAATCCGAACAGCCCGAACGTCGACACCATCTATGCCATGTGGGTCGACTTCCACTTCGCGACGCCGGTGCCGTTCGTATCCACGGCGAAGGCGCTCCCCGGCGGGACGCACACCGACTGGTCGGCGCCTCTGCGCCTGCCCGAGCCGGCCCACAGCCCCCAGGGCGTGACCTACCTGCTGCCCCACGTAGACGGCAACGGCAAGGTCTACACGACGCTGACCAACTCCGACCCCAAGAAGCATTACTGCTGCGACGCGATCTCGGTCGACAGCTCCGGCGACGGCGGCAAGACCTGGACCGTCGCGGGAATCGTAAACGGCAACATCGCCCCGCCGCCGCTGGAGTACGCCAACACCCAGTTCCGCGATGGGATCGAGGACACCTTCACTGTCGGCCAGCTGCCTGTCAGCGGCGTCTATCCGCTCTTCGTCTCCTACGAGGACTACAGCGCCGGGCACGGCAACGTGATCGTGACCGCCTCCTATGATGGCGGCGCAACCTGGACCAGCTTCGAGCAGGTCAACGACAACGCCAGCGCGGTGGACGCCTTCCAGCCCAACCTCACTTCCGCCGCCGACGGCACCATCAGCCTCGCCTTCTACGATCGCCGGCTGGCCTGCCCGGCCGCCAACAGCTCCGAGGCCGCCGGCGCCGGCCTGGCCAAGGACACCCTCAACCTCAATTACTCGGGCTCGCTACCGCCCTACGGCGCGAGCAACTACTGCATCAACTCGACGATCCAGTTCTACGACGAGAGTCTGAGCCCGATCGGGCACAACGTCCGGATCTCGGCCCACACCTGGGATCCCCAGCTCAACGAGCCCAAGCCGGGCCGGTTCAACGGCCTGGAAGGCTTCATCGGCGACTATTACGGCAACATCACGAGCGGCTCGACCGACTACACGACCTCGGTCAGCACCTTCGACGACGGGACCAACCCCGAGAACCGGCAGCAGCAGATCATCGCCACCATCGCCGTTCCGTAGCTCGACCGTACAGGACGCTGAGCCCGGGAGTCTCCCGGGCTCTCATTCACGACAAGGGAGGCGCGCATGAAAAGACGCGTGACGTCGGCGTCGATGATCGCCGGTGCCGCGGCGCTAGTCTTCTCCAGTGCGGCGCTGGCCGGCAGCGGCCCGGTGCTCGTGTCGGGGCCCAGCCCCTACGCGGGCTGCACCCCGGCGGCGACCCAGACCGGACGCAACTACCTGAACGCGGAGGTCGAGCCCCAGCTCGCCGTCAACCCGACCAACACCAACAACGCAATCGGGCAATGGCACCAGGACCGCTGGAGCAACGGCGGCTCCCGCGGCATCGCCGGCGCCTTCACCACCAACGGCGGCGGGAGCTGGACCGAGACCACGGTTCCATCCTCGAACTGCACGCCTGGCGGCTTCAACTTCGAGCGCTCCTCCGACCCCTGGGTCTCCTTCGGACCGGACGGGACCGCGTATTCCTCGGTCCTGGAGCTGGACGGGAGCGACGACAGGACCGGCGTCTCCGGGGCCGTCTCCCACGACGGTGGCCAGACCTGGGTCAACCAGCAGCTGCTGGAGTCGAATCCCAACGGCACCGTGTTCAGCGACAAGAACTCGGTGACCGCCGACCCGGTCCACGCCGGTGTCGCCTACATGGTCTGGGACAACCTGCTCTCGCATGTAGGCAGCGCTGACGCCTTCCTCCACGCCGCTCAGTACACCGGCCCGGCGGTGATGTCCAAGACCACCGACGGCGGGGTCAGCTGGAGCCCAGTCCAGTCGTTCATCGATACCATGAACCGGCAGCAGACGATCGGCAACGTGGTCCTGATCGATCCGCGCAATGGGACGGTCTTCGACTTCACGGACCTGATCGCCGCGCCCAACACGCCCTTCCAGGGCACCTTCAGCAACTCGGAGCTCGCATTCGTCAAGTCGCAGGACGGCGGCGCCACCTGGAGCCAGCCTCAGGTGATCGCCCCCTTCGACGCGCTGGGCGTCATCGACCCCAACACCGGCCAGCCGGCCCGCGTCGGCGACGGCCTGCAGGAGGTGGCGATCGACCCGGCGAGCGGCAAGCTTTACGTCGTCTGGGAGAGCTCGACCAACTTCAACAAGAACATCAACCAGGCGGCGGGCGGCTTCGACAACGAGGTGCTGCTGACGACCTCCAGCGACGGCGGCGCGAGCTGGAGCACACCGACGGCGATCGTGGGCCCCAGGTCGCTGCCGGTCTTCACACCGACGGTCGCCGTGGGTGCGAACGGGGTGGTCGCCGTGACCTACTACGACTCCAAGGACCTCTCCGCGACCAACACCACGACCTGGCCGATCAGCTACTTCGTCACCTACTCGCTGGACGCAGGCGCCACCTTCAGCGCGCCGCAGCGAATCGCGGGTCCGTTCGACCAGATGTCAGCCCCCGTAGCCCGCGGCTTCTTCCTCGGCGACTATGAGGGGTTGCAGAGCATGGGCAGCGGCTTCCTGGCCCTGTTTGCCAAGACCAACTGCAACCTCAGCCCGTCCGACCCCAACGCGCCGCCGACCGGCAACCCGCTCTGCGGACCGGCCAGCAGCAGCGTCACGCCGACCCCCAACACCAACCCCAACGACGTCTTCAGCGCGACGCTGACCCCGCCCAAGAAGTAGTAGCGGCACCAACCATCCCGCCCTCCCCCCGGCCGGGGGAGGGCCGGGATGGTACTTCAGAGAAGGCGTGTTCGCCCTATCACTTAACAGGAGTTTACAAACCGTTGACGTCTGCGCCCGGGGCCTCTAGGATGGTCCAAACACGCGCTCGCTAGCGCGCGTCCAGGGCATCACCAGCAGGAGGGAAGCGTGTTCAAGAACAGACTTGTGATTTCGTCTGCCGCCTTCGCGGTCCTCGCGAGCGGGATCGCGGTCGCGCCGGCAGGCGTTTCGGCTTCGACCGGGGGGACGACGCGCCAGATCTCGGCGGCGGGGGTGACCAGCTTCAGCCCGACCGCCAGCGCCACTGGAGAGCTGATCCAGCAGCCGGAGCTCGGCCCCGGCCTGGCGGACGGCACCAGCACCCCGGCGTTCTCGAGGAGGAACGGCGTCAACCGCGCCCGCTCCATCGATCTCAGCGCTCCGGACGTCAGCACGGTCCCCGTGACCGCCGGCCAGGGCGTCTCGAGCAGCGGCCCGCTGAGCGTGCTCAGCACCTTCGACGGTCTCAACCACCGCCAGCAGCGTCTCGCCAACAACCGCAACCAGTTCTCCCTCGAGCCGCCCGACCAGGGACTCTGCGTCGGTAACGGCGTCGAGATGGAGATCATCAACGACGTCATGCGCGTCTACGCGCCGAACGGCGCCCCGCTCAAGGGCGTCGAGGACCTGAACACCTTCTTCGGCTTCCCGGCAGCCTTCGTGCGGCCGAACGGCCCATTCGGGCCATTCGTCACCGACCCCAGCTGTTACTACGACAAGGACTTGAACCGCTGGTTCGCGGACGTCCTCACCCTCGATACCTATCCGACGGACGATCCCGCCAACAATCACTTCGCCGGCGATTTCACCGGCACCAACCACCTGGACGTCGCTGTCAGCCAGACCGGTGACCCGACCGGCGCCTGGACTATCTACCACCTCCCGGTCCAGGACGACGGCACCCAGGGCACGCCCAATCACCATTGCACCGGCATTCCGCCCTACGGCGAGCGGAGCACTCCGACCAACCCCAACGCCTGCCTGGGTGACTACCCGCACCTGGGCGCCGACGCCAACGGGATCTTCGTCACCACCAACGAGTACTCGCTTTTCGGCAACGACTTCCACGGCGCGCAGGTCTACGCCTTCTCCAAGGCTGCCCTGGCCGCCTGGGCCGCGGTGGTCAACGTGACTCAGATCGACACCAACGGCCTGGACAACGGCAACTCGGGCTTCACCCTGTGGCCGTCCGTGGCCCCCAGCGACCTCAACTCCAGCGCTTCCGGCGGGACCGAGTTCTTCATGAGCTCCAACGCCGCCGACGAGGCGCATGGCAACGGCGTCGCGGTCGGTCCCCGCACCTCGAACCAGCTGCTGGTCTGGTTCCTGACCAACACCTCCTCGCTCAACGGCACGGCCAGCCTGAACCTCAGCCATAACACGCTGACGGTCGGCCGGTACGTGGTGCCGCCGCGTTCGGAGCAGAAGGTCGGCAACACGCCGCTCAGCGACTGCCTGAACCAGAAGTCGTGCGCCACCAACTTCCTGTTGGGCGCTCCCGATCCCTTCGCGCCCGAGCACGAGTACGCGGTCGACAGCAACGACACCCGGATGCAGCAGGTCGTCTACGCCGACGGCAAGCTGTGGGGCGCGCTCGACACCGCGGTCAACGCCTCCGCTAATACCCGGGCCGGCGTCGAGTGGTTCGTCGTCAATCCGAGCGCGCGGCGCGGTCCGGCCCTCGTCAACCAGGGATACCTGGCCGTCAGCCAGAACAACGTGGACTATCCGGCGATCGCGGTCACCCCGCAGGGCAAGGGCGTGATGGCCTTCACCCTGGTGGGCCGCGACTTCTACCCGAGCGCCGCCTTCGCCTCGATCGATGCCGGCGGCGTCGGAGCGGTCCAGGTGGCCGCCCAGGGCCTCGGCCCGGCCGACGGCTTTTCGGGAACGGCGATCTTCAACGCCCCCAACCCGGCGCGTCCGCGCTGGGGAGATTACGGCGCGGCCGTGGTCGACGGGAGCAATGTCTGGATCGCCTCGGAGTACATCGGGCAGACCTGCACCCTGAGCCAGTACCTGGCGACTGGCGCCAGCTGCGGTGGCACGCGCACCACGCTGGCCAACTGGGACACGCGGCTGAGCGAGGTCCAGCCCTGAGCGACTGACCGTCGATTCTCAGGAGGCCGGTCGCCCGCGCGACCGGCCTCTCGTTTTCTATCCCTCGAGCTCGACCGGGATGATGGTGCGCTTGAGCAGTTCGGGCACGCCGCTGCCTCGCAGCACCTGCGCCTCGGCGGGGATCCCGACCGGCCAGTCGGTGAGAAAGCGCTGCAGGTCGTCGACGCCGCGGATCGGATGATCGGCGAGCGCCACCAGCACATCAGCCTCCTTCAGCCCGGCGCGCTGGGCCGGCCCGCCCCGCTGCACCTGCGCGATACGCACGCCGGTCTCCTGATCGAGATGGTAGTAGCGGCTGACCCGCCGGTGCACGGAATGCGGCTCTCCGCTGATCCCCAGGTAGGACCGGGTGACCCGTCCCTCGCGGATCAGGAGCGAGGTCACCCGCCGGGCCGTGGCGCTCGGGATGGCGAAGCAGATCCCCTGGGCCATGGCGATGATCGCGGTGTTGATCCCCACCACCTGGCCGCGGGTGTCGACCAGCGGCCCGCCGGAGTTGCCCGGGTTGAGCGCGGCGTCGGTCTGGATCACGTTCTCGATCAGGCGCCCGGACTGCGAGCGCATGCTCCGCCCGAGAGCGCTGACCACGCCGGTGGTGACCGTCGACTGGAAGCCGAGCGGGCTTCCGATGGCGACCACCAGCTGGCCGGCCTGGAGCCGGGTCGAGTCTCCGAGCTGGGCGTGGGGCAGGCCCGATCCGGCCGCGCGCAGTACGGCCAGGTCGCTGTGCGGGTCCTGCCCCACCAGCTCCGCCCGCAGGGTCGAGCCGTCCCGCAGCTTGAGCTCGTAGGCCTTGACCGCCGCCGCCACGTGGCTGTTGGTCAGCGTGTAGCCGTCCGGGCTCAGGATCAGGCCGGTCCCGACGCCGCTGACGGAGACCACCGCCGGACCCACCTGCTCGACCACACCGATCACGGCCCGGGAGTAGGCGTCGAGGAGGTCGACGTCGGAGACCATGGCCCCCTCCTACCCACGGCGCCGCCGTCCAAACAGTCCAGTTGGCCGATGGGACGGCAAGGCGGCCCGTAAGAGTGTCGGGCGAGCATGGAAGCACCGCCCATGCGCCTGCCGCTTCGGGTCAAGATCATCCTGCCTTTCGCAGTCCTGCTCGTCTTCACCGGCCTGGTCGGCAGCGGGCTCGCGACCTCGCGGATCACGACCGAGGCTGCCGCCGAGTCGGACGCCAGCCTGCTCCACGCCAGCCTGCTGGCCCATCAGCAGCTGGCGCAGGTGGAAGCCGAGCGGATGGCCGAGCTGCGGGCGGCCTCGGACACCATCGGTGTCGCCGAGGCGCTCCAGGCCGGGAGTGCCGCTGCGCTGAACGCGTTCCTCATCCCCATCGCCGCCAACGCGGCGCCCGCCGGGCTGACCGTCGAAGCGCTCAGTCTGCGGGGGAGGCCGCTGGTCCGCATCGGACCCACGCCCGACGGCCCCCAGCCGTTGCCCCTGGCTTCAGCTCCGGATCTGACGGAGGTGGCGCAGGTCCGCAGCGTCCTCGACGACCGCGCCGACGCCATGGGCGACCGGTTCGTGTTCATCGACGCCACCGCCAGGCCGGTGACGATCGACTGGGTTGGACCAGTGCGGACGGCCGGCGGGCGGTTGGCGGGGGCGGTCGTCGTGGCCCAGCCGGTCGATGAGATCGCGGCGCTCATCCCCGGCGCGGCCTTCTTCGCCCTCGACGGGTCCCGCCTGGCGGCCTCTCAATCGTGGACGCCGGCTCTGCCGGCGGACGTGGTCTCAGGCTTGAGCGCGGGCACGACCCTTCGCGCCGACGAAACGATCGACGGTCACCGCTACGGCGAGCTCTTCAGCCAGTGGACGGTCCGCGCCGCCCCGATCGGCTACCTGGCCGTGGTCCAGAACCAGGACGGACCGGCGGCGGTCGTGACCGAGCTGCGCCTGCTCTTCACCATCCTCTTCGCCGCGGCCGCGCTGCTGGTGCTGGTGGTGGGGACGGTGCTCTCCTCGCTCATCACACGGCCCGTCGAGCGGCTGGTCGAGGCCATGCGGGCGGTCTCGGGCGGCGACCTGCGCCGGCGGGCAGCGGTCGGCTCCGGCGACGAGATCGGCTACCTGGCCCAGGCCTTCAACGAGATGACGGCGGCGCTGGCGCAGAAAACCGCGGCCCTGGAAGAGACCACCTTCGCCAGCGTCGAGGCGCTGGCCCAGGCGATCGACGCCCGCGATCCCTCGACCTACGGCCACTCGCAGCGGGTTGCCGCCTTCAGCCTCGAGCTGGCCGATGAGATGGGCGTCACCGGTGAGGTCCGCGAGGCGCTTCGCCGGGCTGCCCTCCTGCACGACATCGGCAAGATCGGGGTCGAGGACCGCGTCCTGCGCAAGCCCGGCCCGCTGAGCGCGCAGGAGGGCGCCGACATGCGGGCCCATCCGCGGATCGGCCACCAGATGCTCAAGGGCCTGCCCTTTTTGCAGGCCAGCCTCCCCGGCATCCTCCATCACCACGAGCGCTGGGACGGCGAAGGCTATCCGCACGGCTTGCGTGGTGATCGCATTCCGCTGCCGGTTCGTATCCTTACCCTGGTCGACGCCTTCGACGCCATGATCTCCGAGCGGAGCTACCGGCGCAGCCTGGAGCTGGAGGAGGCTGCCCAGGCGATCGTTCGCGAGGCGGGCACTCAGTTCGACCCCGATGTCGTGAGCGCCTTCACGCGGCGGAAAGGCGCGATCTTCCGCCTGGCACGCTCGATGGTCCGCGGCCAATCCAACCTGGAGGCGGCCTGATGGACCTCGCCCGGCTGCGGACCTGGGCCCTGGTAGTGGCCGGCATGATGGCTGCCATCTGGCTGGTGACCGCGCTCGCGTCGCGCGGCCCCGACCTGGCGCTGCTGGAGGTGGACGTGCGGGCGCTCGACCTGACCAGCTATGGAGGACCGAGGCTGGCGCCCGCGCCGCTTTCCCTGCAGGTGGTCCAGGACGCCCGCCGGGATCTTCTCCCCATGACGCCTGCCGCCCCCGCCTCGCCGAGGTCGTCGCCCTCGGCGGCCCCCTCAGCGAGCTCATCGGCCGTGCCCTCGGCCTCGGCAAGCCCCACGCCGGCGCCCACGCCAAGGCCGACACCCACCCCGACGCCCAGCCCCACCATCCTGCCCACGCCGCTGCCGACGCCTACGCCGCTGCCCTCGATCCTGCCCAGCCCAAGCCCGGCGCCGAGCCCCAGCCTCCTGCCCAACCCGCTGCCCTCGATCCTGCCCAGCCCGCTGGCTTCGATCCTCCCCGGGCTCTGAGGCGCCTCAGTGGCCGACGACGTGCAGGCGCCATCCTCCCAGGTCGCCGGCCTCGGGATGCGGCTGGCCCTCGGGCCCAGGCGCCTGGCTGAGCAGGTCCTCGACCGCGCGCTGGCTCTTGATGAAGGCGGTCACGACCTCCGGATCGAAGTGGGTGCCCGAGCCCTTGAGGATCTCGCTCTTGGCATACTCGAAGGTGCGAGCCGGCCGGTAGGGGCGGTCAGAGGTCATGGCGTCCAGCGCGTCGGCGACGGCCAGGATGCGCGCGCCCAGCGGGATCTCGTCCTGGCCCAGCTGGTCGGGATAGCCGTTGCCGTCCCAGCGCTCGTGGTGATGCCGGATCAGGGGCAGGACCGGTTCCAGGAAGTCGATGCCGTGGAGCATATCGACTCCGATCATGGAATGGCGCTGCATCCGGAT
>VBIC01000208.1 GCA_005881425.1 Chloroflexota bacterium | reverse complement strand
TTCCTCCTCGCCGCCGCGCTGGAGGCACTGATCAGCCCGGCCGTGGGGCGCCTGTCCGATCGGCGGGGCCGGCTCCTGCCCCTGCGGTTCGCCATGGCCGGCCTGATCGTTCTCCTGGCCTGCTTCACGCTGCCGGCGGTCGGCCTGCTGCTGGCGGTGCTGATCGTGGCCATCGCCTGCAACCTGGGTGCCTTCTGGGCGCCGGCGATGGCCATGCTGTCCGACGCCTCCGAGGCCGCCGGACTCGATCAGGCACTGGCCGCAGCACTGATGAACCTGGCCTGGGCGGCCGGTCAGATCGTGGGCTCAGCCGGCGGCGGCGCGCTGGCCAAGGCCACCGGCGACGCGGTGCCCATGGCCTGCGCCGCCGCGGCCTGCGCGGTGACCCTGGCCCTGGCCCGAGAGCGCTGGGTGCGGCGCCCCGTTGTCAGCCCGGCGTGAGCGCGGGGCAGGTGGGTATCGCCCCCAGAGACTGTAGCCGAGAGAACACGCGCTTGTCGTCCGTCAGCCCAGGCTGGGCCTTGCTCGGCCTACGGAATCCCCGAGTAGTTGTAGGTGTGGCAGGCGGCGCCGCCACAGGTGTCGTTGACCACGCCGCCTGGCTCATCGAAGTCGGACTTCTGCTGGCGTGCGGCCGGCGTGCGGCGGGGGAACTCGTGCGGGTCGTTGCCGCCCCACTGCGACGGCGGTACGCCCGAGGGGCAGCCGTCGATGGGCGGGGTGTTGGTGAACGGCGGCGCGCCCACCCCCAGAGAGCAGTTGGCATTCGGGGCGCCGGAATCCCACACCACAACCGCCGACCCGTTCCACGGGTAGGAGGGGATCTGCGGGATCAGCCCGAAGTACTGCGAGCCGCCGGTGGGATCCCGCGCGGTGTCCAGCGCTGGCCAGTGGATGTACGCGCCGATCGTCCGGGCCTCCGCCGCGGCGGCGAAGTCGCTCACCTGGTGGTCGCCGAATGCCACCTGCATCAGCACCTTATGGGCGGGGGTGTTGGGCAGCGGGTTGGTGGTGGCGTGCTCGGCGTAGCCGTCGGCCTCGCCCCGGTCCCACAGCATCTGCATCAGCCCCAGCATCACCTGCCGGTCGGCCTCGGCCGGATAGGCGTGGTAGACCAGCCAGGCATAGGACGGGAGCCCGTTGAGGTTCTGATCGGGAATCCGGTTGGGCGGACCTTCGCTGGCCGCGCCGGTGCCGAAGTCGGTCGAGCGCTGCAGCAGGGTTGAGACCCCGATCGTGGCCCGGCTGCCGTCCACCATCAGCGCGGCCACCGCGCCGCCCATGATCCCGCCCTGGCTGTTGCCGTCGTAGTACACCTGGCTGGAGGTGTCGATCACCGGCCGGCCGGCAGGGTTCTGGAACGCCGGGTCGGACGCGAACCCGCGGGGATGTCCCTCCAGCCGGCCCAGGTACAGCTCGGCCAGGAT
>VBIC01000207.1:359-1473 GCA_005881425.1 Chloroflexota bacterium | reverse complement strand
GGCACCTGGAGCGGATCCCGTTGGAGATCGAGGCGCTCGCCGTGAGGCCCGCCAGGACGCTACAGACCTGCAGTTGCATCGCAAGTGGTTTCCAGTCTGACCCCTACCAAGTGAGGGGCGAGGACTGACATCGTCCAGCGTTAATCGTGGTGAGGCGGCGGCGGCCTTCGTGGTGGAGAGAGAGGGAGCAGGCCAAAGCCGCCTCAAGTTCGGACTGCGGAACAAAGGAGGGGCCAGCGCTGGGAGCACTGACCCCCGTCAGGGAGGGCCTGATCGGAAGAAGCGATCGGCAAGGCTTAGCCTACGCGCCTGGCCCTCAATCTGTGCCTGACATTTCCGGAGTTCTCGAGCCTTCGTTGAGCTTGGCCTGAATCCCCGCCTTGAGTTCCATCAAACGACGCCGCTGGTCCGGCACGTGCACGACCTTGAGAGCCTCGTCGATCTGCCTTAAGTGGCGCCGCCAGGTATTCTCCGAGTCGTTTCGCGCCACAACTTGATTGTGCGGGATCGAACACCGAACCCCGACTGACGGTGGCGCCCTGGTCGGCTCTCCTCGCCGGGAGTACCGCGTCAAGTACCGCCGGCCCTAGGTGGAGGCCAGTCGTAGGCAGGAAGTAGAGCAATAGGACGACGACCAAAAACACAACAAGCCGTCGGCGCTGCGTGGTCCGAGCTCGTGGCCAGGTAACCCTGTGGGGTGCTTTTATTCGATCCGTGTCCGGAAGGGGTATCTGGCTATCGGAATGGACAGGCTGGGTAACCCCGTAGACAGCCTGTGCCTAGGCTCGCCCGTGAATAGATTCCGCGCCTGCTGAGCCACCCAGTCACCGCTGGGGTGCTTGGTGCAGGCTGCCCAAAGAATGCGCCGCTGGCGAGATGGATGAAGAAGAGAACGTGGAGGCGCTGTAGGAAGACGGTCTCGACCGTGCAGAAGTCGGCCGCCAACAGACTGCTCGCAGGGGCAGCCAAGAAGCGCTTCTAAGACATGGCCGAGCGTTTTCTAGCCCGCGGGATCTGCGATCTCCGCAGCACTGATCGGATCGCGGTGGCTGAGACGGTCTGGCCCAGCTTCAGCAGCTCGCCGCGGATCCGGAGGTAATCCCAGCTCGGGTTT
>VBIC01000207.1:0-229 GCA_005881425.1 Chloroflexota bacterium | reverse complement strand
GGATCAGCAGACTCGCCGAGGCAGATCGTGGCAGCCGCTCTCGGAGCAGGGCCAATAGCAGGCGTTCACGAGGTGCCAGCGCACACGCTTCACCTGTCGCTCGAGCACCTTCACCTGCTGGCGCAGGACCAGCACCTCCGCCTCCAGGGCACTCGCCTCCCGGCCCCGGAGCTCGAATCAGGTCAAGGAACAGGCAGAGGCTCGAGAACAGGGCGGCGAAGAGTACGAC
>VBIC01000132.1:9108-9565 GCA_005881425.1 Chloroflexota bacterium | reverse complement strand
ACAACGCCTCGCTGGGCATGGTGCGCCAGTTCCAGGACGACTTCTACGGCGGCGTGCGCAGCGCCGTGGACCTCTCGGTGATGCCGGATTTCGTCAAGCTGGCTGACGCCTTCGGCCTCCCCGGGTATCGCGCCACCACCCGGGCCGAGGTCGCGCCGGTGCTGGAGCGGGCGATGGCTCACCGCGGTCCCGTCCTGATGGACTTTCAGATCGATCCCGAGGCCAACGTCTACCCCATCATTCCGCTGGGCAAGGCGCATCGGGACTTCGTCGAGGAACCGGCATGAGCCGGGGCCGCGTCCTTTCGGCGCTGGTGGCGAACCGGCCCGGGGTACTCAACCGGGTGTCGGGCATGATCCGCCGGCGCGGCTTCAACATCGAGAGCCTGACCGTCGGACCGACCCTGGACCACCGGGTCTCACGCATGACGCTTCTGGTCAACGTGGGGGCCGCGCCC
>VBIC01000132.1:8268-8990 GCA_005881425.1 Chloroflexota bacterium | reverse complement strand
GCCAGCGTTCGGGTGATGATCCAGGAACCGGGTGTCGTCATCCTGGCGGCGATCGGTCCCAGCGAGGAGCTGGACGACCTCCTGGCCAGCCGGCTCTCGGACTTCACCGTCACCGAGATCGTCCGCACCGGGACCGCCGCCATGATGATCGATCCGACGCACCCTCATGCCGTCTCCCACCACGAGCCGGCCGCCGAACCGACCCAGGAAACGGAGGTGATGAGCATCCTGTGAGCACGGTCTACTACGACGGCGACGCTGACCTCGGCGCCCTCGACGGCAAGCGGGTGGCGGTGATCGGGTACGGCAGCCAGGGCCACGCCCACGCCCTCAATCTCCAGGACAACGGAATCGACGTGGTGGTCGGACTCTATGAGGGGAGCCCTTCCTGGGCCAGGGCGGAGGAGCACGATCTGCGAGTCGAGACGGTCGAGAAGGCGGTCGAGATCTCGAACCTGGTCATGATGCTGGTCCCCGACCAGACCCAGAAGCAGCTCTATGAGCTGGCCGTCAAACCTCACCTCAAGCCGGGCAGCGCGCTGATGTTCGCCCACGGCTTCAACATCCACTTCAACCAGATAGTCCCGCCCGATGACGTGGACGTCGCCATGGTCGCTCCCAAGGGGCCGGGTCATATCGTCCGCCGCCTCTTCACCGAGGGGATCGGCGTGCCTGCGCTCTTCGCCGTGTACCAGGACCGCAGCGGCCAGGCGCGCGGGCGC
>VBIC01000132.1:4590-8225 GCA_005881425.1 Chloroflexota bacterium | reverse complement strand
CGAGACCAGCTTCAAGGAGGAGACCGAGACCGATCTCTTCGGCGAGCAGGCGGTGCTCTGCGGCGGAGTCACGGCCCTGATCAAGAACGGGTTCGAGACCCTGGTCGAGGCCGGCTACCAGCCGGAGGTCGCCTACTTCGAGTGTATGCACGAGCTGAAGCTGATCGTCGATCTCCTCTACCAGGGCGGCATGAGCTACATGCGATACAGCGTCAGCGACACGGCCGAGTTCGGCGACTACTTGAGCGGACCGCGGATCGTCGGCTCGCAGGTGCGTGACGAGATGCGACGCGTGCTGGGCGAGATCCAGGACGGCAGCTTCGCCCGCACCTGGGTGCTCGAGAACCAGGCCGGCCGCCCGTTCTTCAACGCCCGCCGGCGCCAGGAGCGGGAACATCCGATCGAGCAGGTCGGGGCTCGGCTGCGCGCCATGATGCCCTGGCTCGACGGCAAGAAGGCGGCCCCCTGATGGCGGAGAAGGTAGCGATATTCGATACGACCCTGCGTGACGGCGAGCAGTCGCCCGGGGCTTCGCTGCGCACCGACCAGAAGCTGGAGATCGCCCGCCAGCTGGCGCGCCTCGAGGTGGACGTGGTCGAGGCCGGCTTCCCCTGCTCCTCGCCAGGCGACTTCGAGGCCGTGCAGGCGATCGCCCGCCAGCTGGAGGGGCCGATGGTCACGGCCCTGGCCCGCGCGGTGCGCTCGGACATCGACGCCGTCTGGGACGCGGTCAGGGACGCCGGCCGGCCGCAGATCCACATCGTGCTCTCGGTATCGGACATCCACATCGAGCGCAAGCTGCGCTCCACCCGGCTAAAGGTCCTGGAGCGCGGCACGGAGGCCGTCGCCTACGCCCGGACCCTCTGCGACGAGGTCGAATACTCGCCCGAGGACGCGGGCCGGGCCGACCCCGACTACCTGTACGAGACGCTGGAACGGGTGATCGACGCGGGCGCGACCGTGGTCAACATCCCCGACACCACGGGCTACACCCTGCCCGGCGAGTTCGGCGCCCTGATCGAAAACGTCCGCGGTCACGTGCGCAACATCGACCGCGCCGTGATCAGCGTCCACTGCCACAACGACCTGGGACTGGCCAGCGCCAACAGCGTGGCGGCGGTCCTGAGCGGCGCCCGCCGGGTGGAGTGCACCATGAACGGGATCGGCGAGCGGGCCGGGAACGCTTCGCTGGAGGAGGTGGTCATGATCCTGCGGACGCGGGAGAGATCGCTCGGGCTGACCACCGGCATTCGCACTCCGCTGCTGGCCGAGACCAGCGCCCTGGTCGCCCGGCACACCGGGATCGCGGTCCAGCTGAACAAGGCCGTGGTCGGGGGCAACGCCTTCGCCCACGCCTCCGGCATCCACCAGGACGGCGTCCTCAAGGACAGGCTGACCTACGAGATCATGCGCCCCGAGGACGTGGGCATGGGCGAAAGTCGGATCGTGCTCTCTCCGCGATCAGGACGCCACGCCTTCCGCTTCCGGCTTGCTGAGCTGGGCTACCACCTTCCCGACGAGGCCTTCGCCCGCGCCTGGGAGGCCTTTCTCCGGCTGGCCGACAGCAAGAAGGAAATCCTCGATCGAGACCTGGAAGCCGTCGTCGAGGGGGTTACAGTGAAGGCGTGAGGGAGGCGGCCGAGCGCGTCGACCACGAGGCGCTGGACGCCAGCCCCGACCAGGGGATCAGCGGCGGCTACGCGTACTTCCAGGGTGCGATCGTTCCCTTCGCCTCGGCCCAGGTCTCCATCGCCACCCACGCGCTCCACTACGGCACGGGCTGCTTCGAGGGCATCCGGGGCTACTGGAATCCAGACCACGAAGAGCTGTACCTGGTCAAGATGCGAGAGCACTTCCAGCGGTTCGTGAAGTCGGCCCGGCTGCTCAAGATGGAGCTGACGGAGAGCCTCGAGGAGCTGGCTGAGATCACGCTCGAAGTGCTGCGGCGCGACGGCTACCGGCAGGACGTCTACGTGCGCCCGATCGCCTACAAGTCGTCTCCCGTCCTGAAGATCGACCTGCACACGCCCGCCAACGGGCTGGCGATCTTTGCGCTCCCCCTGGGTGACTACTCCTCGACCACTGGACTGCGCGTGACGATCTCCTCCTGGCGGCGGGTGACCGACAACAGCATCCCGGCTCGGGGCAAGATCACGGGCTCTTACGTGAACACGGCCCTGGCGGTGGAGGACGCCCAGGCCGCCGGCTATGACGACTGCCTGATGCTGACCGAGCAGGGCCATATCGCCGAGGGTTCGGCCGCCAACTTCTTCATGGTCGAAGGGCGAGCGCTGGTCACGAGCCCGGTCAACGACGAGATCCTGGTCGGTCTGACGCGCGCCGCCATCATCAGGCTGGCGCGCGACCTGCAGCTCGAGGTCCGCGAGAGGTCGATCGACCGCTCGGAGGTCTACCAGGCGGAGGAGGCGTTCCTCTGCGGCACGGGAGTCCAGATCGGCCCGATCCTCTCGGTCGACGGAAGGCCGATCGGATCGGGTCGTCCCGGTCCAGTCACCACCGCCCTCAAGGAGACCTATTTCCATGCGGTGCGCGGCGAGGATCCTCGCTACCGCGAGTGGCTGACTCCGGTCTACCAGTAGCGGTCTGATGGCCGAGCCGCTGCGCGTCGGGGTACTCGGGGCGACCGGACTCGCCGGGCAGCAGGTGCTGGTGGCCCTGGCTCGGCATCCCTGGTTTCAGGTCAGCGCGGTGGCGGCGTCAGAGGCGTCGACGGGCAAGGAGCTGGGCGATGCCCTGCGCGATCCCTCCGGCGCCAGCCGCTGGTTCGCCGACGGCGCACCCGACCCCGGCGTGCTCGGCCTGCGCTGCGCCCCGCCGGCGCAGCTGGTCGAGGACGGACTGGATCTGGTCTTCAGCGCCGTCGGAAAGGTGGCCGCGCTCGAATGGGAGCCCAGGCTGGCGGCGCGGATACCGGTGATCAGCACGGCGTCGGCGTTCCGCTACGAGCCGGACGTGCCCCTCCTGATACCGGGGGTCAACAACTCTCATGCGGAGGCCATCGACGAGCAGCGCCGGCGACGCCGCTGGAAGGGCTTCNATCGCACCCATCCCCAACTGCACCACCACCGGCCTCGCGGTTTCCCTCCGGCCCCTGAACGACCGGTTCGGGCTCCGCCGGGTCCTGATGACCTCGCTGCAGGCGGTCTCGGGCGCGGGGCGCAGCGACGGCGTGCTGGCGCTCGACGTGATCGACAACGTCGTCCCCTTCATCCCCGAGGAGGAGGAGAAGGTCCAGCTCGAGACCAGGAAGATCCTGGGCACCTGGGACGGCGCCTTCACCCCGGCCGACTTCACGGTTTCCTGCACCTGCATGCGGGTCAACGTGCAGGACGGGCACACGGAGGCCGTCTTCGCCGCCACCGATCGGGCCTGCGACGCGGAGAGCGCGAGCGGGGCGATGCAGGCCTTCTCCGGGGACGGGCTCCGCGGCCTACCCTCGGCCCCCGACCGCCTGCTCGCGGTGACCGCCGATCCCTTCCGGCCCCAGCCGCGTCGCGACCGGGACGCCGGGCAGGGCATGACGGTGACCGTCGGGCGGATCAGAGCCGACCCGGCCGTCGGCGGCGTCAAGTACGTCGTCCTCTCCCACAACACCAAGCTCGGGGCGGGCAAGG
>VBIC01000132.1:0-4468 GCA_005881425.1 Chloroflexota bacterium | reverse complement strand
AAGCGGATCGCCCAGAACCAGCGAGCGGGGTACGCCGTGGTGGCTGTGGTCTCGGCCATGGGCGACACCACGGACCGGCTGCTGGACATGGCGAGCCGGGTCAGCCGCGAGCCGCAGGCCCGCGAGCTGGACCTGCTCCTCTCCACCGGGGAGGGCGTCTCGGCGCCACTGATGTCGATGGCGCTGCACGACCTGGGCGTGCCCGCCGTCTCCTTGCTCGGCTTCCAGGCGGGGATCCGAACCGATCGCCGTCATGCCCGCGCACGCATCGTGGACGTCATGCCCGAGCGGGTGGCGCGCGAGCTTTCGGCCGGGCGCGTGGTGGTGGTGGCCGGCTTCCAGGGAGTGGGCGACGAGATGGAGGTGACCACGCTCGGCAGGGGCGGCTCGGATACGACCGCCGTCGCCCTGGCCGTGGGCCTGAAGGCGAGGGCCTGCGAGATCCTGACCGACGTGCGCGGGATCTACACCGCCGATCCCCGGCTGGTGGGCGGCGCCCGGCTGCTGGCCCGCATCGCCTACGCCGAGATGCTCGAGCTGGCCAGTGCGGGCGCCCGCGTCATGCATCCTCGCGCCGTGGAGATCGCCGAAGCCTACGGCCTGGCGCTGCACGTGCGCTCCAGCTTCGATTTCGAAGAGGGCACCATCATCTGTCCTGAGGAGGAGGCTGTCATGGAGGAGCGCAACCGGGTGCGGGGGATCGCCCACGAGGAACACGTGGCCCGGCTTTCCCTGGTGGGTGTCCCGGACCGGCCCGGGATCGCCGCCTCCATCTTCACCCCGCTGGCTGAGGCTGACATCGCCGCCGACGTCATCGTCCAGACCGCCAGCCATGAAGGGATCACAGACATCTCCTTCACCGTGGCCAGCGCCGACGGCAAGCGTGCCCAGCTGATCCTGGACGGTGTGGCGGCCGAGATCGGCGCCCGCATGGTGCTGCCCCAGAACGGCCTGGCCAAGGTGGCCGTGATCGGAACCGGCATCCGCGGCCAGCCCGGGGTGGCCGCGACCATGTTCCGGACGCTTGCCGAACGGGGGATCAACATCGAGATGGTGTCGACCTCGGAGATCCGGATCACCTGCATCATCAAGGCGGAGCAGGTCCAGGCGGCGGTCAGGGCGCTGCACGAGGCATTCCGGCTCGCCGGGTGAACCTCGCGCGCGTTCGGGCGCCGGCCTCCTCGGCGAACCTGGGTCCGGGCTTCGACGTGCTGGCGCTGGCCCTCGACCTCTGGCTGGAAGTCGAGGCGCGGCCCGCCGCCGGCTTCCGCATAGATTGGCGTGGCGAGGGCGCAGGCGAGGTCCCCCTCGACGAGACCAACCTGATCCTGCGCGCGGCGCAGGAGGACTGGGAGAAACGGCTCCCGGGGATCGAGCTGCGCGTGCGCAACGCGATCCCGATCGCGCGAGGGCTGGGCAGCAGCGCCGCGGCGGTCGTGGCCGGCATCCAGGTCGGTGCCCGGCTGCGCGGCCTGCGTCTCTCGCGGCTGGAGGCGCTGAAGGCGGCCCATCGCTTCGAGGGACACGATGACAACCTGGCCGCCGCCCTCTTCGGCGGGCTGTGCATCGTCGCGCCCCGCGCGGACGGTCCGGTCGTGCACCGGCTGGACTGGCCGACCCGCTGGAAGGCTGTGCTCTTCGTTCCCGACGCGGTTTCACCGACCCACGAAGTCCGGCGCCTCGTCCCCGCCCGGCCGGAGCGCAGCGACGCGATCTTCAACATGTCCCGCGTCGCGGAGTGGGTCCTGGCGGTGACCCGGCGTGACCGCCAGCTGCTCGCCAGCGCCATGGAGGACCGCATCCATCAGCCGGCCCGCTCGCAGGCCTACCCCTACCTGCCCGAACTGATCGCCGCGGCCCTGGAGGCGGGAGCCCTGGGCGCCGCGCTCTCCGGCGCCGGCGGGAGCGTGATCGCAATCGTCGACCGCAAGGGCACGGACGTCGGCCGGGCCATGCTCGCGGCGGCTCGCCGCCACGACGTCAGCGGAAGGATGCTGCCCCTCGATCCGCTGATCCGCCGGCCCTGATCTCCAGGCGGCGCGGACTAAGCTTGCGAGTGATGGCGGAGGACGGTGCGCCGATCGGGGTCTTCGACTCCGGAGTCGGGGGCCTCTCGGTGCTCAGGGAGATCCGCACCCTCCTGCCCCACGAGGATCTCCTCTACGTAGCCGATTCGGGGCGCGCGCCCTGGGGAGACAAGCCGATCGACGAGGTCCGCAGTTGGTCGCTGGACATCGCGTCATTCCTGACCGCGCGGGGCGCCAAGGCGATCGTCATCGCCTGCAACGTCGGCACGGCGGCTGCGGCGGAAGCGGTCAGAGCCGCCCTGTCCGTGCCCGTGGTGGCGATGGAGCCGGCCGTCAAGCCCGCCGCGGAGGCGACGCGCAGCGGAGTCGTCGGCATCCTGACCACGGTCGGCACCTCGGAAAGCGATCGTTTTCGGTCGCTTCTGGAGCGCTACGGCAGCCGGGCAACGGTCGTCACCCAGCCGGCGCCCGGTCTGGTCGAGCAGGTCGAGGCGGGCGACGTCACGGGTCCGCGAACCCGCGCCCTGGTCGAGCGCTACACCAAGCCGTTCAAGGATGCGGGCGCCGACACGATCGTCCTGGGATGCACCCATTACCCCTTCCTCAAGGACGTGATCGCGGAGGTGGTCGGCAGCGACGTCACCCTGATCGACACCGGCCCAGCCATTGCCCGCCAGCTGCAGCGTGTGCTCGAAGGCCGCAACCTCCTGAACCCGCGGCCCGAGATAGGCACGGTCCGCTTCTGGTCCAGCGGCGATCTGGGTGTCGCCCGCCGGGTCATCCCCGCGCTCTACGGCGCCGCGGCCTCGGTCGAACCGTTCCCTGACGGCCGGCCTGGCTGAGTTACTCTCCCTGAGCGCGGGCCAGGGCGCGGCCCCTGACGATCCAGGCGATCACGGCGGCCGCCACCAGGACCGCGATCACGATCGCCGCCGTCTCGATCGGCCTCGAGACTCGAGTGTAGTTGAGGCCCAGCCACACGCCCACCAGCGTCAACATGGCGCACCAGGGGAGGGCGCCGATCAGAGTCAGGGCGCTGAAGGGCAGGAGGCGCACACGCGCCAGGCCGGCCGGGAACGAGATGTAGGTGCGGATCACAGGCAGCATTCGGCCCAGGAACACGGCGATCAGCCCGTAGCGCGCGAACCAGCGGTCGGCCAGCTCCAGGTGCGAGCGGCGGATGCCGACGTAGCGCCCGGGCCCGAGCAGGAGGGGCTCGCCGAAGGTGGAGGCCAGCCAGTAGGCGACCAGGGACCCGGCAAGGTTGCCGACCGCGCCGGCAAGGACGGCGCCGGTCAGATCGAGGTGGCCGGCAGCCACGAGAGCCCCGCTGAAGGGCATGATCACCTCGCTGGGAAAGGGCAGGCCGCAGCTCTCGGCGGCCATCAGGACCAGGACGGCGAACAGCCCGTAGTGCTGGACCAGGTTGGTGAGCGCCTGGCTCACGCGGACGCCGTCGTCACTCGAGGCAGGAACTCGGGGCGTCGCGCCTCGAAGGCGGCGATCTCGCTCTCCTGGCGGAGGGTCAGCGCGATCTCGTCCCAGCCGCTCAAAAGGCACTCCTTCGTGAAGGAATCGATCTCGAAACGCGCGGCGACCTCGCGCGCGCTGACCGTCTGCGCCTCGAGATCGATGCTCGCCACCGTCGCCGGATCGTCGAGCGCGAGCTGGAGCAGGCGGCGCACGGTTTCCTCGGGCAGCTCGACCGGCAGCAGCCCGATCTTCACGCAGTTGCTGCGGAAGATGTCGGCGAACGAGGGCGCGACCACCGCGCGGTATCCGGCGTCCTGCAGCCCCCAGGCGGCGTGCTCGCGTGATGAGCCGCAGCCGAAGTTGGGACCGGCGACCAGGACCGCGGCCCCGCGGTACTCGGCTCGGTCGAGGATGAAGCCGCCGGCCCGGCGCCAGTCCCAGAAGACATAGGGCCCGAACCCTGAGCGCTCGATCCGCTTGAGGAACTGCTTGGGCATGATCTGGTCGGTGTCGACGTTCGCCCGGTCCAGCGGTGCGATCCGGCCCTCGATCAGGCGCACCGGTTCCATCTAAAGGCGCCGCACGTCGACCAGGTGGCCCGCCAGAGCGGCCGCGGCCGCCATCGGCGGGCTGA
This sequence comes from Chloroflexota bacterium, assembly GCA_005881425.1. Lineage (GTDB taxonomy): Bacteria > Chloroflexota > Dormibacteria > CF-121 > CF-121 > CF-120. The sequence continues at coordinate 334 of VBIC01000132.1, read as the reverse complement.
CCAGGTGGGTGCGTCCTCCGCTCCCCTGCCGGCCCTCGAAGTTGCGGTTGCTGGTCGAGGCGCAGCGCTCGCCCGGCTGGAGGACGTCCGGGTTCATGCCCAGGCACATCGAGCAGCCCGCGTCCCGCCACTCGAAGCCCGCCTCGCGGAAGATCGAGTCCAGCCCCTCGGCCTCGGCCTCAGCCTTGACCCGGGCGGACCCCGGCACGACCATGGCGCGAACCCGCTGGCTGACCTTCCGGCCGCGAACGACCTCCGCCGCGATGCGCAGGTCCTCCAGCCGTGCGTTGGTGCAGGAGCCGATGAAGACCCGGTCGATCGCGATCTCCTCGAT
>VBIC01000206.1:4057-4510 GCA_005881425.1 Chloroflexota bacterium | reverse complement strand
ACAGTAAGCTGGGTTCAGTTTCGGCGTATTCGGACGCCGCGCTCCGAATACAAGATGGCACCTGACGACACGTCTCGACCGTATGCGACAGGGTACTCAATGGGTACTGGTACCCAAAACTTACTGTTCCTCACCCCCTGCGCGCAGCACGGCGAGGGCCCAGTTCGCGACGGTGGCTGACCTCTAGCAATCTTGGGGACCAGACGTCGGCGTGCTGCGCGCCCGAGAGCGATGCGCGAAGAAAGCGGCACTCAGACCTACGAGCCCGAGGAATACGTCGGTCGCCCAGGCCGCAAGCTCGCCAGACTGCCAGACGGTCAGCCACGCGTAAAGGACCAGCCACGCCACACCAAGGGCGCTCGACAGAGCGACCGCCGCGTTGCTCGGGCGCCAGATCATCCAGACACCTAGGGCAGCAGCGACCACGCTCACAGCGATCGTCACGAGCACCTG
>VBIC01000206.1:3478-3988 GCA_005881425.1 Chloroflexota bacterium | reverse complement strand
CGCCTCCTCTAACCCCTCGCCCGTGCGGATCGCGTTCGACAACCGCTCGAGCAGGCGCAAAGGTGGCCTTCGTCGGTCCCCCGCCCTTGTCAAGCTGCGGCTGATGCGCGTGTTTGGCGGTCATTGGACGGAGGCGGTCATGGGTCGAGAACCCGCTCATTCGGGCACGTTCCCGGAGTCGGTGCCCATGGAGTAGGGCGTCGAGATGCCCTCGTAGTTGATGGTCATCATCATCCCCGCCACGGCGTGGCCGAGGACGTGGCAGTGCAGCATCCAGATGCCCGGGTTGTCGGCCTTGAAGGCGACGTCCCAGGTCTCCTTGGGCCCGGCCAGGATGGCGTCGACGTGGACCGGGCTTCCCGTGAGCGGGTGGCCGTTCTTGGCGAGGACGGTGAAGACGTGACCGTGGATGTGGATGGGGTGGAACTTGCCGGTCGTCGTGTTGACGATGCGCAGGTGCACCAGCTGACCCTCGCGGACCCTGATCGGTGGCACGTAGGGCGAGGTGTA
>VBIC01000206.1:1319-3450 GCA_005881425.1 Chloroflexota bacterium | reverse complement strand
CGTAGGTGCCGTTGTAGAAGGCCGGGCTACCGCCCAGACCGATCTCGCGGGTGACGTCGAAGGCGGTGGCATCGGCGATCGGGTCCGGAGCAGCTGCGCCATAGGTGGTCAGGTCGAAACGGGGAAGCGAGTCCAGCTTGACCGCGGTGGGCGCGGGGCCGTCGCCGATCGTCACCGGGCTGACCGGCTCGGTCGCGAAGGGGTTGCCGGGGGTGTGATGGATCAGGCCCGCAAGCTCCACCTCACCACTGGGGGGCATGGTGAAGACGAGGTCGGCGCGCTGTCCCATCCCGACTGGGATCCGCTCCGGCCCGATCACCTGGGGCGCGTTCAGGTCGTGGCCGTCGAGCGCTACCACCCGGTAGCCGGCGCCGAGCAGCGCAGGCCGGATGGGGGAGCCGTCCAAAGGCGGGTCATTGGCGTTGACGATCCGCAGCCGTACGGTATCGCCGGGCGCGGCGTCGAGATGGAGGCGATGGGAGCCGTTGATGGCGACGCTGCTGCCGTCAGCCCCGGTGTGCACGACGAGCGTGTAGTCGCGCGATTCCGCGACTCCGCCTCGCGGCAGGACCATCAGCGACCCGAAGAGCCCCCGCGGGAGCTGGTAGTAGGTGTCCTGGTGGGAGTGATACCAGTAGGTCCCCACATCGGTGGCGACGAACTCGTAGACGTACGAGCCGCCGGGCCGCACCGCATTCTGGGTGATCCCGGCGACGCCGTCCTCCGCGTCCGGCAGGCGGAGGCCGTGCCAGTGGATGGAGGTCCGGTCGGGCAGGTGGTTGACCAGCGTCACCCGGACCCGGTCGCCCTGGACGACGCGCAGCTCGGGACCGGCACTCCCGCGGTGAGCGTGAAGACCTTCAGCGGCTCGCTGCCGGGCGCGGCGACCAGGTCGGCCACGGAGGTGGAAGGCTGGCCTGCCACGGCCGGGGCGGTGTTGAAGGCCGCCGGCATCGGGTGGAGCGCGGATCCGACCGCCATCCAGCCGGCCAGGGCGGCAAGCGGAACGGCCGGCAGGGTTGATAGCGCGACCCGGACCCGGCCTCTCGCCTTCGGTTTGTGGGGTGTCCGGGCCAGGAGCAGGAAGAGGACGACCGAGATGATCTCGGTGAGCGTGGCGAACATGTCCAGCATCCCCGGTATCTCGGGCCGCCAGGGGTCGGGCGCGATCGGGAGCCCAGTGATCCGCGACACGAACCAGAGCGCGATGACGGCGGCCGTCCCGAGCGCCGCGGCGAGGAAGAGCCTCGTGCTCGGCGCGACGACGATGGCGACGGCCAGCGCGACCTGGGCGAGGCCGAGGCCGATGAAGAAGATGCCGTAGGGCAGGTATTCCGCCAGGTGGCCGGCGGCGGCCGCGAAGTGGATCCCGGCGACGCCCAGCGTCAGCAGCGCGGCCGCGTAGATCTGAGCGGCGCTGCGCCGGGCAGCGGGGGCAGGGTGAGGGACGGCCGGCGGCGCCGGGGCGACGGCGACGGTCTGCGGGGTGTTAGCGGCTTCGATCACAGACATGGCGGTCACTCTCCTGGGCCGCAATTCGCGCGCCACAACACTTGCCAATGAAGACGAAGGCGATCGAGGTACCGGCGATGGTAGGTGTGCGCTCATTTATACGCCGTAGAGATTGCCTTATACGCCGTACAGTGTCAAGCCATGGCCAAAAAACGTGGTCCGCGCAAGGAAGCCGACCTGACGCCGGACCGCATCACCCGGCTGGCGCTGAAGATCGCGAACGAGGCGAGCGTCGAGCAGGTCAGCCTCCGCCGCCTGGCCCGCGAGCTGGACGTCACGCCAATGGCCCTGTACACGCACGTGGGCGGGAAGACAGACCTGCTTAACCGGATGGCAGAGCTAGTCCTGACCGAGATCGAGTTCCCCACCGACCCTGCTCTCGGATGGGAGGAGCGGCTGCGTCGGGGTCTCGAGAGCGTCCACTCGATGGTCGAGCGGCACCCGGCGGCTGGAGCGCTGATCGCGCGCCCTCTTGCGTCGCTGGCCTCAATGCGGCTCGCGGACGGCTTGCTCGGCATCCTCGCGGAGGCCGGGTTCGAGGACCAACAGGCAGCGGTCCTGCTCCAGGTGGTTACCGCGATAATCCTGGGCCCCATCGTGCTGCGGGCCGGGTACGGGC
>VBIC01000206.1:0-1314 GCA_005881425.1 Chloroflexota bacterium | reverse complement strand
CCGCCGCCAGGGAGCGGCAGCGCTACGGCGATTTTTTGGCCGGGATCTCGTTCGAGGAGTTCCCCAACTTCCTGCGGTCGGCGGAGGCCCTGATGAACTGGGGGTCAGCGGCGGAGGTCGAGAGGCAGCTGTCCACGGAACTGCTGGTGCGGGGACTACAAGCGCTGCCGCGCGGTCAGCAGTGAGAAGGAGGACAGTAAGTTGTGGGTACTGAGCGATCGGCAGACGAATTGGGTACAGACGCCGGCCCCGGCCCGGTGGTCCGGGCTGGCTTCGTATTCACTTCCGGAAAGGCGGGTCGAGGCGGACTGTAAGCCGGGTTCTGTGGCAGGAAGTTCAGCCACCCTTTCCCGAATACGAAACGACACCTAACGACACCCTACGATTGAGTGCGACTGTTCCCTAATTGTTCCCTCAGGGAACACAACTTACTGTTCCCCCCCACCCCATATCCACTCCAGCCGCCTCCCTCATCTCTGGGGCTGCTCGGCTGGTCAGAGCGAGAGCACGATAGCTCCGCTGGCGTGACCGCCGGTCGCCTGCGCGAGTGCCAGGGCGGCATCGGCGAGGCGGTAGCGCGAGGCGACCTGAACCTGCAGTTGCCCATCTGCGAATTGCTTGGCGAGTTTGCGCAGCTGGTTTCCGTCCGGGCGGACGTAGATGCTGGCAACCGAGATCCCGCGCTGCTCGGCGGGCGGATCCGAGGTGATGGTCGCCAAGCGACCGCCATCGGCGACCGCGCGGACGGCGGTGGCGGCACCCCCGGGCGCCGCGTTCGCCGCGGCATCCACTCCCTGGCCTCCCGTGGTCGCCCGCACCTGGCCGGGCCAGTCGTGGTCGTGGTAGTCGATGACGTGGCGCGCCCCTAGCGCCTTGACCCGCTGCTCGCTTGATGGGCCTGCGGTCGCGATCACATGGGCGCCGCGTAGGGTGCCGAGGGCGACGAGGAGGCCACCGGTGACTCCGCCGGCTCCGTGAACCAGGAGCTGCTCACCGGCGCGGATGCGGAGGGCATCGCTCAGAACCTGTTCGGCGGTGAGCGCTGGTATGGGGAAGGCGGCCGCGGCCTCCCAGCTAGCACCGTCCGGCTTGGGGGCTAGTAGCGCGGCCGGGGCGATCAGCCGAGGCGCCCACGTCCCCTGGTCGCGAAGCGGCAGCGGATGCGTCATGACCGCGTCGCCAGGTGCCCAGCCGCTGACCGCCTGTCCGATTGCCATCACCGTGCCGGCCGCCTCCACGCCTAATGCCATCGGCGGTTTGGCTCCCACATCCCACCCGCCGGTACGCGCGAACTCATCCCAATTGCCCACGCCG
>VBIC01000131.1 GCA_005881425.1 Chloroflexota bacterium | reverse complement strand
AGGACCTGGCCCACATCTTCAGGGGAGACACGCAGGCGCTCGACCTGCTCCACCGCTATCACGCGGACTACGTGGTGATCGGCCCCGACGAGCTCGCCACCTGGCACGCCAACCTGGACTATTTCCAGACCAACTTCCCCTTGCTGCTGCGCACGGCCAGCTACCAGATCTACCAGGTGCCTTCGGGTTAGGACACCTACAATGGCTCAGCCATGCTGACCCGATTCCTGGTCCACGTCCTGGCGCTGCTCTTCGTCTTCTACGTCATCTGGGACGTCCACAGCGGCATCTTCCTGGCCGCGATCATCATGGCCGTGATCCTGGCGGTGGTGAACGCCGTCCTGAGACCGATCCTGATCATCCTGACCCTGCCCGTGACGATCATCACGCTGGGCCTGTTCGTCGTCGTCATCAACATCCTGCTCTTCGCCCTGTCGTTCGCCATCCTCGGCGCCCTCGGCCACCACTTCGACGTCTCGGGCGGGCGGCTGGTGGTGGGCTGGCTGGTCTACGTCGTGGTCAGCTGGGCCGCCACTCACCTGTTGAGGTCACGCGGCTCGAGAAGCTACCGGTCCGCACCCCGCTGACTCAAAACGCCCAGAAGCCGCGGGCGAAAGCCACCGAGAAGACGAGCAGGCTGGTCAGAAAGACGGCCGTCAGGGCCACCTGCACCGCCAGGCTTCGGATCCGGCCCAGGAGCAGGAAGAGCGGGAACATCGCCAGCAGGTAGCGGGGGATGCTGAGCCAGAAAGGCAGGAAGGTGGTGAGTACGGTGAGGACCGCGGCGTAGGCTGCGTCCGCCGGCCGCAGCCGCAGCGCGGCGAATGCGGTGGTGACGTATACGGTGACGCCGCCGATCAGCTCGCTGGCGCCCACCGTGATCTTCTCCCAGGGCGCACGCCAGGCGATCCCCCGGATCGCCTCGCTGAGCCCCACCCAGGGCGCGCTCAGCCGGTGATACCAGTGGTCGCGCTGGACCTGGACGAAGGCGAGGGCGTCGCCCAGCACCAGCCAGTTGACCGCCAGGTAGACGAGGAGGCCGCCGGCCGGGAGCAGCACCGCCAGGACCGCCTCGCCGACCCGGCGCAGGCGGCGGCGCGCCATCCAGACCTCCACCGCCAGGAATGGCACCAGCGCCAGGCCCGTCAGCCGGGTGGCCGCGGCCAGTCCGCCGAGCGCCCCCGCGAGAAGCCAGCGCTCGCGCCGAGCGGCCAGCACCGCGCCGAAGGCGAAGGCGCCGAAGACTCCCTCCGTATAGCCGTTGAAAAGGAAGTAGCCGGTAGGGAAGACGTTGAAGAGGACGGCGGCGCGGAACGCGGCCGGATCGCTTCCCTCCGAGCGGGCGATCTCGTAGAGCAGGATGGTGGCGAGCAGGCCGCCCACGTTGTTGAGGACGATGGCGGCCACCCATAACGGCAGGCCGCTGAGCGCGAGCGCCTGGATCAGGGCCGGATAGAGGGGGAAGAAGGCGATCAGGTTGCGCAGGTCGCCGCTGCGCGCATAGCCGAACTCCGCGATCGAAAGGTAGTGGGGGGCGTCCCAGTGGATCCACTGGGAGGCCAGGGCTGTCACCGGATCGGGGGCCGTCCCCACGATCGCCAGGCCCACGGCGGCGATGGCCAGCTTGACCAGGAGGGCCAGCGCCACCAGGCTCAGCCATGGTCCCCAGGGCAGGGCTCCCAGCGTCGCTGGCGGCGGGCGTCTAGTAGGATACCCAGGCAGCGGCAGGACGGCCGCCTCCGGCAGTGAGCGCATCACCCTGGCTCCCCATCTTCGCCGGCATCGCCGCGGACATCCGATCGCAGCTCGGTCCGCTGGCCGGCAGCCGGCGGGGCCGCGAGGTCGTCGGGACCGGCGCGGGCGGCGACCGCACCGTGGTCCTGGACGCGGTCGCCGAGGAGATCGCGGTTCGCCACCTGGAAAAAGCCTATCGCAGCGGGCTCCGATTCCGGCTCCTCTCCGAGGAGCTGGGGGCTCGCGACTTCGGCGGCGATCCGGTCGTCCTGATCGATCCGCTCGATGGCAGCCTCAACGCCAAGCAGGGCGTGCCCTACTACGCGGTGGTGCTGGCGCTCGCCCACGGCGACACCCTGGGGGACGTCGAGCTGGCGCTCGTCCACAACCTGGCGACGGCGGACGAGTTCACGGCGCAGCGCGGCGGCGGCGCTCACAGGAACGGCCGTCCGATCCCCTCGCAGGGCCCGGAGCCGGCCGATCGTTACCCCCTGGTGCAGCTCGAGGCGCCCCGGCCGCTGGAAGCGGTGGAGCGAGCCCGGGTCGTGATCGAGCGGGCTGAACGGTTGCGCGTCCTGGGATCGGTCGGCCTGAACCTCTGCCACACCGCCACCGGGGCCATCAGCCTCACCCTGGCGCCCCTCCCGGTCCGGGCTTTCGACCTGGCCGGGCCGCTGCTCATCCTGCGCGAGGCGGGCGGGTCAGCCACCGACTTCGAGGGCTCGGACCTGGCGCCGGTAGCGAGCGCACTCTCCTCCCGGACCACGCTGCTCGCCGCCGCCACCCCGGCTGGTCACGCCCGGGCGCTCGAGCTGCTGGCGGGGCGCTGATGCTCGAGCCGGCCTCGACCGACTTCCTGGTCCTCTCCTTCGAAGGCCCGGACGTCTACTCCCAGGCGGGAGGCCTGGGGGTTCGGGTGAAGGAGCTCTCACGGGCGCTGGCCGAGCGGGGGCACGAGACCCATCTGTTCTTCGTCGGAGATCCGGAGCTTGCGGGGCAGGAGCCGCTGCTGGACGGCAGGCTGGTGCTGCACCGGTGGGCGCAGTGGGTCAGCCGCTTCCACCGGCTCGGGGTCTACGAGGGCGAGGAGGGCAAGCGCGGCGAGGTCGAGCGCAGCCTGCCCGAGGCGCTCGTCGATCGCCACGTCAGCCCGGCAGTCCGGCGCGGCCGTCGGGTCGTGGTCCTGGGAGAGGAATGGCAGATGGCGCGCACCATGATCCTGCTCGCCGAGCTCCTTCAGGCGCGCCGCCTGCGGGAGCATTGCCTGCTGCTGTGGAACGCCAACAACTACTTCGGCTTCGAGCGCATCGACTGGACTCTTTTGGGCAGGCACGCGGCCCTGACCACGGTCAGCCGCTACATGAAGCACGTCATGTGGCGCTGGGGCGTCAATCCCATCGTCATCCCCAACGGGATCCCCGCCTCGCTGATCGCCACCGTGAGCCAGGTCCAGGTGCGGGCCATCCGGGCGGCGGCCGGCACCGGCACGCTGCTCTTCAAGATCGGCCGCTTCAGCCCCGACAAGCGCTGGCACCAGGCGGTCGCCGCGATCGCCAGCCTCAAGGCTCAGGGCGTGCCGGCGCGGCTGCTGATGCGGGGCGGCATCGAGCCTTATGGTGGCGAGGTCCTGGCCCGGGCCGCGGCGCTGGGCCTTCGGGTGGCGCACCTGTCCAGCCCGCTGGCTGACGTACCCGCCCTGACCCGGGCGCTGCGCGAGCATCCCGACGCCGACCTCTGGAACGTCACCGCCTTCCTGCCCGAGGCACTCCTGCCGCCCATATACGCCGCGGCCAGCGCCACTCTCGCCAACAGCGGCCACGAGCCCTTCGGGCTGGTCGGGCTGGAGGCGATGGCCTCCGGAGGCGTGGCCTTCGTGGGCGCGACCGGCGAGGACTACGCGGAGCCCTTTCGCAACGCGATCGCGATCGAGACCGAGGACCCGGCTGAGGTCGCTGCCTACGTCCGGCACCTGGCCATGCACCCCGAGACCACCCGCAACCTGCGCATCGCCGCCCAGCGCACCGCCCGGGAGTACACCTGGCAGCGCGTGATCGACCTCCTGCTGCGCCGCCTCGAGTTCGTGGCCGCGACCCAGGGCTGGCAGGATTAGCGGCCGCCACATAGAATTTGTTGAGCATGGTCCGCGGGAGGGGGTTGAGGGAGTGGGGATTGGCCATCCCCGCGCCTGGACACAACTCAGGCGGCGTCGTGCTCGTCGCCGACGACGATGCGGACATCCGCACCATGCTGCGGACGCTGCTGGAGCTCGACGGCTGTGAGGTGGTCGAGGCTGAGGACGGCCAGGCCGCCTGGCGCCTGATCAAGGAGCAGGAGCCGGCTGTCGCCGTGGTCGACGTCCAGATGCCGGGGCTGGACGGGCTGGACATCTGCCGCCTGGTGCGCAGGACCCATTTGCCCTGCAAGGTGATCGTCTACACGGCCGGGATGGCCACCGAGGAGCAGGCGCGGGCTGCCGGCTGCGACCAGTACCTGCTCAAGACGGAGCCCCTGCCGCAGCTCCGGGACGCCGTCAGGCGGTACCTACAGGCGCGTCCCCCAGAGTAAACGGGTCGAATACGAACCGTATTCGAGGCCCGCAAGAGGCTCTTCCCCGGCCTGTTATACCCTGCGGGGTCCTTCAGGTGCCAATCATCGTCGATCTGTCGGTCGTCGGAGTCGCGGTCGGCGCTCTGCTCCTGCTGAAGCTGGTCGGCGGTTCGATGCCCTGGGGCCAGCTGCTGATCGCGGTGGGACCGGACGGGCGGCCGATGCGGCCGCGCGTCAAATGGCAGCTCTGGTCGATCAGCCTGGGGGAGCCGCCCCGTCGCGCGCTCATCGCGGGGCTGGCCTCCTGCGGCCTGGGGATGGCCGCCATCCTGGCCGCCCAGCCCTGGCTGGTGCAGGCGCTCTTCCACCCCATCCCCTCGCCCCTCCTGCTGGCGATCGCGGCCATCTTCGCGGTCGCCTGCCTGCTGGTACCGGTCGGGACCGTGGTCCTCCTCCGCGCCCTCCTCGACCTGGGAGCGCGCCGCTCCTCGATGGCCGGCCGGGTGGTGGGTATGCGGCGCGACCTGGGCCTCTTCGGGCACAGCTACCACGTCGCCGTGCAGGCGGGCGATCCCGCGCTCGCCAAGGGCATGTGGGCCGAGTCCTTCAAGGTCGATCGCGAGGCCTTCCGCCAGCTCAAGCCCGGGGACCGGCTGACCGTCGAGTACTCGCCCCGCCTCCGCTTCGTCTACAAGATGGCCCTCCCCCAGGAGCGGCCGACCGGCAGCCGCGTCGCCTGAGCCGGCTGGTTTCCGATCCCTCCAGTCCGATAACATAGTCGCCCGTGACCGCGCCTCTGCATGTGGCCTTCATCTGGCACATGCACCAGCCCTATTACAAGGATGACCTGGCCAATACCGTCCTCCTGCCCTGGGTCCGCCTGCGCAGCGTCAAGGATTACCACCGGATGGCGGCCCTCCTGGACCGCTATCCTCAGACCTTCAACCTGGTGCCCTCGCTCTGCGCCCAGATCGAGGACTACCTGTCTGGCGACGCCTCCGACCTCTACCTCGACCTGACCCGCCGCCCGGCCGGCGAGCTGACCGAAGAGGAACGGGCCTTTGTGACCCGCTGGTTCTCGGATTCCAGCCGCAACCGGCGGGTGCGTCGCTTCCCCCGCTACCTGGAGCTGGTGAGCAAGCGGGAGCAGGCCTCGGCGCGGACCCAACCCGAGCTGGCCGGCCTGTTCACGGATGCGGAGCTGCGCGACCTTCAGGTCTGGGCCAACCTCTCCTGGATCGACCCCGACGCGGTGGAAGGCGGGACTCCGGTCAGCCAGCTCCTCTCCAGGGGCCGCGACTTCGCCGAGGAGGACAAGGAGCCGGTCATCGCCGCCCAGTTCGACGCCATGCGCAGGGTGCTGCCCGCGTACCGGGCGCTGCGCGAACGCGGCCAGGCGGAGCTGACCACGAGCCCCTTCTACCATCCCATCCTGCCCCTCATCCGGGACCTCAACGCCGCCAGGACGGCGTCGCCCTCGATCCAGCTGCCCGACCGGCCCTTCGCCCATCCCGAGGACGCCGCCGAGCAGATGCGCCTGGCGGTGGAGACTCATCGCCGGCTCTTCGGGACCGCTCCCCAGGGGCTCTGGCCGCCCGAGCTGGCCCTGAGCGATGAGGTCGCATTCCTGGCCCAGGAACACGGCCTGCTCTGGATGGCGGGCGATGAGGGCGTGCTCAACCGGTCCCTCGACGGCTCCGTCAGCCGAGACGGAGACCGGGTCCAGCGTCCGGACCTCCTCTACCTGCCCTACCGGCTGGAGAGAGAGGGGCGGGCGATCGATGTCGTCTTTCGCGATGCCCGCCTCTCCAACCTGATCGGCTTCGATTACCAGAACTATCAGGCGGAGCAGGCGGTCTCCGACCTGCTGGCCCGCCTCCACGCCATCCGGGAGAGTCAGGATTCTGGTCCGCCGCTTCTGGTCACGATCGCCCTGGACGGCGAGAACTGCTGGGATTTCTACGAGCAGAACGGGAACCGATTCCTCAACGAGCTCTACGGGCGGCTCAGCACGGCAGAGGAGCTGGAGCTGACCACCGTCTCCCGCTTCCTCGAGTCCAACCCCACCCGTCAGCGGCTGGCCCGGATCGTGCCCGGGTCCTGGATCGACGGCAACCTCGAAACCTGGGCAGGCGACCCGGAGCACACCCGGGCCTGGGAGCGCCTGATCGCCACCCACGAGGCCGTCGACGAGGCGGCCGGGCAGGCGGATCCCAAGGAGCTGGCCCAGGCCCGCCGCGAGATCCTGATCGCGGAAGGAAGCGATTGGTTCTGGTGGTTCAGCCGCCGGCACGACTCGGGAATGGACGTGATCTGGGACGGGCTCTACCGGCTTCACCTGCGCAACGCCTACAGCCGGATCGGGCGCCAGCCTCCGATCGAGCTCTTCCAGCCGGTGGCCGCTGACGGCGCCGCGGTGCAGGCGGCCAAGCGTCCCGACCGAAAGATCACGCCGCGCCTCAACGGCGCGGTCGACGAGGCCGAATGGCGGGCGGGCGGCTACGTGGACGCCAGCGCGCTCTTCGGGGCGATGCACCCGCCGCGCGGTCGGATCCGGCGGATCTGGTTCGGGCACGACGAGCGCAACCTGTACCTGCGCTTCGACCTGCTCGAGCACCCGGGCTCCGCCCCGGCCTCGCTGCGCATCTTCTTCGCCGGGAGCCCGGCCGCGCAGCCCACCGCCCAGGCCGGCTGGACCCGTCTGGAGCCGCCGGTGAGCGCGCAGCGCCTGGGGTTCACCCCCTCGGCCGTGCTGACGGTCTCGCTGGGGACTTCCTCCCGCGCGGCGGAGCTGCGCTCGCTGTCGGGAGGGCTGTCCGCGCCCCGGCCGACCTGGGAGTCGACGCCCAGCGGCGTCAACCCGGTCGAGCTGGCGGTTCCCTTCGCCGCCCTCGGCCACGAGCCGGGGGAGACGCTGGAGATGGTCGCCCTCACCGTGGCGGCGGGCGCGATCCTGGAACAGCTGCCGCCCGTGGGCTCGATCAGGGTTCGGGTCCCCGGCGACCTGCTCGAGGCGCGGCCGCGCCCGCTCAAGATCCTGCTCGTGGCCGCCGAGGTCGCTCCCTTCGCCAAGGTCGGAGGCCTGGCGGACGTCGCCGGAGCCCTGCCCAAGGCCCTGCGCCAGCTCGGCCACGACGTCCGGGTGGTGATGCCGCGCTACGGGTCGATCGACGCGGCCCGCTACGGTCTGCGCCAGGTGATCGGGGACCTGCCCGTCCCGCTCGCGGAGCAGACCCTCAAGGCGCAGGTCCTGGAAGGTCGCATCGGCGAGGACGTGCCCGTCTACTTCATCGACAACGCCCAGTTCTTCGCCCGCGAGGGCATGTACGGGCTATGGGACGACGACGCCCGCTTCATCTTCTTCAGCCGCGCCGCGATCGAGATGCTGCGGCCGCTCGGCTTCCGGCCCGACGTGGTGCACGTGAACGACTGGCACACCGCGGTCATCCCCAACATGCTGACCCGGCTCTACGAGGGCGACGCCTTCTATAGCGATATGGCGACCGTTCTCACCATCCACAACCTCGCCTTCCAGGGCGTCTTCGGCTATGGCACGCTCCACCTGGCCAACCTGGATCCGTGGGGCCTGATCAAGCCAGGCATCGCCGGCCTCGACGAGATCGTCAACCTGCTGGGCCGCGGCATCTACTTCTCGGACGTGGTCAACACCGTGAGCAACCGCTACGCCCAGGAGATCCTGACCGCGGAGTACGGCGAGCACATGGACCAGCTGCTGCGCGGCTACCAGAGCAAGCTCTACGGCATCGTCAACGGGATCGATTACGAGGTCTTCAATCCGGAAACGGACCCCAACATCGCCGCGCGCTACACCCTGGCGACGGTGGAGCGCAAGGTCGAAAACAAGCTGGCGCTGCAGCGCGAGGCGGGACTGCCGGAGGACGCGTCGATCCCGGTGATCGGCCTGATCTCGCGACTCTACGACCAGAAAGGCCTCGACCTGATCGCGAACGTCATGTGGGGGCTGACGCGCCTCAATCTCCAGCTCGTGGTGCTGGGGGCAGGCGATGGGCGCTACGAGGAGATGTTCCGGAGCGGCGCCCAGGAGCATCCGCAGAAGGTCTCGGCCACGATCGGCTTCAAACCCGTGCTGGCCCAACACATCTACGCCGGCGCGGACATCTTCCTGATGCCCTCCCGCTTCGAGCCCTGCGGGCTGGGCCAGCTGATCAGCCTGCGCTACGGCACCATTCCGATCGTCCGCGCGACCGGTGGGCTTGCGGACACGATCCAGGACTTCGATCCCAACGCTCAGACCGGCAACGGATTCGTCTTCGAGGCCTACGATCACTGGGACCTGTACGCCCAGGTGGTGCGCGCACTCGAGACCTTCCGCCAGCCGGCGCTCTGGCGGCGGTTGCAGGCCAACGCCATGAGCAGCGACGTCAGCTGGGGCAATTCCGCCCAGCAGTACGTCCGCCTCTGCAGGACGGCGATGCGCAATCACATCGAGGCGCGGGAGTACGCCGGCGCCGCGCGTTCTCCGTTGGCCATAATGGAAACGTTTCGCCCTGCGATCAGGCAAAGGAGTCCGATGTGCCGCAGCTACGCCAGGATCTGATCACCGGTCGCTGGGTCGCGGTCGCCACCGAGCGCGCCCGCCGCCCGGACTCGTTCAGCCAGGCGGCCCGCGAGCCGGTGCCGGCGCGCGACGTCTGCCCCTTCTGTCCCGGCCACGAGCAGATGACACCGCCCGAGGTGCTCTCCTACCGGGCTCCGGGGACCGAGCCGGACGGCCCCGGCTGGTGGGTGCGCGTGGTCCCCAACCTCTACGCCGCCTTCAGGCTGCAGCCCGAGGGCCAGGACGTGCGGGAGGGGCGATTTCTGCAGCGCGACTCGATCGGGGCCTGCGAGGTCCTGATCAGCAGCCCCGACCACCGGGCGGCGTTTCCCCAGCTGGACCGGCACCAGGTGGAGGAGATCGTGCAGTCCTACCTCGATCGCTTCCGGGCCCACCAGGCGAATCCGGCGCTGGAGTACGTATCGATCCTCTACAACCACGGGCGCCCGGCGGGCGCCTCGCTGGAGCACCCGCACTCGCAGCTCTACGCCATCAGCCTGGTGCCGCCCTCATTCGTCGCAGAGCTGGAGGGTGCGCGCGGGTACGCGGCCAAAGAGGGCGGCTGCGTCTTCTGCCGGACCTTCGACGACGAGCGCCGGGCGGGCGCGCGGATGGTTTTCGAGAACGAGGGATTCACCGTCTTCTGCCCGTACGCTGCCCGGACGCCCTTCGAGACCTGGATCGCGCCCCGGCGGCACGCCGCCTCGCTGGGCGATCTGCTGCCCGCCGAGAAGGCGGACTTCGCGCAGGCGATCCAGGTGACTCTGCGCGCTCTCGCCCAGGGGCTCAACGATCCACCGTTCAACTACTTCATCCACAGCGCGCCGCTGCGAGGAGACCACGAGGCGGTCTACCACTGGCACCTGGAGCTGATCCCCAAGCTGAGCACCGCCGCCGGCTTCGAGCTGGGGACCGGGATGTGGATCAACGTGGTCAAACCGGAGGACTCGGCGGCCTTCCTCCGGGAGCAGGTCGAGGCGGCGGTGAAGGAACACTCAGCGGTCTGAGCCGTTCCCTGGGTCCTGAACGTGAAAGCCGTCGTGATGGCCGGAGGGGAGGGATCCCGGTTGCGGCCGCTGACCAGCGGACTGCCGAAACCGCTCGTCCCGGTGGTGGGCAGGCCGGTCATGGAGCACATCCTGCGGCTGCTGCGCGAGCACGGGATCCAGGACGTGATCGTCACCCTGCAGTACCTGGGAAGCTCGATCCGTGACTACTTCGGCGACGGCTCCGACTTCGGGATGGAGATCACCTACGCGGTCGAGGACTCGCCGCTGGGCACCGCCGGCAGCGTCAAGAACGCGCAGGCCCACCTGGAGGAGCCCTTCATCGTGATCAGCGGCGACGCCCTCACCGACATCGACCTGGCCCGCGCCCTGCAGTTCCACCAGGACCGCCAGGCGCTCGCCACCATCGTGCTGACCGCGGTCGCCAACCCGCTCGAGTACGGGGTGGTGATCACGAGCTCCGAGGGTAAGGTGCTGCGGTTCCTGGAGAAGCCCTCCTGGGGCGAGGTCTTCTCGGACCAGGTCAACACCGGGATCTACGTCCTCGACCCGCAGGTCCTGAGCCTGATCCGGAGCGACAAGGTGGTGGACTGGAGCGCCGACATCTTCCCGGCGATGCTGGCCCGCAAGATGCCGCTCTACGGCTACCTGGCCACGGGTTACTGGTGCGACATCGGCAACATCCAGACCTACTACCAGGCCAACTGGGACGCGCTGGCCGGCCGGGTCAAGGTCGAGATCCCGGGCCAGCGGCGGGAGGGCGACGTCTGGATCGGGGAGGACGTCGAGCTGGGCCACGACGTCCGCCTGCAGGGGCCGGCGTACATCGGGCGCGAGGCCAAGCTCAAGCCCGGCGTCTTCATCAACGGGCCGGTCTGCGTCGGCAACTTCTCGGTCATCGACGAGAACACCAAGGTCAGCAACTCCGTGATCTGGAGCTACTCCTACATCGGCGAGAACTCGCGCCTGCGCCAGGCGATCGTCTGCCGCCACGTCACGATCAAGAACAACACGCTCCTGGAAGAGGGCGCCGTGATCGGGACGAGGTCTCGATCGGCGAGGGGAGCACCATCGACAGCGGGGTCAAGATCTGGCCGGACAAGGAGATCGAGCCGGGCTCGCTGGTCCACGAGAGCATCGTCTGGGCCGGGCACTACAAGCGCGGGCTGTTTTCCTCGTATGGACTCGTGGGGCTGGTCAACATCGAGCTGACGCCGGAATACTGCGCCCGGCTGGGGGCGTCCTTCGCCGCCCTCTTCCCCAAAGGCGCCTGCATCGCCGCCGCCCGGGACAGCCAGCGGCCCTCGCGGATGATCAAGAGGGCCATGGTCTCGGGCATGATGTCGGCGGGCGCGTCGATCATCGACCTCAGCGAGATGCCGATCCCGGTGGCCCAGTACTACGCCCGGACGCACGAGGTCGCCGGCGCCATCCACGTCCAGATGTCGCCCCTCGACCGCCGCTCGGGGGACATCCGCATGTTCGACGCCAGCGGCGTGATCGTCGACAAGCGGACCGAGCGCAAGCTGGAGAACAGCTTCTATCGGGAGGACATCCGCCGGGTCCACTTCTACGAGATGGGCAGCATCACCTATCCGCAGGACGCGATCGACTCCTACCTGGACGGTATCCTCTCTCGCCTGGACATCGAGCGCATCCGGCAGGCCGCCTTCAAGGTGCTGGTCGACTTCGACCACGGCAGCGGCTCGCTGGTGCTGCCGCGCGTCTTCAAGGAGCTGAACGTCGAGTCGATGCCGCTCAACGCCGTCTTCGACGAGAGCTATCAGCCCAAGACCGAGGAGGCGTTCGACAACGCCCTGCGTGAGGACGCGCTCGTCACCAGCACTCTGGGCTGCCAGCTGGGCGCCTACGTCGACTACGGCTCGGAGCGGCTCTTCCTGATCGACGACCAGGGGCGGGTGCTCGACCATCACGAGGCCTTCGGCATCTTTGCCCTCCTCGCCCTGCAGGAGGCGCAGGGCATCGTGGTCGCGCCGGCGAGCGCTCCTCTGCAGATCGAACGCCTCGCCGAACAGTATGGCGGCCGTTTCGTGGCCAGCAAGGCCGAGCCCTCGGCGCTGCTGCGCGCCGCGGAGCAGCACCAGGCCAAGCTCGGGTCGGACGGCAAGGGCGGCTACGTCTTTCCCGACCATCAGCTCGCCTTCGACGCCATCTTCGCTCTGGCCAGGCTGCTGGAGCTGCTGGCCCGGGACGGCCGCTCCCTCTCCCAGATCCGGGCCGAGCTGCCGCGCGGCGCCTACGAACACCGCCAGCTGAACTGCCCCTGGGACGCCAAGGGCCGGGTGATGCGCACCATGGTGGAGATGCACCGCGACCAGGCCGTCGACCTCGCCGACGGGATCAAGGTCTTCGTCGACGGCGGCTGGGTGCTGGTCCTGCCCGACCCCGACCTGCCGCGGTACCACGTGATCGTCAGCGTCGAGGACGCGGACCAGGCCAAGGACCTGGCCGACCGCTACGACGCCCTGGTCACCGCGGCCGTGGGCAGCGAGGGCGGAACTCCGCCTTCACCCGTCGCCCGCCTGAAGGACAACTAGACCAAAAGCTTCAGATCACAGCCACAACGCTGGTAGGTCCGGGGGATGTCGATCGTGGTGCCGGGCCGAAGGGCGTCCGACTGGAGCTCGCAGATGACGAGGCGGTCGGGGCGCTCACCGAAGACCAGCCTGGGCACTCCCTCATCGTCCACCGCCAGCGCCGGGAATTCCCCGACGCGCTCGATCGTGAGGTCGTGGATCACCTCGCCCTTGCCGAGCTCGGCGACCCGTGCCCGATACTGGTCGTCGTTGTCATCGCCGCCGTCGCTCCAGAACCAGGCGGCGAAGGTCCCCGAGGGGGAGGCGACCACCTGCTCCAGGTCGCCCCAGGCATGACGCGCGGCCGTCTGCCAACCGCCGCCGCCGGACGTCCCCGCCGGCCGGAGCACCGTCAGCGCCTTCCGGTCGTAGGCGCCCAGCGCACCGCCGGCGAGTGGGAAGAGAAAACCGTTGGGGCGGCGGGGCCCGCCCTCGCCCTGCCAGAGCGCAGGCCATGTGCCGGCGCGCAGGTCGTAGAGGCGCGCCAGGAACTCGCCCTCCCCGAGCCGCGACTGGGGGCCGCGCAGGCCGGTGACCAGCCCCTGGCCCCGGGCGCCGTCGAGCAGCAGTTGGTCGACAGCGGTCGGGCCCAGCGCCACCCAGCCTGGCGCCGCGGCCAGGCCGTCGCCCTGCCAGGCCTGGAGGGTTGCCCGGTCGTCCTCCGCGGCCACGGCGCCCAGCACCAGGTCGCCGTCCACCGCCAGTCGAAGCAGAGGCGCACTGATTCGGACCGCCGCCAGCTGGCGGCTGGGCGGTCCACACTCCCACAGAGCGAGGAAGTCATCGCCGGAAATCACGCAGCGGGACCCGGTACGGTCCAGCGCCGCCAACCCCGCCTCGGCGGGAGTCGCCAGCCGGTCGATCTGTCCGCCTGCGGTCTGGAATAGATAGGCCGACCCGTCGCGGACGACGACCCCGGCCCTGCCGTCGCCGCTCAGGACAGGACGGGGCGCGACCCGCGTCATGGTCATAGCGAGAGGATCCTGCTGATCTCGCGGCGAACCCGGCTCTTGATGTGCACCGGTATGGCTCTCGCCATCTCCAGGTTGTGCCAGACGTCCCGGCGGTCGTTGCGGTCGAGTGCCATGGCGCTCACCCGCAGCGCCGCCACGTTCGCGTTGGGGGTGGCGCGCGTGTCCGCATCGCAGTCGGCGTGCGAGGTGGCGGTCAGCTTGCTGTAGAAGTCGCCGACCCGGAGCGAGTTGGAGGGGTTCACGCTCACCGGACGCCAGAAGTCGACCACCGCCCTCTGGAAGTTCCGCCCGGCTCGCGGCAGGGCGTCCTCCGCGTCCCAGGCCGTCTTGACGTAGGCATAGTCCGCGCTCGTGTAGAGGTTGTTGAAGATGGCGTACTGGCGCGCGTTCCAGGTCCAGCCCTTGTGGTGCACGAGCCTGGTGGGGGAGATGGCGTCGTACTCGCGGCTCCCCAGCCAGTAGGCGCGGAACTCGGTCTTGTAGCCGTCGATGTCGGCCGCGCCGTGGAAGTCGGCCGCGTGCTGCAGCTCGTGCCGCAAGACCGACCAGAAATACTGGCGGCCCTGAGCGATCGCCGACTGCATGATGGCGATCACACCGGCGTCCTGGAAGCCGTCGACCGAGGTGCTGTCCTCCAGGTTGACGTTGGTGTTGTCATAGGGGGTCTCACCCATCATCCTGCGCGTGTAGTAGACCGCGGGACTCATCAGGTCGCCGGTGGGATAGGAGAAGTAGGCTGCCCCGGCGGGCTTGCCTGCCTGCGCAGCCCGGGCCGCGCTGTCGTGGGTGGGGGTCAGCGGGTAGATCTTGATCCGGTTGGTGCGCACCCATTCGGTCGAGTTCTTGAGCATGCGGTCGTGACGCTGGTTGAAGCCGTCGTCGACGAAGGTGCGCAGGGTGGTGCGATTGGTGTCGTGCTGGGCCTTGGCCGCATCGTAGGCGGCGATGTCGGCCTGCTCCTGGGCCGCCCGCGGACCGCTCAGCCCGGCGCCGATCGGTGCGTGGAGCGGCGTCCCCTGCAGGATCCCAGCCTTGAGCCGGGGGATGCCCGCGATGGTGTCCGGAACGGCTCCCGGATCGACGGCGGCCCCGGCAGCATTGACCACCGCGCGCTCGCGGTCGTAGCTCTCGTTGGTGAGGAACCACTCGGCATGGAGCAGGTCCTGGACCGCCGCGACGTCGGTCTTGTCGTTGGATTGACCGGCGCCGACGCCGCCCGAGAGCGGCAGGTGCAGCGCACGCTGGGAGCCGGCTGCGGAGAGGATCGCCTGGCGGTTGCGTGCCAGCGCCGCCCGGGTCTGCGGGATCTGGTCGGGGCGCAGCGCACCCTCCGGAAGGGCCGCGACCTGGGCTCGCTCGGTCGAGTAGGGCGCGTCGTCCATGCTCCCGATCTGATGGAGGCGGTCCATCGCGACCAGCACGTCAGCGCGCAGGTTGGCCGAGGCTCCCGCCGAATCTCCCACGGTGTGGCCCGAGGCCAGGGTAACGTCGTCCCGCTGCACCGTCGGGCGCGGCCCGGCCGGACCGGCCGCCCGAGTCAGCAGCGAGCTGACCGCCGCGTTCCCGGCGAAGCGCTGGAGCTGGGCGATGGAGGCGGACGTCAGACCGGCCGGAGTCTCGAGCGACTCGCCGGCGGGCCGGCCCTCCTGGGCCTGGCCTTTGGAGGCGACCGCCTTGTCGCGCTCCGGGCTCTTCGACGGCGCACCCAGATCACGAATCATCTGTTCAGGGCCTTCTCCTCAGGCTCTCTCATGCGAGAATGCGCGACAACCGACCGGCAGGCAGCCGTTGGGGAAGCGCTCCCTGCCCCAAGGGGCAGCCCAGAACCGATGCCGGTGGCTGCTTGGAGCGGGTAACGACAATACCTGGCCAGATATGCCTATGACGTTTCGGTACCGGCGACCGGTGGCGGCAAAGGCACGGACGGCCCTTGGCTTGGGCGCATTCTCTATATCCAGGGCGGCTACAACCCTTGCGCAAGTGGGCCGGATACAA
>VBIC01000130.1 GCA_005881425.1 Chloroflexota bacterium | reverse complement strand
CGGTGGAAGCGTGAACCGAGAGGCCGCCGAGCCGATAGCCGCGCAGGTCGTGGAGGAGCAGGTCGACAGAGTCGACTCGCAGACGGTCCTGGACGACGGCCACGTCCTGGAGGGCGGCGCGCATGATCTCACCGGCGAGCCAGAGCTCGGCGGAGCGGCCGAAGGCTCTCGCGCCAGCGCGGCCGACCCGGGGCAGCAGTCCCGCAGGAGCCGGAGGTACCGGCGCGGTCCAGCCCGGAATGCGGTCGAGCCACTGCCGCTGGAGATGCCTGGTCTCGACCAGATAGCGGTTGGCCGGTGAGGGGAAGCGCCCGTCCAGGTAGCCGCTGAACTGATAGCTGCCGTCCTGGTTGTGGACGGCGAGCGCCAGGAATTCCGGTATCCCGATGGCCCAGAGCGCTGGCCCCGGCTGCCAGTCAGGCGGCGGGAGGTAGGGCAGGAGCACGGCGCCGTTCGGATCCGCCTGCAGCGAAGCCACGCTGACCTGGAACTCTCCCGAAGGGGCGAGGAAGCTGCGGGCCTTGACCTGGACCGGGCAGACTCGAAGGGTGCGCACCCGGCGCGGATAGAGATCGAAGCCGAGGTCGAGCAGGGGAAAGCCCACCGCGGTCGAGCCGAGCGAGTCGACCAGGATGGCGGAGGCCAGGCGCTCCTCGGCGAGGGCGCCGACCTGCGCTTCGCTGAAGCCGGGAAATCCCGTCTGGTCGAGGTCGAGGAGGGCCACCGATCAGTACATGTCCCGGGCGCCCGCATTCCGGCGAGCCGGTGGTTAGGCTCTAGGGGTGCCGGAAGGGGACACGATCAGGCGGACCGCGGCGGCCCTGCAGGCGCGGCTGGAAGGCAAGAAGGTGCTCTCGGCCTGGCCGGCGAGCCTGCGGCGCCTCGAGGGCCGGCAGGTCCAGGCCGTCGAGCCGGTCGGCAAGCACCTCCTGATCCGGTTCGACGGCGAGCTGGCCCTGCACTCGCACATGAGGATGACCGGGTCGTGGCACCTCTACGCAGCCGGCGCGCCCTGGCGCGTCCCGAAGCACAGGTCCCGGGCGGTGCTGGCCTTCGATGGGGTGGAGGCGGTGTGCTTCAACGCGCCGGTGATCGAGCTGGTGCGCGACCCGCGGCGGCCGGTGGCACATCTCGGTCCCGACGTGCTGGGAGAAGACTTCGACCTGCCCGAGGTGATGAGGCGGGCGCGCGGCGCGGCGGCAGCCACCGTGGGCGAGCTCCTACTGGACCAGCGAGTCTGCGCCGGCGTCGGCAACATCTATAAGTGCGAGGCGCTGTGGAAGCGGCGGGTCGATCCCTTCACGCCGCCCGGACAGCTCGGCGACCAGGTCCTCGCCGGCCTCTACCTGGAGGCGCGCGACCTGATGCGCCGCAGCCTCACCGGCAGCGCCTTCCGTCCCCGCCACGCGGTCCACGCCCGGGGCGGCCGGCCCTGCCCGCGCTGCGGCACGCGGATCAACGTGCGCCCCCAGGGGTTGCCGGCGCGTTTGACCTACTGGTGCCCGCGCTGTCAGCCATCCTGAAGCACTGAGCGCGAGGCTGTTTCTACTCGGAGCGGCGGACGCCCGGCTCCGAGGGTTCGCCTGCCTCGATGGCGCCGGGTCGGGGAAGCAGGAGGTAACCGTAGACGGCGGCCGCAACCGCGGCGCCAACCAGCGGACCGATCCAGTAGACGAGGTGGTCCTGCCAGAAGCCGGAGACGAGCGCAGGACCAAAGGTGCGCGCGGGGTTCATCGAGGCGCCCGTCAGGGGACCGCCGACCAGGATGTCGAAGCCCAGCACCAGGCCGATGCCGAAGCCCGCGATCGCCCGGAACGGCCCGCGGCGGTCGACGGCGACGCCGAAGACGGCGAAGACCAGGAAGAAGGTGAGGATCGCCTCCAGCAGCACGCCCCGGCCGAAGCCGATGCCGAGCCCGAGCCCAGGCGTGCCCAGGTGGACGGGCTGCCACTGCTCGGAGGGGAAGACGGCGATCAGCAGGAGGCTGGCCACGACGGCGCCCAGCAGCTGGGCCAGCCAGTAGAGGGCCGCGATCACGGTCGAGATCCGGCGCGCGACCCAGATGCCGAAGGTCACCGCGGGGTTGAAGTGTCCGCCGGAAATGTGGCCGATCGCCGAGATCATGATCGAGAGCACAAGCGCGTGAGCGGCGGCGATCCCCGCCAGCCCGAGGGCGCCCTTGGTCCACTGGTTGGTCACGATCGATCCGGCACCGATGAAAATCAGGGCGAAGGTGCCGACGAACTCTCCCAGCAGCGCGCGTCCGGTCTGCATGCTCATCGCCGGGCCATCCTACCAGTGCACGCTCCGGTCAGGTCGGACGGGCCGCATCGTCGCCCGGGCCCACGTCGACGTACTCCCGCTTTCCAGTCCTGGGATCATAGCGGACCTCCACGAGCCGCTTCGTGACAGGGTCGATGAAGCGCTCGCCGGTCCGCTCGGAGCGGGCAGTCGGGTCGAGGCTGGGCCGATAGCGGCCCCGCTCGAAGACGAGAGCCGCCAGGATCACGACGCCGTTCAGCACCAGGTAAACGGCAAGCTGCGCCACCGCACCGGCGCTCAGGAGGACCGCCCCCACGAGCACCGCCAGAACCGCATAGGCGATCAGCGCGCGCCGCAGCATCGCGTCAGCGAGCCACGGGCTCGATGATCGCCGCCGTTCCGTAAGCGACGATCTCGCTCATCGTCTGGCCGATTTCGGACGAGTCGAACTGCATACGCAGGACCGCGTTCGCGCCCATCGCGGTCGCGTTCGCGATCATGCGGTCGGTCGCGTGGCGGCGCGCTTCCTCGAGGAGTTGGGTGTACTCCGTTATCTCCCCGCCTCCGAGCGAGCGGAGGCCGGCCATGATGTTGCCGCCCAGGCCTCGGCTCCGGACGACGACCCCGAATACCTGACCTTTCATCTCGACCACGCGATGCCCAGTGACCTCCTCGGTGGTGACGACGATCATTGATTCCCCTCCTCTGTCCGGTTTCGTCAATGATGCGGCTTTCGGCCGGTCGCGTGTTCGGGTCAGCGGCCGAACCGCCGGCTGCGGCCCTGGAAGTTGCGCAGCGCGCGCAGGAAATCGATCTCCCGGAACTCGGGCCAGAGCACGTCGGTGAAGTAGTACTCGGAGTACACGCTCTGCCACAGGAGGAAGCCGGAAAGGCGGACCTCACCGCTGGTGCGAAGGATCAGCTCGGGGTCGGGAAGATCCGCCCCGTAGAGATGTGGATTGAGGTCGTCCGGCTGCAGCCGCGTGAGCGCGGCCTCGACCGGCTGCCCGCTGACGCCCTTGTCGGCGGCCCACCGCTGGAGCGCGTCGACGATCTCCTCCCGGCCTCCGTAGCCGACGGCGAACTGGACCGTCATCCCGGTATTGCCTTCCGTCTCCCGCTCCGCCGCGTCCAGCACCTCGCACAGAGACCGCGGAAGAGCCTGACGCCGGCCAATCGCGCGCAGGCGCCAGCCCCGTCCCTTCGCCGTCTCGGTCAGGAGCTGGATCTCGTCCTCCAGGACGCTGGTCAGCGCGCCCACGTGCTCCTCCTCCCTGGTGAGGTTGTCGAGCGACATGACCCAGAGGGTGACGGCGTGGATGCCGGCGCGCTGGCACCAGTCGAGGACCACGTCCGCCCGCTTGGCGCCGGCCCGGTAGCCGTCGCGCAGGGAGCCCAGGTTGGTGCGCTCGACGAAGCGGCGGTTGCCGTCCAGGATCAGGGCCAGGTGGCGGGGCACCGGCCCCTGGTGGATCAGGGTCCACAGGCGCCAGGCGTAGAGCCGGTAGACGGGGCCGAGCCAGCGGTCAACGGGACGCATGCACGCTCTTGGACTGCAACGTGTAAAGCCCTGCCAACGTTACCGCGTGGCGCGCTTTCCGCGGGCGGCGATCACAAGCCCCAGGGGGCCCGGCGCAGGGCGCGGCGGGCGGCGAAGGCGCCGCAGAGCCCGTGCACGCCTCCGCCCGGCGGCGTCGAGGAGGAGCAGAGGTAGAGCCGCGGATCGGAGGTGGAATAGAGCCTGCGGGTGGGGCGTATGAAGAGCTGGCGCAGGTCGGTGAGGCCGCCGCCGATGTCGCCGCCGACGCAGTTCGCATCGTGACGCTCGAGCGCGGCCGGGTCCATCACGTGCCGGGCGAGAATCCGATCCCTGAAGCCCGGCGCGAAGCGCTCCACCTGGGCCTCGATCCGCCCCGTCATGTCGACCCCGCTCCCGTTGGGTACGTGGCAATAGGCCCATGCGGTGTGCTTGCCGGCCGGCGCCCGGCTCTCGTCGAAGAGGCTCTGCTGGGCGAAGATGATGAAGGGGCGTTCGGGCACCCCGCCCGAGAAGACGGCGGCCTCGGCGGCCACGATCTCCTCCAGGGACCCACCCAGGTGGACCGTCCCGGCTCGGCCGCAGGCAGGGGCCTGCCAGGGGACCGGGCCGTCGAGCGCCCAGTCGACCTTGAAGACGCCCGGGCCGTAGCGGTAGCGGGCCAGGGCCCGCCGGTAGGAGGGGCTGAGGCGAGCGCCGGCGATGGCCAGCAGCTGGCGGGGGGTGACGTCGAAGAGTGCCACCCGCCGAGAAGGAAGATCATCGAGCGAGCGCACGGTACGGCCGGTCTCGATCCGCCCGCCCTGGGCCTCCAGCTCGGCGGCCAGGGCGTCGGCGACCCGCTGCGAGCCGCCCCGGACCACCGGCCAGCCGCCGGCGTGCGCCGCCACCGTGAGCAGCAGAGCGAAGGCGCTGGTCGGGGTCCGATCGAGAGGCAGGACGGCGTGCGCCGCGACTCCGGCGAAGAGGGCACGCGTTGCCTCCTCCTCGAAGAGCCCGCGCGCCAGCGAGGCGGCGGGGCGGAGCGCGTGCAGGCCGAAGCGCGCCAGCAGCAGCGGATGCGTGGGCGGGCGAACGGGCCGGAAAGTGCCCTCGATCAGGGCGCCGGCCCGGCCGACGAGCGGGGCCATCAGCCGACGGTAGGCGTCGCGGTCGCGACCGAGGCCGTCCGCGGTGGCGTCGACCGAGCGCACCAGGACTCCGGCCCGCCCGCTGTCCAGCG
>VBIC01000204.1:531-2051 GCA_005881425.1 Chloroflexota bacterium | reverse complement strand
GCCCGCCTGCGCTTCGCGAGCGAGATCGAGCCGAAGGCCGACGAGCAGCGCGTCAAGCTGCAGCGGCGGCTGGTGGACCTCGGCTACGCCCCGCCGGAGCTAGAGACGACGGTCAGGCGATTCCGCAACCAGATGGAGATCTTCAGCGAGGCGAACGTCCCGCTGTTCGAGCAGCTGGCGAAGCTCTCCACCGAGTGGTCGAAGGTGATCGGGGCGATGACCGTCGAGTGGGACGGCGAAGAGAAGACGCCGCCACAGATGGGCCCCTTCCTCGAAGAGAACGACAGGGCGGTCAGGGAGCGCGCCTTCCGCAAGATGTACGAGCCATACATCCAGCAGCGCGATACCATCGCCGGCCTCTTCGACCGCATGTACGACCTGCGCCAGCAGGTCGCCAGGAACGCCGGCTTCGAGAACTTCCGCGATTACGCGCACCGCGAGAAGAACCGCTTCGACTACACGCCGGACGACTGCCTCCGCTTTCACGCCGCGGTCGAGGAGGCCGTCCTGCCAGCCGTGCAGCGCCTGCTGGAGAGGCGGCGCGAGCACCTCGGCCTCGACCGGCTGCGGCCCTGGGACCTCGCCGTCGACCCCAAGGCCCGAGCGCCACTCAAGCCCTACGAGAGCATCGACGACTTCATTGGCCGGGCCGGCGGCGTCTACGCCAACATCACGCCCGACTTCCGCGGTTACTTCGAGCGCATGGCCGGCGCCGGCCTGCTCGACCTGGACAACCGCAAAGGCAAGGCGCCCGGAGGTTTCTGCGACTCATTGCCCTACAGCAAGCTGCCGCTCATCTTCATGAACGCGGTCGCAATCGACGAGGACTTGCGCACGCTGCTCCATGAGTCCGGTCACGCGTTCCATGTCTTCGAGTCGGCGCACCTTCCGTTGATCTTCCAGCGGCAGCCTGGCGCGGAGATGGCCGAGGTCGCGTCGATGTCGATGGAGCTGCTGGCGTCGCCTTACATCGATGTCCAGCACGGCGGCTATTACTCGGAGGCCGATTCGCAACGCTCCAAGCGATGGCTGCTAGAGCGGGCGATCCACTTCTTCCCGCACTGTGCGTCTGTCGACGCGCTCCAGCAGTGGATGTACACGACCCCGGAAGGTCGTGATGCGGACGCACGCGACCAGAAGTGGTTGGAGCTGAGGCGCCGGTTCGAAGGCGACCAGGTCGACTGGAGCGGTCTCGACCGGGAGCGCATCGCGCGCTGGTACTACCAGCCGCACTTCTTCGACTATCCCTTCTATTACATCGAGTACGGCCTCGCCCAGCTCGGGGCGCTGCAGGTCTGGCGCAACAGCATGTCGGACCGTGACGAGGCGGTGCGCAGCTATCGCCGGGCGCTGGCCCTTGGCGCCACCAGGCCGCTGCCGGAGCTCTACGGGGCGGCTGGAGCGAGGCTCATCTTCGACAGCAAGGGCATGCGCGAGCTGGTCGACCTGGTCGAAGAGGAACTGTCGACACTCGACGACTGAGGCCTGACTTCAGTTGTCGATGATGTTGCGCAAGGGCT
>VBIC01000204.1:0-460 GCA_005881425.1 Chloroflexota bacterium | reverse complement strand
TCGTCGGTCGAGCGCGGCGTGCCGTCGAACGCGTAGCCGATGGAGTGAGGCAGGTGGTAGTCGCCGACCGGGACGGCGTCGCCGTCGCCCAGCGCCACCATGGCCACTTTCGCGGCGGTCCACGGCCCGACGCCGGGGAAGGCCCGCAGCCGGCGATAGGCGGCGGCCATGTCCATGGCGGCCGTCTCTTCGAGACGCTTCGCGCTGCGCGCCGCGCGGATGATCACATCGGCCCGGCGACGCTCGATGCCAAAGCGATGGAAGGCCCAGTAAGGGGTGTGCGCGAGCATCTTCGGTGAAGGGGGCAGCTTGAGCGCGTAGGGCCCGGGCGCGGGCTCGCCCATGGCGTTGACCAGGTGGCGGTACGACTCGCGCGCTTCCTCGCTGGTGATCTGCTGCGCGATCACCGTCGGGACCAGGGCTTCGAAAACCGCCTGGGTGCGCGGCATGCGCATCCCGG
>VBIC01000129.1 GCA_005881425.1 Chloroflexota bacterium | reverse complement strand
ACGTCGCGGTGCTCGACCACGTGGTCCTCCACCCAGCTGGCGTTGAGGATGGGGTTGGCGCGAAGAGAATCGACAACCCCCTTGATCACGATCGGCACGAAGGTCAGCTCGATACCCTCGCGCTCCTTGAAGGCGGCCTTCAGCCGCTGACGCTCGCGCACCACGCTGGTCATGTCGACCTCGGTGACGGTCCAGGCGTGGGGGATGGTCTGCTTGCTCTTCGCCATGTTGACCGCGATCGCCCGCCGCATGGGCGAGAGAGCGATCGCGGTGTCACCCCCACCCCGACCCTCCCCCATCGAGGGGGAGGGAGTTGCCGCAGCAGCCCCCAGTGCGGGCTGGCGCTGCTTTCCGTCCGGGGCGGCGCGGCGGCCCGTGGCGACGTACTCCTCGACGTCCTTCTTGCTGATCCGCCCTCCGATTCCGGAGCCCGCGATGGTGGAGAGCTCGGCGTCGGAGATACGGTGCTCCTCGATCAGCGCCCGCACCGCGGGCGAGAGGCGGCCTGCCGCACCCCCACCCCGACCCTCCCCCGTCGAGGGGGAGGGAGAGGCGCTTGCGGCAGTGGCCGTGAGCTCGCGCGCTGGTCCGGCCCCCGGCTCGGGGATCATTCCGGCGTGCCCGCCCAAGCCTTCCGCGGCACTCGTTGAGGGGGAGCCAGACTTCGCTCCGACTTCGGCGATGACGCAGATCTCGGTGCCCACCGCGACCGTCGTCCCCTCGGCCACCTTGATCTCCTCGAGCGTGCCGCTCAGCGGCGAGGGCACCTCCGCGTTCACCTTGTCGGTGATCACCTCGACCAGGCTCTCGTACTTCTTCACCTGGTCGCCCGGCTTCTTCAGCCACTTCGAGATCGTGCCCTCGGTGATCGACTCACCCAGCTGCGGCATGGTGACACTGGCCATCGCGAACTCTCAGTAGGCGGCCAGCTCGCGGGCCTTCTCTGCGATCCGGTCGACGCTGGGCATGAAGGCCGCCTCGAGCACGTGGTTGTAGGGCATGGCCGGGACGTCGGGGCCGCAGAGCCGCATCACCGGCGCGTCGAGCGCGTCGAAGGCGCTCTCCATGATGATCGCCATCACCTCGCCGGCGATCCCGCCGAACTGATTGTCCTCGTGGACGATGAGCACCTTGCCCGTCTTGCGGGTGGTCTTCAGGATCGCGGCGTCGTCCATGGGCTTGATGCTGCGCAGGTCGAGGACCTCGACCGAGACGCCCTCGCCGGCGAGCTTCTCCGCCGCCTCCAGGCAGTAATGGAGCATCAGCCCGTAGGCGATCAGGCTGAGGTCCTTGCCTTCGCGCCTGACCTCGGCGGTGCCGATGGCAACCAGGTGATCGCCGTCCGGGACCTCGCCCCTGATCAGCCGGTAGGTCCGCTTGTGCTCGAGGAAGAGCACCGGGTCCGGATCCCGGATGGCCGCCTTGAGCAGGCCCTTGGCGTCGGCCGGGGTGCCCGGGACCACCACCTTGAGCCCCGGCACGTGGCCGAAGGTGGCCTCGATGCTCTGCGAGTGATAGATCGCGCCGTGGACGCCACCGCCCCAGGGCGCCCGTATCACCATCGGCAGGCAGAAGTCGCCCGCCGACCGGTAGCAGAAGCGGGCCGCCTCCTGGACGATCTGGTTGTAGGCCGGGCCTATGAAGTCGGCGAACTGGATCTCGGCGATCGGGCGCATCCCGTTGGCGGCCGCCCCGATCGCGACGCCGACGATGCTCGACTCGGCGAGAGGGCTGTCGATGACGCGATCCTCGCCGTATTTGTTGGCCAGGCCGTCGGTCGCCAGGAAGACACCGCCGCGCACCCCCACGTCCTCACCGATCACGAACACCGAGGGATCGCGCTCCATCTCCTCGTCCATCGCGTCGCGGATGGCTTCGATCAGTGTCTTGACCGCCATCTAGCGACTCTCCTGCGCGTAAACGTGCTTCAGAAGGTCGTCAGGGGACGGGTCGGGCGCGCTCTCCGCGTAGTCAGTCGCATCGTCGACCTCACGGTTGACACGATCGCTGATCTCCCGGTCCAGCTCCTCGCTCAGCACTCTTGCCTGGCGCAGGTACTGGGCGAAGCGTGGAATCGGCTCCTTCTCACGCCAGAGGGCGACCTCCTCGGCCTGCCGGTAGCGCTTGTCGTCGTCGTCGCTGGAATGGGCCGTGATCCGGTAGGTCTTGGCTTCGATCAGGGTCGGCCCCTCGCCCCGGCGAGCCCGCTTCACCGCCTCGTGGGCGGCCTCGTAGACCGCGAGCACGTCGTTGCCGTCGACCACCACGCCGGGAAAGCCGTAGCCGGCCGCGCGGTCGGCCAGGTCCTTGATCGCCATCTGGTGGTTCTGCGGCACTGAGATCGCGTAGCCGTTGTTCTCGCAGATGAAGAGCACGGCCAGCTTGTGGATGGCGGCGAAGTTCATCGCCTCGTGGGCATCACCCTGGCTGGAGCTGCCCTCGCCGAAGTAGGTGGCGGTGACCGCGTCCTCGCCGCGCATCTTCGAGGCCAGCGCGATCCCGGCCGCGTGGAGGAGCTGGGCGCCCACCGGACTGCCGGTGGTCAGGATGTGCCTCTCGCGGCTGCCGTAATGGCGCGGCATCTGCCGCCCGGCGCTGTTGGGGTCCTCCTTCCGGGCCAGGAACTGGAGCATCTCGTCGCGCGCGGTCATGCCGAACCACAGCGCCACACCGGCGTCGCGGTAGTAGGGCACCACCCAGTCCTTCTTGGGTTCGAGGGCGGCGGCGCTCCCAACCTGGGCCGCCTCCTGTCCCTGGCAGGAGATAACGAACGGCGCGCGACCCTGGCGGTTGATCAGCCACATCCGCTCGTCGATCGCGCGGGCGAGGCGCATCACCTCATAGATGCGAAGGGCGGCCTCGTCGCTGAGGCCGAGCGCCCGATGCCGATGCTGGCCTCCCTTCTGGGTCAGCTCCTGGGTCTTGGTTGCCATCCGGCCTCCTTAGATATGGATCGCAGCGCCGTCGACCGCGAGCGCCGCCTCTTTGACGGCTTCGGAAACGGTGGGATGCGGATGAATGCTGGCGCCGATCTCCCACGGCGTCGACTCGAGCAGCTTGGCCAGCGCCGTCTCGGAGATCAGGTCGGTGGCCTGAGGTCCGAGGATGAAGACGCCCACCAGGTCGCCCGTGCCGGCGTCGCTGATGATCTTGACGAAGCCCTCCGTCTCGCCCAGGATCACGGCCTTGGCGGACCCCACCATGGGGAACTTGCCGACCTTCACGTCGATCCCACGTTCTTTGGCCTGCTGCTCCGAAAGCCCGAGGCTGGCCACCTGCGGGTAGCTGTAGGTCGCGCGCGGCACGCGGTTGTAGTCGAGAGGCTTGGGCTCCTTGCCGGCGATGTGCTCCATCACGTGCTCGCACTCGTAGTAGGCGACGTGAGCGAGCAGATAGTTGCCGATCACGTCACCGGCCGCGTACACGTGGGGATGCCCGGTGCGGTAGTGCTCGTCGGTCTTGATGAAACCCTTCTCCATCTGGAGGTCGAGCTTCTCCAGCCCGAAGCCGCTGGTGATGCCCTCGCGCCCGACCGCCACCAGCACCCGCTCGCCCTCCACGGTCTGCGTTTGATCCCCGACCTTGGCCGAGATGCTCACCCGGCCGTCCTTGCGTTTGAGGGTCTCCGGCTGGACCTGGGCGCCGGTCAGGACCTTGATCCCTCGCTTGCCCAGGATCCTGGCCAGCTGCTGTCCCACCTCGGCGTCCTCCAGAGGCAGGAGCGTGGGCAGGAACTCGACCAGCGTGACCTCGGCGCCGTAGCCGTTGTAGACGCAGGCGAACTCCGTTCCCACCGCCCCGGCCCCGACGATGACGATCGATTTCGGCATCTGGGGCAGGGCCACGGCGTGGTCGCTGTTGATGACCCGATCGCCGTCCATCTCCAGTCCGGGCAGCGACCTGGGGGCCGACCCCGTTGCGACCACCAGGTTGCGGGCGGAGATCGCCTGTCCCGTCTCCTTGACGGTGACGCGGTCCCCGGCCTCGATCACCCCCTGGCCCTTGAAGACCTGGATCTTGTTCTTCTTCATCAGGAACTCCACGCCCCGGTGGAGCTGCGAGACCACCGCGTCCTTGCGCTTGAGGACCCCCGGCCAGTCGACCTGGACCCCGTCTCCCTTGAGTCCCAACGCGCCTGCCCCGCGCATGCTGTGCATCAGCTCCGAGGAATGGAGGAAGGACTTGGTCGGGATGCACCCGCGATGGAGGCAGGTTCCGCCCAGTTTGTCCATCTCGACGACCGCCACCCGGAGCCCGAGCTGAGCCCCGCGGATGGCGCCGACGTAACCGGCGGAGCCACCGCCGATCACGGCGACGTCGAACGCCTCATCGGGCATCGCCTTGATTCTAGGACGTACCGGGCGCAGTTGCGGCGAGCGGCGTCAGGCCTCCGCGATCGAGAGGGCGGCCTGGAGCTGGGCGTCCTTCGAGGGGTCGCTGCCCGCCTGGTCGACGGCGTACTCGTCGG
>VBIC01000128.1:10752-15671 GCA_005881425.1 Chloroflexota bacterium | reverse complement strand
AACGGACCGCCGGGATGGACCAGGAGCACCTCCAACTTTCCCTCCCGCCGCCGGTATAGGAGCAGGCCCGCACTCTGAATGCTCAACACCGGCGCCTCATCTCCAGGAGTTTCGCATTTCAAGAGGCAGTTACCCCAGCGCCAGCCTGCCCCAACAGGCACACTGATCTGCCTGAAAAACGGTTGACAGTCAATGGGCTCAGTCTGTAAACCGAGGATAAATGCCGACGGCTGGATCGGCCGCTGAAACTGTCAGCCTGCTGGCCTGATGTTAAGGACGGTCGGGCAGCGGCAGGGGGAACATTCGACAGCCAGCACCAGCCGAACCACGGTCGACCCTGCTGTCGCCATGGCCAGGGAACTCGTGCAGCTCCAACGGCAGGCCGGCAACGGGGCGGTCTGCGCCTTGCTCGGTGTGGACGGAGGAGGCACGCCGCAGCTGCAGCGGGACGTCGCCCACGCGCCGAGCGCGTCCCCGGCCTGCGCCGCGCGGCCCCCCGGTGAGGCTTTGCAGTCACGCGCTGTCGGTGGCATCCTTGGCATCGATGCCGTGTTCATCGAGTCCGATCGTACCTTGACGATCTCGGACTTCCCGATAGGGACCCCAGTGATGCCCGCGGGCGTTGTGTCCAGCCCGGTCTGGGAACGATTGATGAGCACGATCATCGGCGACCGCACCGTCAGGCTGGTTATCGAGGGCTACACCGACTGCGTAGGCGCCGGGGCCGAGCAGGAGAATCTTGGTCTACGGCAACAACGAGCCGACGCCCTCGTTGCGGCGCTGCCAGAAAAGGCTCGAGGCCGCGTGTTTCTCAGCGTGGCCGCGAACCCCTCGGCCTACCTCGAAACCAACACCACCCCTGAGGGACGGGCCGGCAATCGGGCCGCCAAGCTCACCTTTGGGTCAGACAATCCGAGCAAGGATCCGGGCGATGTTGTCCCCAAGGCCAAATCGCTTGACGAGTACCTCTATCTTGTCCGCGGCCTAGAGAGGAAGCTCAACCTGACCACGCCGGCAGACGCTCCGGAGGCGCTCTCCGTGTTGCGCCAGCTTTACTACGGGTCCAGCTCGTGGAGCAAACATGTCGAAAAACATTGGGATCGGGTCATCACTGGGCGGCCATGGGCGCCGGGGGCGGACCCGACACCGAGGCTGGGACCCTCACTGGCCAAAGCGCTGAAGGAGAGCCAGGAGGTGGAGGGCATCGACATCGCACACACCCTTACAGGGCTGGACGCGATGATGAAGCCAGGAACCGTGGACATTCCCGGGCCCCTGAGCTCGACCGTGATGAACGAGGCGCTGGCCAGTTGGTCCGGAGACGTGGGCTGGGCGGCATCACACTGGGCGCTCGACCAGGTGTTCCTGACCAAGGAGGGCGATGCCAGGTTCCATTTCACCAGTTGGGCCAGTGACGCCGACCTCCAGGGAGACGTGGACGCCTTCGCCATACGGGCCGGATTCAATGCCGGGCAGCCGCCCCCCTCACAGGTCGGCTTGTCGCTTAACTTGCAGGGGCCGCTCTCACAGGCGCTGCTGAACTACTACCGGACGACGAATACCAGCATGGGTGCGGCAAGGCAGCGTCGAATCCAGACATTCATCGAGGCCTTTGGGGGAAAGATCCGTACCGGCCAGCTCCAGAACCGGCCCGAGCTCGAGGCGGCGCTTCGACCTCAGATCCGCGAGTCTGCCTACAAGCGAAACCAGTACGAGCTGATCTTCAACGCACGGATCAACTCGCTGCCGCCCGGCGCCCCCGATCCCTATCCGGTCACCGAGAACGCCTGCACGGTCATGACCCAATTCTTCGTCGACTGGCTCGAGACCAAGCTTCACCAGGAGCTCTCAGCCTGACGGCACCCCTCCCGTCCCAGGACCAAACATAGGCCATTAGCGCCTACCGGCGCAACGACTGCCGTCTCCTGGCCACCGTCCCCAGGTCCGGTCTCGAGAAGCGCCGGCAAACCCGGGCCTCACGCTGGGGGCTGATCGCGGCCGGCCGTGCCCAGCAGGGCTCGCATCAGTTACTCGTGGCGTTGCAGCGCAGTGCTGGGAACGACGCTGTGACCCAACTCCTGAAGCCCTGCCCCTCCAACGCCATCCGTCGAACGCGCCCGAGATCAAGGCCGCGTGCACATCATGAGTCCGGCCGAGCTCAAAGGCGGCCTGATAGCGGTGCTGGGCGGCAAGGACCCCGACAGGCGAAGCGCTACGGACTGGGCCAAGGTGATCGCGGGCGACCGGAAGACTCTCGAGCAGACGGCCGCGACAAAGAGGTGGCGCAAGCCCGAAACCGGGTTCTTCCATCTCGACAAGCTGTTGGTCACGGCCATGACCGATGCGGGAGGCGCCGGCCTGACCTGATTGGGCGACTACACGATGGCGTCCGGCCGGGACATCATGCACTTCGACATGCGAGGTCTCGGCCCGATCCGGAAGTTGTACCCTTCGAAGGGCGGCGAGATCACGCTGATCTGACGGTCAGGGCCGTTGCCGCCGAACGATCCGGTATTTGACGTGCGTCACCGCCGGTGAAGCGAGCACCTTGACCGGTTCGAGGGTTGGATCGCCGACGTTCTCCAGCAGCCGCTCGCCGGAGCCGAGGATGACCGGCACGATGTGCAGGTATAGCTCGTCGAGCAGACCCGCCGCCAGATATTGCCGCACCGCGCTGGCGCCGCCCGCGATCAAGACGTCCCTGGCCCCGGCGGCCGCACGAGCTTGCCTCAGCGCCGGCTCGATCCCATCGGTCACGAAAGTGAACGTCGTGCCACCCTGCATCGAGAGGGGTTCGCGTGGGTGGTGGGTGAGCACGAAGACCGGCGCGTGGTAGGGCGGCTCGTCGCCCCACCATCCTCTCCATGTCTTGTCCCACGGCCCGTCGCCGCCACCGAACATCTTGCGGCCCATTATGTAGGCGCCGACATTCTGGACCATCTCGTCGACCACGTCGGAGTCCGCGGTGCGCTCGCCACCCTCCTGGCCCTGCTGCTCCCGCCAGCTGGCGGTCTCGAACAGCCACTGGTGCAGCCGCATCCCTCCAACGCCGATCGGGTCCCGGATGCTCTGGTTCGGCCCGGCGACGAAGCCGTCGAGCGAGATCGAGATCTGACAACTGAGCTCACGAGCGTCGCTGGTCCTCCAGTACCTCCCGCAGCCTGGCGGCGAACTCGGCGGCATGGCTGTCGAAGCCTCCGTGCGCGCCGGGGAAGACGGCGGCCTGCGTGCCCAGCCGCTTCGCCAGCCCCAACCCGCCCTCGTGCGCCAGCTCGCCGCGCGACTCGTCGCCTACCGCGGGGACGATCCGGGCCGAACCTGCCTTCAATGCATTGAAGTCGGGCTCGTAGACGGCGATGGCGCGGAAGGAATGCCCGAGCCAGAAGTCCATGTTCCGCTGCATTTGAGCCATCGCCTCGCGCATCTCGGGTGTGGGCTCGCCCGGTGGAGGCGGCGGCGGACCGGTGCGGATGCGGGTCTGAACCATGAACTTCTGCATGGCCGGCCCGATTCCGGCCGTGCGGTAGGTCTGGACGATCTCTTCCATCGCCGCCCTCTCCCGCGCGGCGTCGGGCAGCAGGACCGGGGCCGGCGGCTCGTGCGACACCAGGGTGCGGATCTGCTCCGGATGGCGCGCGGCCAGCTCGAGCCCGATGACGGCGCCGCCGCTGCTGCCAAACACGAAACCCGGCTCCTTCGCAGTCGCGGTCAGCAGCCGGTGCGCGTCGTCGGCGAAGATCTCCACCACCCGGCCGTCCTGGACCGGTTCGTCGAGCCTGCTGTGCGACAGGCCCCTCGGGTCATAGGTCACCACCGTGTAATCGGCGTCGAGGTATCCGGCGATTCGCGAGAATGCCGAGGCGTCGGCCGGTCCGCCGGGGATCATGAGCAGCACCGGGCCCGAGCCCCGAACCTCGTAGTAGATGCTTGCGCCGGGCACTTTCAAGCTCTGGGTCTTTAACGCCGCTGTCCTGTTCATGCAAACCCTCCTGAGAAGTCCAATCACCTCCTACGACTGACCCTCGGCATGAAGCTCATCGGTCTCAGCTCATCAGCCGCCGGTTCGGTCCCGCACCCACCATACCTCTGACGCCAGGGTCGTCGGCCAACCGCTAGAGTCCACAGATGGAGCAGGGCCGTGTCAACGCGGATCCCTATCCGCCCCTCGATGCGTACGGGCTGATCGGCGACCTTAGATCCGCGGCGCTGGTGAGCGTGCAGGGCTCAATCGACTGGCTCTGCCTGCCGCGCTTCGACAGCCCCTCCGTCTTCGGGCGGGTCCTCGACTGGGGCCGCGGCGGCTGTTTTGCGATCGCTCCTTCCGCAGCCGCAGCGGCCACGCACGCGTATCGGACGCACTCCAACGTGCTTGAAACGGTGTGGACCGTGGAGCGGAGCCAGGCCCGGGTGGTGGACTTCATGCCCCTGGCCGCGGCCTGCGGCTGGTGCGCCTGATCCAGCCCCTTCGGGGAAGCGTGCGCTGGACCGTGCGCTTCATGCCCCGCTTCGACTACGGGGCGCGGGCTGCCCGGATCGAGGGGCGCGGCCCCGGCCTGCTTTCGGCATCCGGCCCAGCGGCGCGTCTCTGGCTTCGCTACCCGGAGCACTTCGACCTGCAGCCCACGGCCGAGGGCGCCACCCTTACGGGGACGAGCGCCCCCGGAACCCGGTGCGCCTTCCTCCTCTTTCATATAGGCGATGGCGGGCGTCCCCCGGCGGCCGTGCCCCTGGCGACAGTGGACCGGTGGCTCGAGTCGACGGACGGTTTCTGGCGCGACTGGCTCTCGGCCTGCACCTATCGCGGCCGCTTCGACGAACAGGTGCGCCGCTCGGCGCTGCTCCTGAAGCTGATGCAGTTCGCCCCTACCGGAGCCTTCGTCGCGGCCCCCACGACCTCCCTCCCGGAGCGGATCGGCGGC
>VBIC01000128.1:0-10662 GCA_005881425.1 Chloroflexota bacterium | reverse complement strand
GCTGCGCCTGCGACCCGAGGGATTTCCAGATGCTGTATCGCGTCGACGGCGATCCCGACGTCCATGAACAGAGCCTCGACTTCCTGGACGGATATCGAGGCTCCCAGCCGGTGCGGATCGGCAATGCCGCCAGCACCCAGCGCCAGCTGGACGTCTACGGCGAGGTCCTGGAAACCGCCTTCAGCGCCTGGTCGCTTGGACGGCGGCTGCCCCCGCGGCGGCGGCGGTTTCTCAACGCGGTGGTGGACGAGGTCATCGCCAACTGGGAGCAGGAGGACTCGGGGATCTGGGAATCGCGCCGGCGCAAGCGGCGCTATCTCTACTCCCAGGCGATGTGCTGGCTGGCGCTGGATCGGGCGCTGCGGATGGAACCCTCCTTGCGAATGGGGGCCCGTCGCCGGGCCGCCGCCCGGCGCACTCGCGGCCGCATCAAGGAGGAGGTGTTGCGGCGCAGCTACAACCAGCGCCTGGGGGCGTTCACCCAGGCCTTCGACGACGAGACCCTCGATGCCACCGGGTTGACGGTGCCGCTGACGGGGATGATCCCGGCGAGCGACCCGCGGGTCGTCTCCACCGTGGAGGTCCTGCAGCGGCGGCTGACGCGGGATGGCCTGGTGCTTCGCTACGAGGGTTCCAGCTCGGAGTTCGGCGAGGACGAGGGGGTCTTCTTGATCTGTTCCTTCTGGATGGTGGACGTGCTGGCCCAGATGGGCCGGTTGCCGGAGGCCGAAGAGCTTTTCGCCCGGGTGACGGAGAGCGCGAATGACCTGGGGCTGTTCGCCGAGGAGTTCGATCCGCGGAGCGGCACCATGCTGGGCAACTTCCCCCAGGCGCTGACCCATCTGTCACTCATCGGGGCGGTCTTGAACCTGGAGCGGGGCTCGGCGGCGAAAAGCCGGCGCCGCCTCGGCGCAAGATCCCGGACGTTACCGGGGTGATGGAGGCGGTCGCCTGGTCAGAATATCGGTGTGACCGGCATCGAGCAGCTGGGAGGGATCGCCCTGATCGCCGTGATCTGCGGCCTCCTCTTCATCGAGGAGCTCGGCGTTCCGATCCCCTTCGCCCCCGGGGACGTCGTGCTCCTGATCGGGGGGATCGCCGTCGCTGCGGGCCGGGTCGACCCGGTCTGGTTCGTCTCCCTGACGTTCCTGGTCATCGTGGCCGGCGCCATGCTGGGCCGCGAGCTCACCGCCCTCCTGGGATGGGAGCGGCTCATGAAGCTGGCCCGTCCCTTGAGGGCGGAGAAGGCGCTCGAGCGCGTCGCCGAGCTGCTGCGACGCGGCGGCTGGCGCACCGTCTTCACGGCGCGGCTGATCCCTGGGCTCCGGGTCCACACCACGCAGATGGCCGGTGTCACCGGCGTGGCACGCTCCTCGTACTTCGCCGGGCTCGTCCCCTCCGCCGTGGTCTACGTCCTCGGCTTCGTCGGCCTGGGGGCTGCCTTCGGCCGTCCGGTGATCGCGCTGGTGGAGGCGGGGACGCACCAGGTCGTCCTCGGCGTGGTGGCAGTCGTCCTGCTCGTGGTCCTGGCGCTGGTGCTCCGGGCCTGGCTGCGACGCACCCTCGCCTCGCTCGAATCAGGCGGCTGGACGGGGCCGTTCCGGATGCGCCTCGACGCCCTCGACCTCGCTGTCCTCCCGATCTGTATCGGAATCAACATCACGGGCCACGCGATCGCGGTCGGTCTGAAGCTGCCTTTCTTTCTCGACTCCGCCGGCACGATCCTGGCCGGGATCGTCGCCGGACCGTGGGCCGGCGGCACGCTCGGCGTCCTCTCCAACCTGCTCAGTTCCAACACCTTCGACCCGATCGCGGCCTCTTACGCCATCGTCTCCTTTGCCGTCGGCTTCGGCGCCGGGCTCAGCCGCTACCTGAGGTGGCAGCGGCGCGCCGGTGGCTGGATCCTGCTCTGGGCGGTGGTGACCGCGATCTCAGCCCTCCTCTCGACCCCGATCAACTTCCTGGTCAGCGGCGGCCAGAGCGGGGTTCCGTTCGGCGATGCCGTGTACGCCTCGATGACCTCTCACCTGCCGCGGGTCCTCGCCGCCTTCCTGGGGGAGCTTGCCGTCGACCTTCCCGACAAGCTGATCGCCGTGCTGATCGCGCTCTGGATCGCGCAGGCGCTCGCCCGCCAGCCGGCCGTGTCGGGCGGGGTCGACCTCGACCTGCGAGAAGCCTTCACCTACGCGTTCCACTCGCCCCGCTGGAAACGGCGAATGCTGGCCGGCGTCCTGTGCCTGGCCTTTGCCTGGCTGGTGATCCCGGGCCTGCTTCTGCTCGGGTACCTGCTGGACCTGTCCCGTTCCGTTCGCGACGGTCACGGCGCTATGCCGGCCTGGGATCGCCGCTGGCGCAAGATCAAGGATGGCTTCGCGATCGCCGTCCTCTTCGTGATCTGGTCCATTCCCGGCATCGTGGTCTCCTTGGTCGGAGGAATCCTGACCGATCCCGACGTTGCGCCGGCGGTGGGGCCGGCCTGGTCCAGGCTCGGTGACGTGCTCTCGGGCGCTGGCAACGTCTGGCAGTTCCTGGTCCTCGTGATCCAGATGCCGGTCTGGGCCCAGTACGCGCGGGGCGGCTTTGGCGCCGCCCTCAGCCTTCGCGCCATCTCCCGCCGCCTCCGCTTCAACCCGAGCCTGACGGTGGTGGTGGCCGGACTGACCGTGATCCTGCTCTTCGTGGGCGTGGTCGGCCTGGTCGGGCTGGCCGTCGGGATCCTGGTCAGCCTCGTCTACACCAGCCTGGTCTGGGCGCACATCGCCGGCACCTACGCCCGTTTCACCGACCCCATGACCTGGGGTGGGGAAGCCACCGGTACGCTCGCTGGATCGACTTAGCCCTTCTCGAGGAGGCCGCCGATGAAATGGATAACACGAAAAAATGCCAACGTCGACCGGATTGCCTGTCCCTGGCTGATCCGGCGGTTCGTGGACAGCGATGCCGAATTCCTGTACGTGCCTGTCGAGGAGGTCTTAGCGGTGGCTGAGCGGGAGGGCGCGATTCCCTACGACGTGAAGGGCGTCGAGCTAGGGCACGTGGATGGACGGTGCAGCTTCGAGTCGATCATGCTCAAGTATCAGCTCACCGAACCGGCGCTGCAGCGGCTCGCCAGGATCGTGCACGGAGCCGATGTCTCCGCTGATGTCGACATCGCGCCGGAGTCGGCCGGGCTGCAGGCCATCGCACAGGGATTTGCGCTGGCTCATGGCGACGACGACCACGAGAAGATCCGGCTCGAGACCCCCATGTACGACGCTCTCTACGTCTGGTGCCAGCAACAGGTGAAGCAGGGACGCTGACGGGTTGGGGAGCCCTGGTCCACCCGGGGAAGGGCGATATCTGGTACCAACCCGGCGCCGACGCGTCAGGCTGGAGTCGCTGGAGTCGCTGGCCTCGGGAGGCGGCTGTATGGAGTGCGGCGCTCGACCGCGGCGGTAAGTCGTGCCAGGTCGACGCCCTCACCGGAATGCCGGCTCAGGCGGGCCACGTGTTCGATCGGGACCAGGACCCGATCTCCCTGCGCGTAGTCGAGCTGGAAGTACTCTGCTGTTGAGCCATCGTCCGCCTGCACCATCCGGGTGCCGGCGTACCGGCTGATCCCGTGCGTGGCATGCACTACCAGCTCGCCCGGTACGAACGGCGAGACGAACCTGCCAGACACTCCCAAGAGTCTAACCTATCGGGACAGAAGATCGATGCATCAAGCCATGATGGCCGAGACGGTCACGATCGCCGGGCACGGGGGCGACCGGATCGCGGCCTATTTCGCGCGACCGCTGGGACCTGGACCGTATCCTGCGGTCGTGGTCGTCCACCACATGCCGGGCTGGGACGAGGCCACCAAGGGCATCACGCTCCGCTTCGCCAGCCGCGGCTACGCCGCCATATGTCCCCACCTGCACTACCGCGAGGGCGGAGGGTCGAGCCCCGACGATGCCGCCGCCGCGGTCAGGGCCAGGGGCGGTGTGCCCGACGAGCGGTTCCTGGGCGACGCGGCCGGCGCCATCGACTACCTGCGCAGCCTTCCATATTGCAGCGGCAAGGTGGGCGCCATCGGCTACTGCTCGGGCGGCCGCCAGGTGTTCCTGGCCGCCTGCAGCCTGCCCCTCGATGCCGCGGTGGACTGTTACGGTGGCTTCGTCGCCGAATCACCGCCCGAAGGCATGCCGCTGCGGATGGCGCCGGTGATCGATCGCGCTGCGGACCTGCGCTGTCCGCTGCTGGGCCTGTTCGGCGCCGAGGACTCCCACCCGGCGCCGGCCGAAACCAGGAGGACCGCCGAGATCCTGGAGCAGCACCGCAAGGCGTTCGAGTTTCATACCTTCCCGGGCGCGGGCCACGGCTTCTTCGCCACCGACCGGCCCAGCTATCGGGTGGAGGCAGCCAATCAGGGCTGGCAACGGGTTTTCGATTGGTTCGGGCGGCATCTCGCATCCGCCTGAGGAGGTACAGGCCAAATGTGTTCGCACGCCATCGAGAAGACGTCCGTGACGGGCAGCGGCAAGGGGACAAAGGGATGGTTCTCCCTCAGTACCGCCTGTGTCTGCTTCGACCATCCCTATTTCACGCCGCTGGAGCGCACCCTCAACATCGACTTCATCGACGAAGCCTCGGGCCCCGAGGCCCGGGTGGCGGTCGAGCTCAGCCCGGACTCGGCACGCGCGCTGATGCGGAGCATCCAGCTTGCCCTCGAAGCCGGTTGATGCCTCCACACCGGCCGGACGCAAGGTCGACCAGCTACTGGAGTTGGTCCAGCGTTTCGCTCACGGCGTCGTCTTGGCCGGCTCCTTCTCCTCCACCTCGACCAGCTCGCCTTCGATGTTGACCTCCACCTCGTTGCTGACGATGAACTTGCCGTCCATCATCATGTCGAAGCGCATGTTGAAGTCCTTGCGGTTGATCTTGGTCTCGGCGGCGTAGCCGATCCGGTGGCCCATCCGTGGATCGTTGAATTCGCCGTACTTGACCACGTTGAGCGTCACCGGATGGGTCACGTCCTTGATGGTCAGGTCGCCGGTCATGGCCGCCCGGTCCGGGCCCTTGGGCTCGATCTTCGTGCTCTTGAAGGTGATCGTGGGGTACTTCTCGGCCTCCAGGAAATTCGATGACCGGAGGTCGTTGTCCCGCTGCTCGTTGTGGGTCCGGATGCTCGCTGTGTTGATGGTCACCTCGACTTTCGAGCGTTCGGGATGGTCAGGATACAGTTCGCCGGTTGCCGCGACCTCGGCGAAGTGACCGCGCACGGTCATCATCCCCAGGTGCTTGGCCGAGAACTCGACTTGAGTATGGAAGGGGTCGAGCTTCCAGGTTCCCATTTGGCATGCCTCCTCTAAAAGACGGTCTCCGACGACGCTAGCACGCCAAGCTTACTTTTTGCAAGTTCCTGCGGTAATCATCGAGGCAAGCTACACTGAAAGGCGTGGCCCGAAAGCTGGGCGGGCAGGCGCGGGAATGCGACGAGCGCCTGACACGGGCATTCGCGCTGCTCGGCAAGCGCTGGTCCGGCGTCATCCTGGGGCTGCTCCTCCAGGGCCCGGCCCGCTTTGCCCTCCTGGCGCGAACCATCCCCGGGATCAGCGAGCGGATGCTGTCCGACCGGCTTGCCGAGCTGGCCGAGGCGGGCATCGTCGACCGCGAGGTCATCCCCGGGCCGCCGCTGGGAGTCGTCTACCGGCTGACCCAGAGTGGCCGCGCCCTGGGACCCAGCCTGCTCGAGCTGGGCCAGTGGGCCGACCTCTACATGGGTCCGGCGCCCCGGAGGAGCAGGCGAAGGTTGCAGAGTGCGCCTGGGTCGAGACGGCTAAGATGATCCGATGGCCCGAGTGACTCCTGAGGAATTCCCCGATCCGGTCGTCGACACCGCCCTCGCCGACAAGCCTGGAAAGAGCCGGGCCGTCCTGGCCGGTGGGTGCTTCTGGTGTGTGGAGGCCGTCTACAAGAATCTCGAAGGAGTTGTCTCCGTCAAGTCCGGGTACGCGGGCGGCTCGGCCGATACCGCCGACTACGAGACGGTCTCGACCGGCACCACCGGCCACGCCGAGTCGGTCGAGGTCGTCTACGACCCGAGCCGGATCAGCTACGGCCAGATCCTCAAGGTCTTCTTCTCCATTGCCCACGACCCGACCCAGCGCGACCGCCAGGGAGGCGACGTCGGCCGGCAATACCGGTCGGCGATCTTCCCCGTCGACGAGGAGCAGAAGCGCGTCGCCGCCGCCTACGTCGAGCAGCTGAACCAGGCCCATGTCTTCGACGGAGCGATCGTCACCGAGCTGACCCCGCTGCAGGCCTTCTTCGAAGCTGAGACCTATCACCAGGACTACGCGGCCCGCAATCCCCTCAATCCCTACATCGTTTTCAACGCCCAGCCCAAGGTCAGAAAGCTCCGTTCCTACCAGGCTTCCCTGGAGAAGGTCCGCAACCGCTGATCAGCCCGCCTGATCGCCTTTTCAGTCCTCTTCCCGCTCGCCACCCAGGGTCACGTCTCCAACCGTCACCAGGAGGTCCCAGGTATTGCGCAAGGAGACGACCAGGAGCACGACGGTGGCGATGACCAGCCAGCTGAAGGCGGTGCTGAAGGACGAGGGAAGCTGGATGCCCGCCAGGATGACGCCCAGATAGCTGAGCGTGCTCAGGCCGAAACGCAGCGCCAGTCGCGATAGCGGCAGAGTCCGCTCATGGCTTCGGGCCGCGGCAACCAGGCTTGGCGTGTTGACGAGAAGGCTGACGAGACCCGTGCCGACCAGCTGGAAGGCCGCGGCCGACTGATTCTGCGGTATCACCATGAACAGGGCGACGAAAAGGACCGTGGCGAAATTGGTCAGCGTCACCCGGGCCAGGCTGCGCACGTCGGAGCTGGCCACCACGATCCGGAGATGCAACGACAGTCCGACGAAGAGAAGGCCGACCAGGGTCGCTGAGGCCGTCCCCGCGACGACGTAGAAGTCGTGCCAGCCGCCCAGCGCCGTCTGATACGACACTCTGCCAGCGTCAGAGCGGCGGTGGTGCCGGCGGCTGATCGTGCGCCCGGCGTACACGCTCCTGCTGGACGTGGGCCAGCACCCGCCGGGAATGGCCGATGGCTGCGCTGGTGGTCTCGAGCAGCGCGGCTATCCGCTCGACCTCGGGCTGCTTGACCTGCTTGAGAGCCTCCGCTTCGTCGCAGGCTTGGCTGATGATGACATTCAATCGTTGCACCGCCTCCTCGCAGGCGGCCATCGCTCTCTCCCACTCTTCTGGAGTCGCGTCCGGGCGCACGTCACCGTCACGGATCAGCGAGC
Organism: Chloroflexota bacterium; assembly: GCA_005881425.1. Classification (GTDB taxonomy): domain Bacteria; phylum Chloroflexota; class Dormibacteria; order CF-121; family CF-121; genus CF-120. The sequence goes on along the minus strand of VBIC01000128.1, from coordinate 3,385 downwards.
ACCAGCCGGAGATGACGCTCAGCGGCGTCCTCAGCTCGTGGGCGAGCAGGTGCGGCTCACGCAGCAGGCGGCGTGGCATTCAGCCCTTTCCCGGAGTCCTCCACTCCGTGACCCAATCATGCATCCGGCGCCCGCGCGGCACAAGACACGCGCCGGAATCAGGATTTGCCTTGCTTCCCCTGTCACCACAACTGAGTCCAGCCCGCCGGGTCTCCTACCGGCGGTGGTCAGACCGCCGGCATCCGCCGGTCGGCCATGGCTGCGCTCAGCTGCTGCGGGAAGAGCAGGGATACCAGGCCCGCGGCGGCAAGCGCCACCCCCACCGTGAAGAGCCGGTTGAAGAGCATGATGGCGACCCCCCGCGCGCCCGGAACCCCCAGCGCCAGCAGGGCGCCGGTACCGCTCAGCTCCAGGGCGCCGACGTCGGTGGGCAGCGGTGCGACCAGGGTCAGGAGCAGGCTGAAGCAGAAGGCGGCGACCGCGGAGGGCAGGCTGAGGCTGGTGACGCCGAAGCCGCGAGCGATCAGCAGCAGGGCGCCGGCCGCGGCCAGCAGGTAGGTAGCGCCCAGCAGGCCGGTGACCATCAGGACCCGGGGCCGGAATAGGGCCTTCGACGCCTCGAGGAAGCTGTGCAGCTGCTCCAGCACGGCACGCCGGCGCAGGATTCGGGGAAGCGGCGGCTTCCACCCCAGGCGGACCACCGTCGTGGCGGAGAGGGCCAGCAGCGCCAGCCCGCCCAGGATGGCCGGGCGCAGCCAGGTCCAGTGGTCCAGGCCCAGGGCCAGCAGCGCCAGGAGACAGATCGCCATCTCGCTGTAGGGCACGTAGGTGGTGGCGGCCGAGGAGAGCCCGAAATTCGCCCTTCGAATGCGATGAAGCAGGTAGTTGGGGACGTAGTTGCCGACCGGTGAGTACTTGGTTATCTCTCCGACGGCGTAGCTGAAGACGACGGTGCGCAACGGCGGGCGGACGTCCACCCGCTGGAGCAGGTAATACCAGAGGAGGCCGCGGACCAGGTTGTAGCCGACGATCAGGGCCACGATCGGGAGGACGTAGACCGCCCGGAAGCCGCGCAGAGCCACCAGCACCTTGCCCATGTCGGCCAGGCCGACCAGGGCCGCGACCACTGACACGCCGGCGGCCAGGGGAATCAGCAGCCTGGGACGCAGCAGCCGGCTCAAGCGGGTTCTAGGTCCGGGGCGCGATCCTCCTGGTCCACGGTCTATGCATGGTGATGGCCGATGATGCAGGGCCCTGACGTCTGGTTGGCCGCGCGCAGCATGTTCACCGTGTTGTCGTCGGCGTAGCCGATGTGGGCGCAGCCCTGCGGGTCGAGCGCTTCCATGATGAAGTCGAGCAGGTTGCGGTTGGAGCTGGGCGCGACGCAGAAGATACCCAGGTTGCAGATGTCGCCGACGTGCATCGGCGTGGTCGTGATCTGAGTCGTGCTCCAGGTTGCGCTCCCCGGGCTCGAGCTCAGGTTGGTCGACTGGGCCGCGTAGAGGTTCCATTTGCAGGGCGGCGGATAGGTGGTGGGATTGCCGTTGCCCGGCCCCGGCCCGGCGCAGCCGCCCGGGTCGGCCTTGCCCAGCGGGTCGGTGGGCAGGATCTCGGTGGTGCGCAGGTAGGCCACGTCCACCTGGCCCGGGTCGCCGGCGGCGATGGTCGGGAACCAGTGGGTCCCGGTTTCCTGCGGCGAGTTGACCCGATAGGCCCTGGCCGCGCTGCCCCTGATCAGGCCGCCGCCGCCGTCCCAGGTCGTGCCTCCGTCGCGTGACCAGACCACGAACATGTCGTATTCGCAGGACGGGTCGGACTGCACCGTTCCCGCGGTCGATTCCGCCGAGCAGGTGGCGGGATTGGCGGTCAGGTTGTTGGCGAACCCGAAGTAGGGATTGCCCTGGTCGTCGATGGTGAAGCCGGCGAAGGGCGACGACGCGTCGTGGCCGATCCCGGCGTCGAAGGCCTGCTGGGGCGTCCAGGTCACCCCCTTGTCGTCCGAGTACGAGACCCAGAGGGTGTGGAAGGGCTGGGCCATCGTGATGTTGCAGCCGGTGGCGTTCGTAGGCAGGTCGGCAGCGATCCAGGCCACGAAGATGCGTCCGGCGTCGGGCAGACCCGGCTTGACGATCTGGACCCCGGCCGGCACCGTGTTGCAGAAGGTGTAGCCCTGGGCCACCAGGGTGCCGGTGACCGCGCCCGGCGTGACCGCCGGGCTGGTCAGGACCTCCTGCGGCGCCCCGAAGGTCGCGCCCCCGTCGTGCGAGATGTTGACCCAGATCTGGCTGGGCCCGTAGAAGTCGTGGTACATGAGCACGACCTCGGCGGTGCTCGTCGTGCCCCCGGCGGGTATCGAGGCAGCGACCCAGTCACGGTCGACGCCGAACGGAGAGCAGCTGGTACCGCACTGAGGGATGGCCCCGGCCCCGTGGCTCCAGGTGTTACCGTGGTCCACCGACTTCCAGACGTCGGCCTGCAGCGGAGCCACGCCGCCCTGGCTTCCGGCCAGGTTGCAGAGATAGACCGCGTTCGACTGGTCGGTGGCCAGGCAGTCGTCGCCGCTGCTGGGGTCGGCGGTGGTGACCCTGGTCCAGGTTTTGCCCAGGGTGGTCGAGGTGTAGGTGATCGTGCCTCCGCTGGGAGTGGTGTCGTAGAGCTGGCCCAGGCTGTCGGAGACGACCGAGGGCTCGCCGCCGTAGGCTCCGACGTTGGCCAGGCTGTAGCCTGGAGTCGGGCTGGCCGCCGCCCCGGTCTGCGACCCGAGCGACAGGCCCACGACCAGGCAGGCGCCGACCGCGACCCGGGTGACGGCCAGTCCTCTGCGATTCAGGAACCAGGTTTTCATCCCATCACTCCCGTCCAATGATGCTGCCGGCCGAGTACGAACAGCTCAGGGCCAGGGTACCATGCAAGCTGTCCCAAGCGGGCTCAGCTTGGAGGGGTGCGACGGCTGGATACTTTGCCCCGAACGGCGACTCAGGGCCGATCGCCTCAGCCCGGCGCGCTGACGCTGCTGAAGCGGCGAATCGCTTCCGTCGAGGGGATGAAGTAATAGGCGCCGGTCAGGGGCCTGGTGTAACGGGTCAGGGCGTCGCGGACGCCGCCCACGCCGGCCATGCTCTCCAGCATGGCCTTCAGCGGCCGCTGGTCCGAGCTGAAGCCGACGAACATCGTGCCGTGGCTGCTCACGGTCCCGTAGGGCATGTTGCGGCGGAAGATGTTGCCGAAGACCTCCTGGTCCGTGCGCGCCACGTGTGAATCGGGCGGTTGAGGATCCAGCTCGACGCTCTCCGGCTTGGTCCGCCCTATGACCTTCGCCTGTGAGGCCTCCGGCAGCGACTCCCAGGAAGTCACGTCGTGAACCCACTGCTGCAGGAGCAGGACC
>VBIC01000086.1 GCA_005881425.1 Chloroflexota bacterium | reverse complement strand
GTGGCCGCGCGGTGAGGCAGGACCAGCCAGGCGGCGAAGACCAGCGCGCAGGAAAGGGTCGCGAGGATCGTGGTGGCGTCGAGCGTGTTCATGCGTCCTCCTTCAGGAGCCGTGCGTAGGCGGGTTCGCCGTGCTGGGAGAGATCGAGGCCGAGGACTTCCTCCTCCTCCTCCACGCGGAGGTTGACGAAGCGGTCGACGATCTTGAGAATGACGAACGTGCCGGCCGCCGAGTAGGCCCAGGAGGCGGCGACGGCGAGCAGCTGGACGAGCAGCTGCCGGGGATTGCCGTAGAAGAGGCCGTTGGCCGCCCCGCTGTTGATCGCGACGGTCGCGAACAGCCCGGTCGCGATCGCGCCCCAGGTGCCGCCGATCCCGTGCACAGCCCAGACGTCGAGCGCGTCGTCGACGTGGACCTTCTCGCGGAAGTGGATGGCGACGTAGCACACCACGCCGGCGCCGAAGCCGATCACGATCGACCCCATGACGTTGACGAAGCCGGAGGCGGGGGTGATGGCCACCAGGCCCGCGACCGCCCCGGCGGCGGCCCCGGTCACGCTCGGCTGCTGCTTGTGCCACCAGCTCACCGTCATCCAGGTGAGCGCGCCCATGGCGGCGGCCGTGTTGGTGACCAGGAACGCGCTCGTGGCCAGCCCGCCGGCGGTCAGCGCGCTGCCCGCGTTGAAGCCGAACCATCCGAACCACAGGAGGGCGGCGCCGAGCACGGTCATGGTGCTGTCGTGCGGCTCGAACTTCGCCTGTCCGAAGCCGAGGCGGCGGCCGAGCACCAGCGCGGCCACCAGCGCCGACACGCCGGAGCTGATGTGGACCACGGTCCCGCCGGCGAAGTCGAGCGCGCCCAGGTTGTGCAGCCATCCGCCCGCGCCCCAGACCCAGTGGGCGATCGGGTCGTAGACGAAGGTCGCCCAGAGCAGGGAGAAGAGTACGAAGGCCTTGAACCGCTTGCGCTCGGCGAAGGCGCCCGTGATCAGAGCCGGGGTGATCACCGCGAACATCATCTGGAAGATGGCGAAGGCCTGGTGGGGAATCGTCGCCGCGTAGTCGGGGTTGGGGCTGAAGCCGACGTGGTTGAACCCCGCCCAGTCCAGGCCGCCGATCAGACCCCAGTGGTCGGGTCCAAAGGCCAGGCTGTATCCCCAGAGCACCCACTGGACGCTGATCAGGCAGAGGATGAAGAAGCTGTGCATGATGGTGGAGAGGACGTTCTTGCGGCGGACCAGCCCGCCGTAGAAGAAGCCGAGCGCGGGCGTCATCAGCATCACCAGCGCCGAGGCGGCCAAGACCCAGGCCGTGTCCCCGGCGTTGACCTTCATCGCCCGTCATTTTCCCCGCCTCTTCCCTCCGGCGCCTATGGACCGGGCGGCAGAAATCAACCGGCCGTTCTTGGGCGCGGCGCCTAAAGGCCTTCTGGAGGCACCGCCTGTTCAAGAGGAGATGCCTGCTTGGTCGGTGTCGGTCGATTCCTCGATCGTGCAAGCGCATCAGCACTCGGCCACCGCGCCAAACGTGTTGTTTCGGCAGGATCGTGCGCGGCTCGAAGAGCCCACTCGGTTGAATGACAAGAATTCGCCCTGCCGCAGGGACGAACCGGGCGATCACGGTCTCGGCAGATGCGCGGCGGGCTGAGCACGAAGACTCACACCGCGGTCGACGGCCGTGGCTGCTGAGGCGTGAAGAATTGCTCGTTCCGCGGCTGCATCCGTGGGCCCATGGGAGATCATCCTGACCACCGGTACCGCGTACGGGGGTGGTGTGGATTCTTGGGCCGAGATCGGAGATTCCCGGCGCCCGGTGTAGATTCCGGGGGACGATCAGAGTGGATTTGCGGGGGGAACCGGAAACCGGAGTGCAATTACTGATTGAATCTACACTGAGTTGACTATAATAGCGAGCACATGAGTGTGGATTTAGGCAAAGATTCTCCACTCCGCTCCGCTCGCCTTGGGGAGGTCGCCAGGGAACTCGGCGTGTCCCCGAGTTACGTCCGCAAGCTGGCGAACGCGGGGGTGCTGCCTCACAGACTCACACGAGGTGGACACCGTCTGTTCGATCTTGCCGAAACGAGAGCGGCCTTTGATCGACGCCATCAGCGAACGGTCGCGCTGGAGCTGCCGATCGAGGGGTTAGAGGAGCACACCGTTTGGGATCGTCTCCAAGCAGAGGCTCCCGTCCGAGGCGCGACGAAAGAGGCGGTCGACATCGCCAGGTATGCGTTTACGGAATTGCTCAACAATGCCATCGACCATTCCGGCGGGACCACGGTAACGGTGCGATGGGAACCGGGAGCGGACCTAATCCGTGCCCAGGTCGGAGACAACGGAATTGGAGCGTTTGAGCGCATACGGCATGACCTGCGCCTACCGGATCATCGGTCCGCGCTCGCAGAACTGACCAAAGGCAAGGTCACGACCCAACCAAACCGGCATAGCGGCGAGGGTCTCTTCTTCACATCCCGGGCCGTCGACTACTTTGACCTCCAGGCCAGCAGGCTTCGATGGACCGTGGACAACCGCCGAGGCGACTTCGCCACGGGCGCCAGCTCCTATGTGCCCGGGACGCTTGCCGCATTTGAGGTCGATCCTGGGACCACGCGGCGTCTCGAGGACGTCTTTAAGGCCTATACGGACGACGAATTACAGTTCAGCCGTACAACTGGCCGCGTGAAGCTCTTTGAGCGTGGCTCGTCGTTCGTTAGCCGCTCGGAAGCCAAGCGCCTGCTAGCAGGACTCGAGCGCTTCTCGGAAGTCCAAATTGACTTCGATAAGGTGGAGTCAGTTGGCCAGGGCTTCGCCGACGAGGTCTTTCGCGTGTGGGCGAAGCAACACCCAGACGTGCGACTGGTTCCCATCAACATGAACGACGGAGTTGCCTTGATGGTTGGCCGTGCCGAGGCCAACCGCGAAAACCCAACGGCGATGACCTCCTGATGCCGGTCGATGAGCCTTGGATGGGCGCACCGTCGAGATGGCAAAGTCGGCTTACCTTCACGATGCCGGGTCAGCTTCACTTTTCCTGCGCGACAGGTATCTGAGTCGAGTCGCTACGTCTTCAGCAGTGGGAGGGTCTCGAAGTTGCCGCCCAGCAGGTCCGAGGCGGGCGCCTGCAGGTAGTCCTGGAGCACGGTGGCGTAGACGGAGCGGAAGTCGGTGGTGAACTTCAGGTTGCCGTTGTCCAGCGACTGCAGGCTGGGAGTCTCGCCGTAGAGACCGCCGCTGGCCGGCGCTCCGAGCAGGAACATGGGGGCGGCGGTGCCGTGGTCGGTGCCCGCGCTCCCGTTCTCGTTGACCCGGCGCCCGAACTCCGACCAGGTCATGACCAGGACCCGGTCGGCCACGCCCTGGCCCTGCAGGTCCTGCATGAACGCGCTCAGCGCCTGGTCCAGGTCCTGCAGCAGCCGGTCGTGCACCGCCTTCTCGCGGGCGTGGTTGTCGAAGCCGCCCAGGGTCACGTGGGCGACGCGCACCCCCTGTCCCGAGACGATCGTCTCCGCCACCAGCTTGAGCGAGCTCGCGATCGGGCTCTGGGCCGGGTAGGTGGCCTTCGCCTGGTAGCTGCGGTCGGTCGCCTGCAGCGCGTGCGACGCGCGCAGCGCCTCCTGCAACGTGGTGTCGAGGAGCGCGCCGTAGGGCGCGGGAGCGTTGGCCTTGAAGGCGCCGTAGAAACGCATCAGGGGATTCTCCGCGTCCACCGCCGTGCCGTGCTCGCCGACCGGCTGGAGCTGGAAGGCCCGCAGCGAGGTCAGGGTGGTCACGGGTGCGCTGGAGCGCAGCTCGGGCGCTACCAGAGGCCCCGCGCTCACTCCCTCGAGCGCGTGGTTGGGGCTTTCACCGACCTGGTCCAGGTAGGCGAGGTACCGCCCCAGCCAGCCCTCGCCGATGCCGCCGCGGACGCTCGCGCTCTCCCAGATCGCCATCGACGCGAAATGGGACAGGTTGGGGTTCGGATAGCCCACGCCCTGGACGATGGCCAGCCGCCCCTGGTCAAAGGATTGCTTGAGGAACTTCAGATTGGGGTGGAGGCCCAGGGTCGGGCTGAGCGGGAGCACGCCGGTTTCCTGGCGGATGGTGGGACGGGCGTCGTGGTAGGCGCCGTCCTGGAAGGGGATCACGGTGTTGAGGCCATCGTTGCCGCCGGCGAGCTGGACCAGGACCAGGATCCGGTCGCTGCGGGCGGCGTTGGGTGAGTCGGCGGCCGCGGCGTAGACACCGTTGGCGAAGACGGCGGGCACCGATGATCCGCTGAAGACCGGCAGCAGGCCCTGCCTCAGGAAGTCGCGTCGGGTGAACATGGTGTTCTCAGCTCCGTGGGTTCAGTTCAACTGGTATTCCGGCGTGGCCAGGACGAAATAGAGGAGGGTCGACGGGTCGTTGCCGTGCGTCGAGGCGAGCTGCTCCAGCCCGCTCCGGGTCGAGGCCGTGACGTTGGAATCGACGAAGGTGGCGAGCATCTGGTCGAGGGTCTTGCCGGCCGCGCCGGTGGAGGCCAGGCCAGCCACCGAGTTGGCGAAGTTGAGGCGCGTCAGCAGCGCGGAGCTGTTGATCCAGGAGCTGGCGCCCGGCCACCCGGCGACGTTGGGCGGGTAGAAGAGCACCTGCCCCATCTGGGCAAGCGCCGCGGCCGCGGCGGGCAGCCCGGCCGGTCCGCTGTGCCCGAGTCCGCGGATCATCTGGGCCACGTATTCGGCCGGGCTCTTGGGCATGGCGCGATACGCCTTCGGCGCGTAGAAGGCGTCCATTCCCAGGATCTCCTTGACCACCGCGCCCACGTTGTAGCGCTTCTGCTGGAAGGTGTCGGCCAGGTGCTGCACGATCGCGCGCTCCGGGTTGGGATAGGCGAAGAAGGTGAACAGCCTGGTACAGAGCCGCTCCGCGGTGGCCCGCAGCGGCACCAGCACGTCCACGATGTCGTCGCCGTTGAAGGCGCCGCTTCGACCCATGAAGGTCTTGACCCCGGGATCGTGGAGGCGGGGCTTAAAGGTGGATTGCAGCGAGGCGCGGACGTTGCCCCGGCCCAGCGTCCAGCCGGTGAAGGCTCGCGCCGACTCGCGCACGTCGTCCTCCGTGTAATGGCCGATGCCGGTCGTGAACAGCTCCATCAGCTCGCGGGCGTAGTTCTCGTTCGGCCGCCCCACCCGGTTGGTCTCCGTGTCCAGGTAGACCATCATCGCGGGGTCCTTCGAGACCGCCTTGAGCAGGTCGTCGAAGTTGCCCAGCGCGTGGGTTCTGAAGAGCTGGTTCTGGACGTAGAGCTGGCCGGGACCCGCTTTGTCGAGCCCGCTGGTCAGCAGGCCGTGCCAGAAGAGGGTCATCTTCTCCTCCAGCGGCCGGGCGGTTCCAACCATCCGTTGCAGCCACCAGGACTGCAGCTTCGAAGCCGACGCCGCGCCTCTCGCCAGCCCGGTGGGGTCGACCGCCGGCAGCTGGGCCTCGAGGGCTGCGTTGGAGGTGGTCTGATAAGCGAGGACGGCCGCGGTGGCCGCGCTGGCTCCCATCGCCGCGTAGCGGTCGAGCTCGGCCGCCGTGGCGCCGAATCCGGCGCGGCGCAGGAGGTGAGCCACCTTGACTCGCTGGCTCGTGAACGGCTGCGAGTCGCCGTGGGTCAGGTCCTGGACGTGCTCCAGGGCGTGGGTCAGGTCGCCGCTTCGCCAGAGCGCCGCCAGCGCCAGGCCTGCCGCTCCGGCGGCCCCTGCGGCGAGGGCCGTCCGGCGCGCCAGGGGCCGCCTCCAGAGGGGAGCGATGGGCGGGCTGGGAGCCGTCGGCCCAGCGGGAACGTCCATGCCTGACACGCTACCGATGGAACGTGACGCCGACCTGAGACCCGGCTTAGAGAGAGCTTATCTCGGCCGCGCCGAGTCGAACCCGGCGCGGAAGATGGCGAAGCGCTGGCAGATCGACCCCGCCAGCACCAAGGCGCCGCCCAGGGCCGCGGCCGGGCGCCGCCGGCCCAGCAGGCCGAGGATCGCCGCCCCTGTGATGCTTAACGACTGGGCCATGCGATCCAGGCGGCGCACCGGCTCCCGCTCGTAGGGTTGCGCCAGCGCCCCAAGGCGGCGCTTCATCGCCGCCGCCGCGGCCAGCTCGCCCGCCGCCCCCAGCACCGCCAGCCGCCGGGCCGGGCGAGCCGCCTCCGCCGGGGTCAGGATCGCGGCCGCCGCGCCGGCGCTCGCCGCCGCGCTGCCGGCGAAGACGAAGGGCAGCTCTCGGTGCGCCTGGTGCCAGGCGGGGACGGCGGTGTCTGTCAGCAGGACCGCGGTGTACGTGGCGAGCCCCGGCCCGAGCAGGGCGGCGGCGCCCTCCGCCGCCAGCCCCACCGGACGCAGAACGCCCAGGACCTCCGAAGCCGCGGCCACGCCGATCGCGGCCCCGAAGCCGCTCAGGAGCCAGGTCCCGACGCTCATGGGCGAGGTCACCTTGAAGACCCGCAGCATGTGGTGGAAGCGTTCGGGGCGGCCCAGGTCGGAGATCAACAGCGGCGGGCTGACCGCGGCGCCGGCGGCGGCCGTCAGGAGCGCGCGCCGGGCCAGGCGGTGGTTGCCGCGGCTGCGGGCGACGAAGGCCAGCACCGCCGAGGCCCCCGCCAGGCCGCCGCTGAAGAGGTAGGCCCCGATCTCCGGCTTCCATAGCGGCGCCTTGAGGAAGGGGCCCTCGCTCGAGCTCATCGACCCTTGCCGGCGAAGGCCAGGAGCACACCGGCCGCCAGCGCGCCGGCCGCCGCCGCGGCCGCCTTCCACATCGCGGGCAGGTCGCGGGTCGTGGTGGCCGGCCGGGTCGGGAGCCGGTAAACCCCCGGCTCGTCCATCAGGAGGAAGAAGGCATGGAGCCCGCCCACCTCGTTGTCACTGCCGTCCACGCCGTAGAGGCGCGCCTCCTTGCGCCCCTCCTGCCGCAGCTGCTCCAGGCGGCGGCGGGCCCGGGTGCGCAGCTCCTCGATCGGACCGAACTGGATCGACTGCGTGGGGCAGGCCTGGGCGCAGGCCGGCTGCATCCCGCCCTTGAGGCGGTCGTAGCAGAGGGTGCACTTGAAGGCGCGCCCGTCCTCCTCCCGGCGGTCGATCACGCCGAAGGGGCAGGCCGGCACGCAGTAGCCGCATCCGTTGCACACGTCCTCCTGGACGACCACGGTCGCGAACTCGGTCCGCATCAACGCCCCGGTCGGACAGACTTCGAGGCACGCGGCGCTGGCGCAATGCTTGCAGACGTCCGAGTTCATCAACCAGCGCATCTGGCCATCCCCGCCGCCGGGCGCCGCCGGCCGCTCGGCGAAGGTGACGTGGCGCCAGGTGTTCGCGCCCAGCTCACCAGTGTTGTCGTAGGAGGAGCCGAGGAAGTTGAAGCCGTCGGTAGGCACGTGGTTCCACTCCTTGCAGGCCACCTCGCAGGCCTTGCAACCGATGCAGATGCTGGAGTCGGTGAAGAAGCCGACCGCCTGGCCGGGACGCGGCTGGGCCACGCGCGTGTCGGGATAGGGCGGCGGCCCCGAGACCACCGCCATCAGCGGCGTCTCCGCCCGGGACGGATGTCGCAGGTCGCGGCCTTGACTTCCTGGATGTGCACGTTGGGGTCGAGCGCCAGCGGGAAGAGGTCGTTGGCCGCGTCGCCGCGCGAGATGCCCCGGTATCCCCAGTGATAGGGGAGCCCGACCTGGTGGATGGCGCGGCCCCGCACCGTCAGCGGCTTGACCCGCTCCGTGACCAGCACCCGGGCCTCGATCGCGGCGCGGGCGCTGCTGATGGTCGCCCAGCCTCCGTTCGTGAGGCCGCGCAGCCGGGCCAGCTCCGGGCTGACCTCGCAGAACATCTCCGGCTGCAGCTCACAGAGGACCGGAAGGAAGCGCGACATCCCGCCCGCCGTGTGATGCTCGGTCAGGCGGTAGGTGGTCATGACGAAGGGATAGCGCTCGGCGGCGCCGTTCTCGTTGTAGGAGTTGAGCGCCCGCCGGTAGAGCTGGCGGGTGGGGTTCGATTGCTGTCCATAGAGCGGATTGCCGACCGGGCTCTCGTGCGGCTCGTAGTGGGTGGGCAGCGGTCCGTCCTTTAGCCCGGCGGGGGTGACGAGCCAGCCCTGGCCGTCCGCCTGCATGACGAAGGGGCTGGTGCCGCGGAGGGCTGCGTCGCCGGTCGCGCCCTCGGGCGGATCGTAGTCGGGTGCCTTGTCGGGCGTGAAGTCGGGCACGTCCTCGCCCGTCCAGCGGCGCTTCTCCTCGTCCCAGAAGACGTAGCGCTTGCGCTCCGACCAGGGCCTGCCCTGGGGATCGGCGGAGGCCCGGTTGTAGAGGAGGCGGCGGTTGGCGGGCCAGGCCCAGCCCCACTCCGGGGCCACCCAGGTCTGCTCTCGCCCCGGCTTGCGCCGGGCGGTCTGGTTGACGCCGTCCCGAAAGCTGCCGCTGTAGATCCAGCAGCCGCAGGCGGTCGATCCGTCGTCCTTGAGCTCCAGGAAGCCGCTCACCGGCTTGCCCTGGGCGTCGACGCCGTTGACTTCCTTCAGGACGGCCTCTGCCGAGGGCTCTCCGTGCTCACCCTTCAGCGGGTAGTCCCAGGTCAGCTCCAGGACCGGCCGGTCCCTGGGTTCGGCTGAGCCCTTCAGCTTCTCCCGGATGATGCGGCCCAGGTGATAGGTGAACCACAGGTCGGAGCGGGCGTCACCCCGGGGCTCGATCGCGGCGTGATGCCACTGCAGCAGCCGCTGAGTGTTGGTGAAGGATCCGTCCTTCTCGGTGTGGGCGGCGGCCGGGAGCAGGAAGACCTCGGTCTTGATGTCGGTCGTGCTCAGCTCGCCCGACTCGATCTCGGGCGAGGCGTACCAGAAGGCCGCGCTCTCGATCTCGACCAGGTCGCGGACCACCAGCCAGTCGAGGCCGGCCAGCGCCATCCGGTGCAGCCTGGAGTTGGCCGATCCGACGGCCGGGTTCTCCCCGAACAGGAAATAGCCTTTGACCTTCCCGTCCAGCATGTCGAGAGCCGACTGATAGGCGGAGTGGTCGCCGCTGATGCGCGGCAGGTAGGAGAAGGCGAAGTCGTTGTCGGGCCGGGCGTGCTCGCCCCACCATGCCTTGAGCAGGCTGACCAGGTAGGGCTTCATCCGACCCCAGCCGCCGGTTCGCGCCGCGTCGCGGCCCACGAACTCGTCCAGGGAAGGATGCTCGTGCGCGTGCGGCATCGGGATATAGCCGGGCAGGATGTCGTAGAGAGTCGGGATGTCCGTGCTCCCCTGGATCGACGCGTGCCCGCGCAGGGCCAGGATCCCTCCCCCCGGGCGTCCGATGTTGCCCAGCAGGAGCTGGATGATGGACGCGGTGCGGATGTACTGGACGCCGACGGTGTGCTGGGTCCAGCCCACGCTGTAGACGAAGGACGACGTCCGATCCGGACCCGAATTGTCGACCAGCGCCTGGGCCACCTTCAGGAACAGAGCCCGCGGGACCCCGCAGGTCTCCTCGACCAGCTCTGGCGTGTAGCGCTGGTAGTGGCGCTTCAGGATCTGGTAGACGCAGCGCGGATGCTGCAGCGTCGGGTCGCGGTGGGGTGGATCTCCGTGCGCCAGCAGCCCGCCGTGGCCGCCGAAGCGATCGGCGCCGGCCGATGGTCCGGGCGCCTCCCGCTGGCCGGCCGAGGGATGCATCTCCACGTCCTTGTACTGCCAGCTGCCCGGATCGTAGGAGTGCTTTTCAGGGTCCCACCCGCTGAAGAGTCCGTCCAGGTCCTCTGTGTCCTTGAAATCGTCCTGGAGGATGGTGGCTGCGTTGGTGTAGGCGACCACGTAGTCACGGAAGATGGCGTCACGCTCGCAGATATAGTGGATGATCCCGCCCAGGAAGGCGATGTCGCTGCCGGCCCGGATCGGGACGTGGAAGCTGGCGTTGGCCGAGGTCCGGGTGAAACGGGGATCGACGTGGATCACGGTCGCGCCTTTGAGCCTGGCCTCCATCACCCACTGGAATCCCACCGGATGGCACTCCGCCATGTTGGAGCCCATGATCAGGATGCAGTCGGAGTTGGCCAGGTCCTGCTGGAAGGTGGTGGCGCCTCCTCTCCCGAACGATGTCCCCAGACCGGGGACGGTGGAGCTGTGTCATATGCGAGCCTGGTTCTCGACCTGGACGATCCCCAGCGCCGAGAACAGCTTCTTGATCAGGTAGTTCTCCTCGTTGTCCAGAGTGGCCCCGCCCAGGGACCCGATGGCCATGGTCCGGTTGAGCAGGCGGCCCTCCGAGTCCCGGTCCTCCCAGTGGTCGTTGCGGGCGCTGATGACGCGATCGGCGATCATGTCCATGGCCTGCTCCAGGGGCAGGGCGCGCCAGGCCCGGCTGTGCGGAGCCCGGTAGCGGACGCGGTACTCGCGCAGCGGCCCGCTCACCAGCTGCCGGGTCGCCGCGCCCTTGGGGCAGAGCCTGCCACGGGAGATGGGGCTGTCCGGATCTCCCTCGATCTGCACGATCTCTCCGTCCTTGACGTAGACTCGCTGGCCGCAGCCGACGGCGCAGAAGGGGCAGATCGACTTCACCACCCGCGCCTCGCTCGTCCGGGGTGTGAGCCCGTCGGACCGCGGCGACCGGACGGCGCTAGAGAGGCCGAGCCGGTCCGCGCCTGTGAGCTGCCGGACCACCGGCCAGGACCGAAGACGCTCGTTGGCCATCCCGTCCTCCGTGCGCGGCCGCGGTTGGGCCGTCGATCGATCAGGGGCTCATTTCATCTTATCCGCGCCGGTGCGCCTCCGGTAGCTCCGCGAGGCGGCCGCAAGCAAAATTTGACGCTGCGGCCTTGCCCTGCGCCTCGCTACCTCCGGCACCGGCGCTTGCGCGCGAAAGCGCGACTCGCCCTGCGGGCTCGTACGATTCGACTGATGAGAGATGCCGCATGCGATCGCTCGATCTGAACGCGGACGTCGGTGAGGTCGATCCATTGATCGACGCCGAGCTGATCCCCCTGCTGACCTCGGCCAGCATCGCCTGCGGCGGCCACGCCGGAGACCTGGAGAGCATGCGCCGGACGGTCCTCCTGGCCCAGCGTCACGGGGTCCAGGTCGGAGCCCACCCCGGCTACTCGGACCGGGAGCATTTCGGACGCCGGCCCCTGTCCCTGCCCGCGGCCCAGGTCGTCGACCTCATCCGCTCGCAGATCGCTGTCCTGGACGAGATCGCCGTGGCACAGGGGTCGATCCTGCGCCACGTGAAGCCTCACGGCGCGCTCTATAACCAGGCCGAGCTCGATCTCGAGCTGGCCGCGGCCATCGTCAGCGCGGTCGCGGGCTATCCACGGCCCCTGGTCCTGTACGGAAGGGCGGGCAGCGCCATGGAGCGGGCGGCCCGCCGGGCCAACGCCGCCTTCAAGGCCGAGGCCTTCGCTGACCGCCGCTACCGGGCGGACGGCTCGCTGCTGCCGCGCTCGCATCCGGGAGCGGTGATCGAATCGCCCGACGAGGTAGCCGACCAGGTCCGCCGCCTCTGCACCCAGGGTGAAGTCCTGGCCGATGACGGGGTGCGAGTCGCCGTCACGTTTGAAACCCTGTGCGTACATTCCGACACACCTGGGGCCCCAGCGCTTGGCCGCCGGGTCCGGGACGAGCTCGAGGCTATTGGCCTCTTGGTCCGGCCGCTCTGATCGTCATCGCCCTCTGCCTGCTCTCACTGGGCCTGCTGGGGACGACCGTCGCCGCCAGGCTCCGCCCGACGCCGGCCGCGTCCCCTCACCGGCTGGTGATCGAGGACCCCTATCGCACAGGTGGGCTGAGCGTCGGCTGGTACAGGGGAAACCTGCACGCCGCCTCGCTCCGCGGTACCGGACACGACCTGCCCAAGGCGGTCGGCGCCTTCTACGCCGGCCGGGGCTACGGGTTCCTGGGGATCTGCGACCTCAACACCTACACCTGGGTCGAGGAGTACCGGTCGCGGACGCTGACCGGTGTGCCGATGGTCGCCGCCGCCTATCCCTTCGGTTCCCTGCTGGCGCTGGACATGGACCACTGGCTTCCCGCCACCAGCCTGCAGGGCGCGGTGGACTGGATCGCCGCTGACGGCGGCCTGCCCATCCTGGCCGCGCCCGGCGGTCCCGAGCGGCCCGTCTCCGACCAGGACGTCCTGCGTCTGCATCGTCTCTTCGGCCTGGAGGTCTACGACGCGCGACTCGAGGAGACAAAGCCCGAGGCAGCGGATGCCACCTCCCTCTGGGACCGCCTCCTCAGCCGCGGCCAGCGCGTCTTCGCCTTCGCCGGGGACGACCTGACCACGCTCCAGGACCCGGCGACCAGGGCCAGGGCATGGATCGCCGTTTCAGCTCCCGGCCCGGACCTGGCCTCACTGCTGAGCGCGATTCAGCAGGGCGCCTTCTACGCCTCGACCGGTCCGGCCTTCCACCAGCTGGGGGCCGATGGGCGCACCATCCGGGTCGAGACCGACCAGGGCGTCGCGATCCGCTTCATCGGGCGCAACGGCCGGCTGCTCGCGTCGCGAGACGGTGCCACCGCGGCCTACACCGTATCCGGTAACGAGGGCTACGTGCGCGTGGAGCTCGCCTCGTCAGATGGTGGCCGCGCCTGGTCCCAGCCTTTCTGGCTCTCCTAGGCTGATCAAGCCGCCGGGCGGCACGTCTCGACTACGGCTCTTGCTCCGCCGGCTTGATGTCCGGCTCGCCTACTCCGCCTTGACCGACTTTGACGTCCGCGCCGCCGATCCTTTCGTCGTCGACCCGGACGTCGGGCTCCGGTTCCGGTGCTGGCGTCGCCTTCTCGCTCTGGTCGTCCATGGGACCAGCATGACGCAGCTCGCCTGTGGCGGGCAAGCTCGTCAGCACGGGGCCGGCCCCGCGTGGCGCTTGGCGTTACCATGGGTCGACAGGTCGATGGAAAGGACTGACCAGGAGGTGTTCATGCCGACGTATATGGATGTTCACGAAGGGATGCACGTGACGCCGCAACAGCTTGCCGAGGCCCATCAGAAAGATGTCGAAGCCCAGAAGGGAACGGGCGTCGAGTACGTTCGCTACTGGCTCGACTCCAAGGCGGGAAAGGTCTTCTGTCTTGCTAAGGGTCCGAACAAGGAAGCGGTGGCGGCCGTGCATCAGAAGGCGGGCCATCCGGCCAATGAGCTCTACGAGGTCATGGAAGGCCAGTAGGAGCCGGTTCGACCGCGGTCAGGGAGGGTGGCCGCCGGCCACCCTCTTTCGGTGGAAGCCGTTCAGCGGGCCACGTTGGCCGACGCCTGCGGGTTCAGGCTCGGGGCGCCGGCGGCGGTGGTGAAGCGCCAGGTCTTGTCGAAGGGCGCGCCGTTGATCGTGCCCCGCAGCTCCATCGAGTAGGTCGTGCTGGCCGCCAGCGGGGTGGACGCCATGAAGGCGAAGGAGTTCTCCATGTCCGGGTCGGTGGGGCGCAGCGCGTAACCGGATAGGTCGCCCCCGGTCGAAGCGCGGAAGTGATAGGCGCTGATTGCCACCGTGGCCAGCCGGTCGAAGGTGGCGGTGACCGGATATCCGATCGGATAGGTCGCGTTGGGTGCCGGGTCCGGTATCTCGTTGCCATTGAACGCGACCGGCACGCCTGGCTGGTCGGCCGCCGGGTAGACGACGATGCGGCCCGTCGAACGCTCCCGGAAGGAGACGTCCATTACCTGAATCCGTTGCGCGTCCAGATAAGCGTCACCGTATCCCAGCTCGACCAGGTCGGCCCGCACCAGCGGCAGCCGGTGGTACACGGAGTCGATCCAGTCGGTGACGGCCCCCTGCGGGTCGTCGCGATGCGTGATCACCTCACCCATCGAGTGGGGCGCGTAGCCGAAGTGTTCGGCCCGCGCCAGCTGGTTGTCGCCGCTGTAGCCGAGGTCGCCCTTGACCTCGTTGTGGATGCCCAGGTCGCGCAGCTGCTGGTCGGCGCCGTTGAAGAGTGTGTAGAAGGCGTGCGACAGAGCCGCCTGGTGGATGATCGAGGATGCGGGTGCCGGAGTCAGGCCGGCCAGGGCGCGGTAATGGTTGACCGCCGCCAGCGCCGCCGCCTGCCGGTTGAGCGCCTCCTGGTCCAGGTCCAGGTAGGCGGCCGCCCCGCCGCTCGAGGTGGACGGCGCGACCGAGTGCTGAGCCGCCGCCACCGCGGCCGCCTCGTCCTTCTGCAGGTAGCGGAGGACTGCGACCAGGTAGGCGCCGGCCTCGGCGTCCGTGGGCTGGGCGGCGATCGCCGCCCGCTCGTCGCCCAGCGCGGCCGAGGGATCGCGGTCCAGCGCGACCGCGATGTCGCCCAGCACGGAGAGGTCGAGCGCGTTACGCGGCTGCAGCCGTAGGGCGGCCTGGTAGGCGGCCTTCGCCACCTTGAAGTCCTGGGCGAAGATGGCGACCGTCCCCAGCTGCTCGCGCAGGCTGGCGTCGTCCGGGGAGAGCTGGACCGTCCGCTCCAGGTAGCCGGTGGCGGCGCTGAGGTCGCCGCGATTGATCGAGAACCGGGCCAGCTCGAGGAGGCGCTCGACCCAGCGCGGCTGGGCGCTGGCCGCCAGCTTGAAATGGGCCAGCGCCTGCTGGTAGTCCTTGCGGTCCTGGTAGTAGTTGGCCCAGTCGCGCTCCGTTTCGGCGCGGTCGTAGGCGGCGCCCGTCCTGGCCAGCGTGGCGGCCCTGGTCAGCTCGCGCACCGCGTCCTGGTAGCGGCCGGTGTCGGCCAGCGCCTCACCGTAGAAAGCGTGGGCCAGTGGGGAGGAGGGCGCAGCCTTCACCGCCTGAGCGCCGGCCAGTACCGCATCGGACAGGTTGCTGTTCCAGTCCTGGACTCGGGTCAGCACGGTCAGCACGTAGCCGTCCCGCGGCGCCAGGCGGGCGGCCGCCTGCGCCTCGGACAGGGCCGACTTCTGGCGCGTCTCGTAGTTCAGCAGCAGCGCGTAGGCGGCGTGCGACCGGGCGTCGTCAGGATGGACCCGGATCCGGTCCTGGAGCTGGGTGGCGGCCGCCGAGTAGCGGTTCGCGAACATCAGGTTGAGGGAGTCCCGAGCGTCCGGCGTGGACGACGCCCGGGGCACCGGTGTGCAGGCTGCCAGCAGGAGCAGGAGCGTGATGCCTAGGGTTACGCGCTGCCTCACGACGATAGAGTCTATCGAGCGGGCGTTCTCATAACGCCCGCTCCGTGGGTCCGCCGGAGGCATTCTTGACCAGCGGCTCGATCTCGGCCGGCCTCGAGGACGTCCTGGCGTCATCGGCTCGTTACCGGCTCGTCGTGGCAACCGCTGCCTTCTCCGATAGAACTTCACGGGACCGTCACCCTAGACTCCGACGCATGGCCGCCGAGTCGCGCCGGCCGGGGAAGACAGGCTCTGCGGGGGCGCCCTCGCGTCTTCGGGTCTTGACGGGCGACGCGCCCACGCCTGCTCCTTCCTTCCGGCTCCTGACCCAGGTGAGCGCGGCCCTGAGCACCTCCCTCGACCTCGACGCGACCCTCCGCGAGGTGCTGGAGAAGCTGAACACGCTGGTCGCCTTCGACGCCGCCTCGCTTTTCCTGCGCGACGCCTCGGGTAAGGAGCTGCAGGTCAAGGCCGCGCTGGGGGTGCCCGTCGCCCTGGCCGAGGTCAAGCGCTTCAAGGTCGGTGAGGGTGTGGTCGGATGGGTGGTGCAGCATGGCTCGACGGCGCTGATCGCGAACTCGTCGAAGGATGCACGCTACAAGGAGACCGTCGCCGGCCGCCGCCCTCAGACGGTCCTGGCCGCGCCGCTGCGCGCCCGGCACCAGGTGTTCGGAGCCCTCGTCCTGGTCAGGGCCGCCCAGGAGCCTTTCACCGGCGACCACCAGCGCCTGGTCGAGGCCATCGCCGGCCAGGCCGCGGTGGCCATCGATCACGCTCGCCTCTTCGAAACCGAACGCGCTTCTCGGCGGCGGGCGGAGGCTCTCCTGCTCATGGCGCAGTCCTGCAGCGAGGCGGTCAGCACGCCGGAATTGCTGGAACGAGCCGTTAAACAGGTGGCCTTCGCCATGGGCGCCACCGCCGCCGTCATCGTGCAGCCAGATTCGCGAGGCCGGGTCGTGGAGTCGGTCTGTGAGTGGGCGCCCGCCCGCACCCTGGACTGGGAGGCCTGGCGCGGCCAGCCGGTCGACGCGCATCCACTCGGTCGCGCCCTGCGCGACGCCACCGCCCCATTCCTGATCCAGCCCGGGACTTCATCCCTCGTCCCCGAGTCGGTCTTCAGCCAGATCGAATGTGCCGTGGTGGCGGCCGTGCCCATCCGCTGGCAGGGTGAGGCTGTCGCCGCCCTGCTGGTCGGCTTCCGGGGGCCTCTGGTCCCTGACGAGGCTGCCGTCGAACTGCTCGACGAGCTGGGGAGCCAGATCGCCCTCGGCCTGGAGCGTCTTCGCCTGCAGGGCCAGGTGCAGGAGCAGCGGAACGAGATTGCGGTGGTGGCCGAGCGCAACCGGATCGCACGCGACCTGCACGACGGGATCGTGCAGTACGTCTATGCGCTGGGCCTGAACCTGGAGCACGGCCTCGACCTGGTGGGCCAGGATCAGGAGGGCACGGCCGCCGCCCTTAGACGGGCCATCGAGCAGACCAACCATGTCCTCTCCGAGATGCGGACCTTCATCTACCAGCTGCGGCCGATCATCATGAAGGAGAAGGAGGTCGGCCAGTGGGTGCTCGACCTCTGCCGCCAGTTTCAGCTGGCCACGGGGGTCACGGTCGAGGCCTCGGTCGGTCCCACCGGCGGGCACGAGCTGTCGCCCGAGATCTCGATCGCGCTCTTCCGCATCATCCAGGAGGCCCTCTCCAACATCTATCA